>JANLYR010000001.1:0-1642 GCA_031365765.1 Hyphomicrobiales bacterium | reverse complement strand
CAGCACTTCATGTTGGTCGATCCCTTCACCGTTCTGGAAAATGTCGTGCTCGGCGCCGAGGGTGGCGCGCTGATCGGGCCGGCACTCGGCAAGGCACGCACCGAACTGGCGCGCCTCGCACATGAATATGAAATGGATGACGATCCCGATGCGATCGTCGGCGAGCTTCCCGTCGGGCTGCAGCAGCGCGTTGAAATCCTGAAAGCTCTATTCAAGGGCGCTGAAACACTGAGCCTCGACGAGCCCACCGGCGTGCTGACGCCGGACGAGGCTGATCATCTTTTTCGGATACTCGGCACACTCCGCGACGAGGGCAAGACCGTTATTCTCATTACCCACAAGCTGCGCGAGATCATGGCGATTACCGACAAGGTATCTGTCATGCGGCGCGGCGAAGTGGTGGCGACGCGCGATACGAAGGACACGAGTGTCGAGGAACTGGCGGAACTCATGGTGGGGCGCCATGTGCTGTTGCATGTGGAAAAGGGCAAGGCCAAGCCCGGGCAAGTGGTCCTCGATGTAAAAAATCTGACGTGGAAAGACCGCAAGGGAACGCCGCGTGTCGACAACGTGTCATTCACCGTGCGCGCCGGCGAGATCGTCGGCATTGCCGGCGTGTCGGGCAATGGCCAGTCGGAATTGCTCGATGTCATCTGCGGCATCGTCAGGCCAACATCGGGGCAGGTGATCTTTGAAGGCAAGGACATCGGCATCCTGGGTGACCCGCGCCACGTGCGCGACGAGGGAATTGCCCATGTGCCCGAGGACCGCCAGCACCGCGGCCTCATCGGATCCTTCGATGCGGCGGAATCTTCGATCCTCGGCTGGCATCGCGACGACATGCTGGGCGAGGGTTTTCGGCTCGACCGCGACAAGGTGGTGGCGAGGGCCCGCGCCGAAATGCAGGAATTCGACGTCCGCCCGCCCGATCCGTTTCTCAAGTGTTCGAAATTTTCCGGCGGCAACCAGCAGAAGATCATCATCGCGCGCGAGATCAAGCGCAATCCCGATCTGCTGCTCGTGGGCCAGCCGACGCGAGGCGTCGACATCGGCGCCATCGAATTCATCCACAAGCGCATCATCCAGCTGCGCGACGAGGGCAAGGCCGTGCTGCTCGTCTCCGTCGAACTCGATGAAATCCGTTCACTGTCGGACCGTATCCTGGTGATGTTCGCAGGCAAGATCATGGGCGAGCGCGGACCCGATGCCGACGAGCGCGAGCTTGGCCTCCTCATGGCCGGCGTATCGAAGGATGCGGCATGATGATCGGCGGACGCGGCGAATTGCCGGCCTGGGTGGACGTGGCACTGATCCCGCTGCTCAATCTTTTCGTGGCGCTGCTGGTGGCGGGCCTCGTCGTCATCATCATCGGTGAAAATCCGCTGGAAGCCATGTGGATCATGCTCAATGGCGCGGTGGGTTCGCTGAAGGGCTGGGGCTATCTTCTCTATTACGCAACGAACTTCGTGTTCACCGGGCTTGCTGTCGCGGTTGCCTTCCATGCCGGGCTGTTCAATATCGGTGGCGAAGGCCAGGCCTATATGGCGGGCGTGGGTGCCGCGGCGGTGGGACTAGGGCTCGATTTCCTGCCGTGGCCCATCGTCATTCCGCTGGCGATCTTCGCTTCGATGGCGGTTGGCGC
>JANLYR010000476.1:0-4499 GCA_031365765.1 Hyphomicrobiales bacterium | reverse complement strand
TGAATATTTGCAACAATACAATTCTCATCACAGGCGGCGGTGCCGGCATCGGGCGCGGTCTTGCCGAAGCCTTTCACGCGAAAGGCAACCAGATCATCATCGTCGGCCGCCGGGAGAAGGTACTGCAGGAGACTGCCGCCGCAAATCCCGGGATGGGCTTCGCATTGCTCGACGTCAAAGACGCGGCGGCGATCCGATCCTTTGCGACCCGGGTCGTCAAGGATCATCCCACGCTTAACGTCCTGATCAACAATGCAGGCATCATGCGGGCGGAAGCACTTACGGCAAATCCCGTCGAACTTGGCGATGCCGAAGCGATGATCGCCACCAACCTCCTGGGCCCGATCCGTCTGACCGCCGCTCTGCTGCCGCATCTCCAGCAGCAGGCGGAGGCAACGGTCATCAATGTGACGTCTGGGCTTGCTTTCGTGCCGCTGGCCTTGACCCCAACTTACAGCGCAACCAAGGCGGCGATGCATTCCTACTCGCAGTCGTTGCGCTACCAGTTGCGCAAAACATCGGTACGGGTGATCGAACTGCCGCCGCCGGCGGTGGCGACAGACCTGATGCCGTCTTCAAGATCGAACGCCAATGCCATGAGCCTTGAGGACTACATCCACGAAAGCATGGCGCTGCTGAAGGCCGAACCTTCTATGATGGAGATTTGTGTTGAACGGGTCAGGCGGCTGCGGGACGCGGAGGCAAAGGGCACCTACGCCCAGGTGTTCGGTCAACTTAACCCGGCGTGATCAACGCGGCAGGGGGTTTCGCCCGATAGGAACTCGCCCGCCGCGCGAACTGCCTAGGCGGGCGAAGCCATGGGCCAAACGACCAGCGACTGTCCGTGCCCTCGGTCTCAGGCGTACAAGCCGCATATCTTCGATGTCACAGCGCTGTGGACGTGGAAGCCAACTTTTGCGGGGCCCCGAATTTTAAGCTGCTCTCACACTACCTCGCTAAATCTCTGAGGATTACGCGCCCTCTTGCTTCCACAGTGCTTCCTGTCCCGATTCAAAAGCATGTGCCAGGAAGCAAACCGCCCGCTAAGTATTTGACTTAGCGGGCGAATTTGGTTGCGGGAGCTGGATTTGAACCAACGACCTTCAGGTTATGAGCCTGACGAGCTACCGGGCTGCTCCATCCCGCGTCATCGAAGTGCGCTATGTAGCAATCATGGCGCCACTTGTGAACCCCTTGGTGAAATTTAATTCTGGCAAGGCGTCGATCCCATCAGGCCCGTATCGAGACCTTGAAAACGGCGTTACCGAGCACCTGGCTGTACCCCATTGTACGGCCCCGCTAGAATGCCCGTAATTAGCGCCAGATCGGAGAAGAACGCAATGAAAGCAAGGGTACAGTGGCTCGACGGCCGAGCCTTCGTTGGCGAAAGCGGATCGGGCCATGCCGTGGTCATGGATGGTTCGCCGGAATCGGGCGGGCGCGACATCGGGGTGCGCCCGATGGAGATGCTGCTGCTGGGGCTCGGCGGCTGCACGGCCTTTGACGTCGTCCACATCCTGGAGAAATCGCGCGAGACAGTGACCGCCTGCGATGTCAGTCTGGAGGCGGAACGCGCGCCCGAAGACCCGAAGGTCTTCACGCATGTCAAGATAACCTACCGTTTGCGCGGTCGTGACCTCAAACCCGCCGCAGTGGAAAGAGCGATAAATCTCTCGGCCGAGAAATACTGCTCGGCCTCGATCATGTTCGGCAAGACGGCCAAGATCGAACACAGCTGGACGATCGAGCAGGATGGCCGCGCCGCGTCACCAGCCTAGACGGCGAGTTTCTCCAGCCGGATCGGCAGCTTGCGGACGCGAATGCCCGTCGCATGATAGACGGCATTGGCGATCGCCGCGGCGGTGCCCACATTGGCAAGCTCGCCGATGCCCTTGATCCCTGCGGGATTAACCTCCTTATCGACTTCCGGCACCATGATGATCTGCACATCCTGAATGTCGGCATTCACCGGCACCAGATATTCCGCCAGATTGTCGTTGACGTAGCGTGCCACGCGGCGGTCGATCTCGGTTTCCTCATGCAAAGCGGAGGAAATCCCCCACACCAGACCACCGAGATACTGGCTGTTCGCCGTCCTGGTATTTTTGATATGCCCGCCGGCGAAGGCCCCGACGATGCGCGGCACCCGGATTTCCCTTGTGCGGCGATGCACGCGCACTTCGACGAATTCGGCCCCAAAGGCGAACATGGTCGAGGTCTCTCCCGCGCCACCGACAATTCCTACCTGACCTTTATAGGCACCGGCGAGAGCTCCGGGCTTCGAGCCCTTGGGTACAAATTCGCCCACTTCCTCGATGGCGCCCTTGCCAAGTTTTTCAAACGCCTTGGCGATATCCTTTGTCTTTCCGCCAGGCAGCTTGATCACGCCCGCGTCAAGCACGACGCCATCGGCTGTTTTCGTTCCGGCCAGCGTGCGAATAATCGCCTCGCAGGCGATCTTGACGGCCGAACAACTGCTGGCCGTGCTGATCGAACCTCCCGCGATCGCTCCGGGTGGAAGCCGCGAATCGCCCAGCTCGACCTTCACATTTTTCATTTCAGCGCCGAGCAGTTCCGCTGCCATCTGGCCGATCACCGTATAGGCACCCGTGCCGACATCGTGCGATGCAATTTGCACCCGCACCTTTTGATCGGCGGTGAATTGCACGCGCGCCACGGCCGGTGCCATCTGCGTCGGATAGCAAGCCGTTGCACAGCCCCAGCCGATCAGCCAATCGCCATCGCGCATCGATCCCGTGGCGGCACTGCGCTTGTCCCATCCGAAGGTCTTCGCCGCTTCGTCATAGCATTTCATCAGCGACCGGCTGGTATAGGGAGCACCGTTGGTCGGATTTTTATCGGTGTCGTTCTTTCGGCGGAACTCCACGGGATCCATGTCGAGGGCAATCGCCATCTCATCCATCGCCGCTTCCAACGCATACATGTAGGGCAGTTCCGGCGGCGAGCGCATGAAGCCGGGAGTATTGCGGTCGGCCTTCACCAGATGGACCTTGGTCCAGACATTGGGGGTCGCATACATCGCCACGGTGTTCTTGTTGCCGCCCACGACATAGTCGTCGGGCCGCGATGTCACTTCCCAGGCTTCGTGCAGATAGGCGGTGAGCTTGCCGTCCTTTTCCGCACCCAGTCTCACATGATGCCGCGTTTCGGCGCGGTAGGTTGCGGTGGTAAAGCCCTGGTCTCGCGGCACCACGAGTTTGACGGGACGTCCGAGCATCTTCGCTGCGACCGCCACCAGGCTGGTGCGTGGAGTGATCGATGCCTTGCCTCCGAAAGCACCGCCAATGAATGGCGAAAGGGCGCGGACGTTGCCCGGATCGACCATGATTTCGCGGGCCAGCCCGTTCTGCAGACCCGTCACGAACTGGCTGGGCTCGTAAATCGTAAGCTCGTCTCCCGCCCAAACGCATGTTGTGGCAAAGAGCTCGATGGCGTTGTGATGCTGTGTCGGGGTTTCATATTCGAAATCGACTTTGACAGGAGCCCTGGCGAAAGCCCCCTCGGCATCTCCCGACTTTGGGTCTTCATGTTGTGGGTTGGCGGCCTTGGCTTCGCGGATTTCAGCGCCGGCGGAATCAAATCCGGCCGATGGCTTCTCCTCCTCGTAGCTGACTTTGACCTTGTAGGCGGCCTCGCGTGCGTCTTCAAAACGCTCCGCCACGATCAGAGCGACAATTTCTCCTTCATGATCTATGCGGTCGCTGGCGAGCGGCGGCTTCGCCGTCATCGCTTCACCGCCAACGCCGATGAACTTGAACTCGCCCAAGGGCGGCCGGTTCTCATGCGTCATGATATGGAGGATGCCGGGAATGGTTTGCGCGGCGCTGAGATCGATGTTTTTTACGCGTCCCCGCGCAATCGAACTCGTGACCAACCATGCATAGGCCGGATTCATCACCGGCTGGTCGGCGCCGTAGCGCGCCGCACCCGTCACTTTGGCGCGCGCATCGAGCCGGGGTTCGGGCTTACCCATGTTTTCTTGCGGAGCGGGCGTGGCTGAACTGCTCATGTCAAATCTCCATGGCCTTGGCTTCCAGCAGCGCGCGTACCAGCGTCTGCTTGCCGGTTGCGATCTTGAAGTCGTTGTGTCCGTAGCCTTTGGCTTCCGCGAAAGCCGCGTCCGCCGCCTTGGTCGCGGCAGCCTCGTCAAGCACTTGTCCTTCAAGTGCTGCTTCGGCCGAAGTGGCGCGCCACGGCCGGTAGGCGACGCCTCCCAACGCAATCCTCGCGCGTGAAACTTGCTCTCCCTCGAGCTCGAGAGCCAGCGCCACCGAGGTGAGCGCGAACTGATACGACTCGCGATCGCGGATTTTCAGATAGAGCGAGCGGCGGAAATCGCCCTTCGGAACAGTCAGAAACCGGATCATTTCTCCGGGTTCGAGAATTGTTTCGACATGCGGTTCGGCCGATGTCCTGTGCAGTTCGGCAAAGGGAAATTTGCGCCGGTCGGTTTCGACCTCGGCGTCCAGCGCAATCAT
>JANLYR010000467.1:0-2764 GCA_031365765.1 Hyphomicrobiales bacterium | reverse complement strand
GATCAACTGGTGCGGGACCTGTCTTATGCCGTGATTGGTGTAGCGGATGGCGGGCACCACGGCGAAAGCGACGGTGGCGATCATCGCGGTGACATCGCCCACCCGGAACAACATGACAACCGGAATGATGAAACAGAAGGACGGAATGGTCTGCAGGGTGTCGATGACGGGAATCACCACCGACTGCACCCGGTCGCTCCGGGCGCTCCACAATCCGATTGGAATTCCGATGGCCGATGCCACAAGGGCCGAGGCGCCGCACAGATAGAGCGTCTGCATGGCGGGCAGCCACAAACCGGTCGCGGCACAGAAGGCGCTGAGCAGACCGGCCATCAAGGCCAGCGCGCCGCCGCCCAGCCGCCAGCCCGCAAGCGCCAGAGCCAGCGTGACGCCGAACCATGGCAGCGCCTCGAACAGACGCCGCAAGGGATTGAGGAAATTGAGCAGCACGAAGGTGCGCCCCGCCTCAATCGCATCGAACCAGTTGATGGTGAGCCAGTCGATGCCGGCTTTCCAAAACGGCGCCGTGGTCAAAGTGAACTGGTCGGGAAACTTATTGAGCGCCGGAATGACCAGGCCCGCGATAGTCGTGGCGGCCAGCACCGCCAAGGCCAGCAGCACATTGCCATGCCGCGCCAAGAGGGTGGAGCGGGCCTGCAGTGCCTCCGGCCGGCGGTGTGCGATGGCCTGACTGAGGCGGTCGAGCACGATGGCGATGATGACGATGGCGAGGCCCGCTTCCATCGCCTGCCCGATCTTGAGCGCCCGGAGCGCCAGCAATACGTCGTAGCCAAGTCCGCCTGCGCCGATCATCGACGAGATGATGACCATATTGAGCGCCAGCATGATGACCTGGTTGACACCCAGCATCAACGACGGCTTGGCCGCCGGGATCAGCACCCGCCACAGGGTCTGCGTGCCCGTGCATCCCGCCATCTGGGCGAAGTCCTTGATCTCCGGCGGCACCTTGTTGAGCCCCAGCAGCGTGGCGCGCACCATGGGGGGCGTGGCGAACAATCCGGTGGCAAGCAATGCGGACACCGGGCTGGCGCCGAACAGAATGAGCATCGGGATCAGATAGGCGAAGGTCGGCATGGTCTGCATGAGATCGAGTGCCGGCTGGATGAACAGCGTGCTGGCGCGCGGCGCGTAATAGGCCCAGATGCCAAGCAGCAGGCCGGTCAGAACGCAGAACGGCACGCAGATGACGATCAGTGCCAGGGTCAGCATGGAGTTGTCCCACAGCTTGAACACCGCGAGCGCCAGGAAACTCAGGCCCGCAAGTGCCGCCAGCCGCAAGCCGCCATAAAGATAGCCGAGCCACCCCATGACGAGGCAGACGCCGAACCATGACAGGCGCGGCACCACGAATGCTTCCGCGCCGGCGCCGAATTTGAAACCCTTGGCGAGAATGCCGAAAGCCATGCGCAGAGGCACGTCGAACACCGCCGTGATCGAGCGCGTGAACCACAGCAGGTTGGCCTTGGCCCAGGTCATCGCGGCCGAAACGATGTCGCGCACCGGAATGATCAGGCCGTCGGGATACTGCGTCGCGGCCGGCAGCAGATTATGCAGCATGACGGCCGACACTGCGATCAGGGCGAGCAGAAGCAGCCCCATGACGCCGCCGCTCATCACCGGTTTCGTATCGGAGCCCTGCAATGTGACCTCGCTCACGCTGGCACCTCGCGGTCCTTGCCGGACAGGAGATCGATCACCGCCCGCGGCGTGACTTCGCCCACAATGCGCCCGTCCTCCCCGGCCACCGCGAAGGGCTTTCCCGCCTCGATGATGGCGGGTGCGAAACTCGCGATCTTCGCCGTCCCGCTGATCTTCTGCAATTTCCCGCTGCCCGCCGACACCGATCCCATCAGGCTTTTCGCCGACATCACTTTGGCCCGGTTCACATCGCGGGTAAACTCCGCCACATAGTCCGTCGCCGGACGAATGACCAGTTCCTCGGGCGTCCCCACCTGGATGATCTCGCCGTCCTTCATGATGGCGATCCGGTCGGCGAGGCGGATGGCCTCATCGAAATCATGGGTGATGAAGACGATGGTTTTCTTGAGGACACTCTGCAGCCGGATCAGCTCGCTCTGCATTTCGCGGCGGATGAGAGGATCGAGCGCCGAATAGGGTTCGTCGAGAAACCAGATTTCAGGCTCGACGGCAAGCGACCTGGCAATGCCCACGCGCTGTTGCTGGCCTCCCGACAGTTCGCCGGGGAAATGCCGCTCGCGCCCATTCAGGCCGACCAGGTCGATCATCGCCCGGGCGCGGGCCTCGCGCTGGGCTTTGGCAATGCCTTGGATCGACAGCGGGAAGGCGACGTTTTCGAGCACGGTCAGATGCGGCAGCAGCGCGAAGTGCTGGAACACCATGCCCATCTTGTGACGCCTGATCTCGATCAGTTCGGATGGGCTGGCCTTCAGCAGGTCGCGGCCGTCAAGGGTGATTTCGCCGCTGGTGGGCTCGATCAATCGCGACAGACAGCGCAGCAGGGTGGATTTGCCCGACCCCGACAGGCCCATGACGATGAAGATTTCCCCTTCGTGAACTTCGATGGTGACGCCGCGCACCGCGCCGATCAGAGCCGCCCGTTCCAGGTCGGACGCTGTCGGTTTGCCGCCCGCCTGGCGCAGCATCGCGGCAGCGTTTTTTCCGTAGAGTTTCCACACGTTGCGGCAGGCAAGCTTGATCCGGCGGGCAGCACCGCTGCCCGCGTCCGCTTGTGTCACCGGCTCGCGGTTCCGGCCGACTATTG
>JANLYR010000457.1:0-14617 GCA_031365765.1 Hyphomicrobiales bacterium | reverse complement strand
CCTGACCCGGTTGGCGAGCGGCACGTCCGCCGCCAACCTCCCGGCCGCTATATCGGAGTTTGCCGCAAGAAAGGCAAGGCCTCAGGCGGCCTCGACCTCTTCGGCAATCCTGGCGCCGAGGTCCTTGGTGGCGACCGCGAGATCGTATTGCGACTGCAGATTCATAAAGAACTGGGCGCCGACGCCAAAAAGAGCCGCAAGGCGAAGGGCTGTTTCGGCAGTGATCGCCCGCTCGCCCTTGACGATTGCGGTCAACCGGTTGGCAGGAATGCGCATTTTAAGCGCAGCACGATTGGCGGATAGGCCCCTCGCTTTCAATTCCTCCGCCAGTATTTCGCCCGGATGAGCGGGCGGCAAAAGTCCGTCAAAGGCCGATATGTCAGTGCGGGTCATCGATATGCACCTCAAAAGCGTCGCCATGGGAGAACTTGAACAGCAGTCTCCATGGCCCGTTAATGTCAATCGACCACAAGCCCCGGAGATCGCCCTTGATTTTATGCAATCCCACGGAACGCAAGCCGGCAAGGTCCGAAAGCGAAGTGGCAGCGTTCAGTTGCCGCAACCGCCGAAGGGCCAATACGACGTCTAGTCCGGAAAATTTGCTTTTCCCGTCCTCAATAAACTGCCGGGACGCCGTGTCCCTGATCGTCCTGATCACTCAGCCAACGTACTATATCTGGCGTATTATGTCACGCATAATAACGATGACTGACATGGCGCGATCGGCGGTTCCTACAGCGAGCCGACGATCTTGCGGTAGCTGTCCTCGGAAAAGGCTTTCATCGTGGTGGACCGGAGATTGCCGCCCATGCCCAGCATCAAGGTGAATTTCGCCATGGTCTCGTCGTCTGGCGCCTCGACGATCACCACCATGTCGTGGACCCCGGCGGTCATGTAGAATTTGTGGATCGTGCAACCAATTTTTTTGGCTGCCTCGCGCGCCGCGTCGAGCCGCTTTGGGCTATCCTTCACCGACTTGATACCCTGGTCGGTCCAGTTCAGAAGCTGGATATATTTCGCCATCCTCATCTCCCTTTGGTCTTGACCGGACCGGTCGCCTATCCGCCGATCAGGCAAAACCGAGCGATCCTATCATCACCCGGCACCCGTCGCTACCTGAACTCCGGGTGATTGACCGGTTCGCCCCCCTCGCCTATTTCAGCGCTGCATGAGTATCCGCGACATCGTTGTCCTTCCCGACCAGATCCTGCGGCAGGTGTCGAAACCGGTGGCGCGTGTCGATGCCGCAGCGCGAAAGCTGTGGGACGACATGTTGGAGACCATGTATGCCGCTCCGGGCATCGGGCTTGCCGGCGTGCAGATCGGCGTTCCGCTGCGCCTCGTGGTGGCGGACCTGGCGAAAGACGGCGAGGAGAAACAGCCTCTGTTCATCGCCAATCCGGAAGTCGTCTGGAGAAGCGAGGCCGAAAGCGACTACGAGGAAGGCTGCCTGTCGATTCCCGACTATTATGAAATGGTGACGCGGCCCTCGGAGGTGAGACTGCGTTTTCTCGACCGCACGGGCGAGCCCGCCGAGCTGCACGCCACCGGGCTTCTCTCCACCTGCCTTCAGCACGAAATCGACCATCTGGACGGCGTGCTGTTCATCGACCACATCTCGCGGCTCAAGCGCGACCGCGTGGTCAAGAAATTCGTCAAGGCACAGAAGCTCAGAACGCTTTGAACCCATGCGCCTGATCTTCATGGGAACACCGGACTTCGCGGTCACATCGCTGAAGGCGCTGCTGGCTGCGGGGTACGATGTTGCCTGCGCCTATACGCAGCCGGCGCGCCAGGCGGGGCGGGGCATGGCGCTGCGTCCTTCGCCCGTCGAAATCGTGGCGCGGTCGAACGGTATCGACGTCCGCTCTCCCGTTTCACTCACGTCAATCGAGGAACAGCGGAACTTTGCCGCTTTGCAGGCCGATGCTGCGGTTGTCGTTGCCTATGGCCTGCTTCTGCCCAAAGCCGTGCTGGAGGCGCCACGTGTCGGTTGTTTCAATGTGCACGCCTCGCTGCTGCCGCGCTGGCGGGGTGCGGCGCCGATCCAGCGCGCGATCATGGCGGGCGACAGCGAAAGCGGCGTCTCCATCATGCGCATGGACGAAGGACTCGACACCGGGGACATTTGCGCCATGGCGCGTGTTTCAATCCCGCCCAGCACCACCGCGCAATTGCTGCATGACGAACTGGCGGCACTTGGCGCGAACCTTCTGGTCGAGGTCCTGAACGGGACGCTCGCCTGCGTGGCCCAACCACGAGACGGCGTGACCTACGCGCAGAAGATCGCAAAGGCGGAAACGCGGATCGCTTTTGCAAAAACTTCGGTGGAGGTGCGCAATCACATTCACGGGCTTTCCCCGTCACCGGGCGCATGGTTCGAAGCGGGCGGAAACCGCATCAAGGTTCTGGCCTGCGAAACTGCACCGGGTGAAGGATCTCCCGGCGCGGTTCTTGACGATCATCTCACCATTGCCTGCGGCGAAGGCGCGGTTCGGCTGCTGCGACTGCAGCGCGACGGCCGGCAGCCCATGGAGGCGGAAACCTTTCTGCGTGGACTGGCGATTGCGTCCGGGACGAAAGTGTCCTGATGCCGCGTTACAAGCTCACCCTCGAATATGACGGCGCCCCTTTTGTCGGCTGGCAGATGCAGGCCAGCGGCGTGTCCGTGCAATCGGTGATGGAAGCCGCCGTGGCAACGATCAACGGCGCTCCGGCAATCGTGCAGGGTGCGGGCCGTACCGATGCCGGGGTCCATGCGCTGGGCCAGGTGGCGCATGTCGATCTGGTGAAAGGCTGGGACCCGTTCGTCCTGCGCAATGCGCTCAATGGCAATGTCAGGCCCTATCCCGTCAGCGTGCTGGAAGCGGTACCCGTGGCCGATGACTTTCATGCCCGTTTCTCCGCCACCAGCCGGCACTATCTCTACCGCATTCTCAATCGCCGCAGCCCCCCGGCGCTTGACCGCGGCAAGGTGTGGTTCCTGCCCGTCGATCTCGATGCGGCGGCGATGCATGACGCGGCGCAGTCTTTGATAGGGCGGCATGATTTCACGACATTCCGCGCCGCCCAATGCCAGGCCGCTTCGCCGGTGAAAACGCTCGACCGGCTGGATGTGGCGCGCTACGGCGAGCTGATCGAGATTCGCGCCGAAGCACGATCCTTCCTGCACAATCAGGTGCGCTCGTTCGTGGGATCGCTCCGATTGGTGGGCGAGGGGAAGTGGCGGGTCCGCGATCTTCAGGCGGCGCTGGAAGCCAGGGACCGCGCGCGCTGCGGTCCCGTCTCTCCGCCCGATGGGCTTTATCTGCTCAAGGTCGCGTACTGAAATAGGATTCGATGATGCGGCTGTAGATGGTCTGCAGGCCGCGCAGTTCGTCCAGCGGAATGCGCTCGTCGGTCATGTGGATGGTCGAATTGGTGGGGCCGAATTCCAGCACCGGACAATAATCCTTGATGAACCGCGCGTCCGATGTGCCACCCGATGTCGAGAGTTTCGGCAGGATGCCCGTCTCCTGTTCGACCGCGTCCTGAACGAGGCCGACAAACGCGCCGGGAGTGGTAATGAAGGCGTCGGCCGGATCGTTGGCGATCACCTGCCAGTTGCCACCCAGTTCGTCTCTCACCGCGGCGACATGGGTGTTCACCCATGCTTCAAGCGACTTGTAATCATGCTCGGTGCTGAAGCGGATGTTGAACTTCGCCGTGGCGCGCGCCGGTATCACGTTGGTCGCGGTGTTGCCGACATCGAAGCTGGTGACGGCCAGCGTCGAGGGATCGAAATGCTCGTTGCCGCCATCGAGGCTGGCAAGTGAAATCCGATCGACGAAACGGCCGAGCTTGGGGATGGGATTGTCGGCCTTGAGCGGATAGGCGACATGGCCCTGCTTGCCCTCGACCGTCACGATGAAACTAAGCGAACCCCGCCGGCCGATCTTGATAGCGTCGCCGAGTTTTTCCGGGCAGGTGGGCTCGCCCACCAGGCAGTGATCGGGAATGTGACCGTTGTCCTTCATCCATTGCAGCACCTTGACCGTGCCGTTGATGGCCGGGCCCTCCTCATCGCCGGTGATCAGGAACGAAATCGAGCCCTTCTGCCTGACGCCGCTTTGAAGGTGGTCGATCACGGCGGCGGCGAAGGCTGCGATGGGACCTTTCATGTCGATGGCGCCCCGGCCATAGACCGCACCGCCCGCGATCTCTCCCGCGAAGGGCGGATGAGTCCAATCCTCCTCTCGGCCCGCCGGCACCACATCGGTGTGGCCGGCAAAACACAGATGCGGGCCGCTGGTGCCGATCCTGGCGAAAAGATTCTCGATATCGGGCGTGCCTTCCTCCTTGTAGATCAGGCGCTGGCAGACAAAGCCGTGGGAGGAGAGCAGATTTTCCATATAGGTCAGGGCACCGCCCTCGGCGGGCGTGACCGAGCGGCAGCGGATCAGCGCCTGCAGAATGGGGACGGAATCCGTCGGAGTGTTTTTCTGAACTGCCATGGGATTTCTTTTATGGGACCGGATCGGGTCCGTACTGGTTGGGACCTTCGGTGCCCTTCAGGAACCCGCATTCGACGAGGGCCCACAGCGCCCCGATGAAGGGAACGAGCATTATCAGCGTCCACCAGCCGGACTTGCCGCGATCATGCCAACGCTTGGCATAGAGCGCGAGGCCGGGCCAGAGGAAGACGAGGACAATGATGATGAAGGGAATGGAAAAAGCCCCCATCGCCTGGCCCATCGCCTGTGGATTGTTGGGGTCCATGGCGTTCATCATGCCGCTGCCAGCGACAAGACTTAAAATCAACATCACGACCCATTGGAGAACGATAAGCACGATCGACCCCAGCCACCACGACTGGCGGCCGATGCGGCCGTCGAAACTTGTAAAAATCGACATATTCATGGTTCAATCATTCCTTCCGGCCCGACATTTCCCCGTCCTTCGACTATCTCTCAACTGTGGTCAAAGCGGAAGGGGGTAAGTCAGTCCCTCAGCAACTCGTTGATGGATGTTTTCGACCTGGTCTTCTCATCGACGCGCTTGACGATCACCGCGCAATAGAGCGATGGAGAGGGCGATCCATCGGCGAATGGTTTTCCCGGCATCGAGCCCGACACCACAACCGAATAGGGCGGCACGGCGCCGATGTGGACCTTGCCCGTATCGCGCTCCACGATCTTTGTCGACTGTCCGATAAAGACACCCATGGAAATGACCGAGCCCTCGCCCACGACCACGCCTTCCACCACTTCGGAGCGGGCGCCGATGAAGCAATTGTCCTCGATAATGGTCGGACCTGCCTGCATGGGCTCAAGCACGCCGCCGATGCCAACGCCGCCCGAGAGATGGACGTTCTTGCCGATCTGGGCGCAGGAGCCGACCGTCACCCAGGTATCGACCATGGTACCCCTATCGACATAGGCGCCGAGATTGACGAAGGACGGCATGAGGATGACGCCCGGTGCGATATAGGCCGAGCGCCGCACGATGCAGTTGGGCACGGCGCGGAAACCGGCTTTGCGGAAATCCTTGGCCGTCCAGCCTTCCATCTTGGAGGGCACCTTGTCCCACCATTTCGATTTGCCCGCCCCGCCGCCGATCAGCGCCATATCGTTGAGGCGGAAGGAGAGCAGTACGGCTTTCTTCAGCCACTGGTTGGTGTGCCACGTGCCATCGCGCTTTTCCGCGACGCGGGCTTCGCCGCTGTCCAGCATGGCCAGACTTTTGTCCACCGCCTTGCGCACCGCGCCTTTAGTCTTGAGCGTGAGTTTGTCGCGCTCTTCCCAGGCTTGATCGATCGTCGTCTGAAGGTCGGTCATTGATGCTGCTCCTGCCGCGAAGAAACGATACCGGATAAAAATCCCGCAAGATCATCGGTCACGTGATGAACGTGCGGCTGTTTGTCGTCGCCGTTCAGATAGGCCGCGTCATGGTTGTCGGGCGAGGTCACCAGCACCGTGGTCATGCCGAGTGCATGCGGCGCTTCCAGATTGCGGGCGATGTCCTCGAACATGGCGGAGGAACGCGGCGCAATGCCGGTTTTTTCGACAAAGCGGCGATAGGGCGCGCCGTCGGGCTTCGGAACGAAATTGGCGTGGACGATATCGAAAATGTCGCCGAAATGATGGGTGATGCCGATGCGTGCGAGAATTTTCTCGGCATGCCGGACGGTGCCATTGGTGAAGATGAGCTTGCGTCCCGGCAGCGCGTGAAGTGCCTGGTCCAGTTGGGGGTTGGCTGGTACCGGCGCGTGGTCGATGTCATGTACATAGTCTAGAAAGCCGTCGGGGCTGACCCCATGCTCGACCATCAGTCCACGGAGGGTCGTGCCATGCTTGTAGAACAACTGCTTCTGCAGGCGCTTGGCTTCGGCGTAGTCCACTTTGAGCAAGCGGGCCACGAACTCACCCATCCTGACGTCGATCTGGTCGAACAGCCGGCAGGAAGCGGGATAGAGCGTGTTGTCGAGGTCGAACACCCAGGTATCAACATGGCCGAATCCGTTCATACGCCGGTCCGCGACAGACGGGTGCCCACGCCGTGCGGCGTCAACAATTCGAGGAGCACGGAATGCGGCACGCGCCCATCGAGGATGATGACGCCCTCGACGCCCGATTCGACGACCGCGACAGCGCTTTCGACCTTCGGGATCATGCCAGCGGTGATCGTGCCGTCGGCGATGAGACCGGCGACGTCGCCGATCTTCAGTTCACTGATCAGTTGCTTGTGTTTGTCGAGCACGCCCGCGACATCGGTGAGCAGAAGAAGGCGCTTGGCCTGCGTGGCGGTGGCGATGGCGCCGGCCGCCGTATCGGCATTGACATTGTAGGTCTCGCCCTCCCAACCCACACCCACGGGTGCGATGACCGGAATGGCGTCACTCTTCATGATGGTGTGGAGGATTTCGGTATTGACCCGCGCCGGTTCGCCCACGAAGCCGAAATCGATTTCGGTGACCTTGCCCGTCTTGGCATCGATCTTTTTCTTGATGAATCGCTCCGCCACCAGAAGGTTTCCGTCTTTTCCGGAAATGCCGACAGCGCGTCCGCCCGCCTGCTGGATCGAGGCGACGATCGACTTGTTGATCGAGCCGGCGAGGACCATTTCGACCACGTCCATGGTTTCCTGGTCGGTGACGCGCAGCCCCTCGCGAAATTCCGCCTTGACCGCCAATTTGTCGAGCATGCGATTGATCTGGGGGCCGCCGCCATGCACCACGATCGGGTTCAGGCCGCAGACCTTCAGCATCACCATGTCGCGGGCGAACTGCTGCGCCAGTGCCGAATCAACCATCGCATGGCCGCCGAATTTCACCACGATGATCTGGTCGTCGTAGCGCTGCAGGAAAGGCAGGGCTTCGGAAAGGATGCGGGCGGTTTCGGTGGTGGGAATCTCGGTCATGGCAGTCTCTCGGTTCGCCGCTTTATAAGGAATATGTCCGCGCCCGCAAAGCCGTCGCAAGAAGTCAGAGTAATCCCGCGATTTCCGCTTTGAGTTCGGCGATCCCGGTGGCCTTTTCGCTCGAGGTCTGATGGATCAGAGGGAACGCCGCGGGCCGTTTCTTCGCGGCGGCTTCCGTCTCGTGGGCAACGTTGACCAGTTCGGGAGGCTTGATCTTGTCCGTTTTGGTCAGCACCAGCTGATAGGTGACGGCCGCATCGTCGAGCAGCTTGAACATCTCCTCATCGGCGGCCAGTACGCCGTGGCGAGAATCGATCAGCACGAAAACACGGGTGAGGCCGGGCCGTCCCCGCAGGTAGCCGCGCAGCAGCGACTGCCACTTCTTCACGTCTTTCTTCGGTGCCTTGGCATAGCCGTAGCCTGGCATGTCAACCAGCCTGAACGCCCCGCCAATATCGAAGAAGTTGAGCTCCCTTGTGCGGCCCGGTGTATTGGACGCCCGCGCCAGATCGTTGACGCCGGTCAGCGCGTTGATGAGCGAGGACTTGCCGACATTGGAGCGCCCGGCGAAGGCGATCTCTATTCCCTTAGGAGGCGGGAGCTGTTCGAGATGCGCGACGCCCAGCATGAAAACATGCGGGCCGCCGAACAGCCGGCGGCCCGCGTCGATTTCATCCGTGGTGAAGCGTTCGCTCAACTCGCCGGCTTCTTTTTAAGGAACGGCAGGCTGTTCCGGATATTGCCGAACAGGTCGACCTTGACGCCATGACGTCTCATGATGATCGACTGCTGGACGATCGACAGGAAGTTGCTCCAGGCCCAGTAGATCACCAGACCCACCGGGAACGAGCCCAGCATGAAGGTAAAGATAACAGGCATCCAGTTGAACAGGCTGGCCTGCACCGGATCGGGGGGTGTGGGATTGAGCCGCATCTGGACCCACATCGTCACCCCCATGAGCAAGGGCCAAATGCCAATCGTCAGCATGTGGGGCGGGGTCCACGGAATAAGCCCAAAAAGATTAAACAGGTTGGTCGGATCGGGCGCCGACAGATCGTGGACCCAACCGAAGAATGGCGCGTGACGCAGTTCGATCGAGGTGAGAATGACCTTGTAGAGCGCGAAGAAAATGGGAATCTGGATGACGACGGGAAGGCAGCCCGACAGCGGCGAAACCTTTTCGCGCTTGTACAGCTCCATCATACCCTGCTGCTGCTTCAGGCGGTCGTCCGGATACTGCTCCTTGAGCTTCACCATTTCCGGCTGCAGCTTCTTCATCTTGCTCATCGAGGCGTAGGACTTGTTGGCGAGCGGGAACAGGACCCCCTTCACCAGGACCGTCGCCAACAGAATGGCGACGCCGAAATTGCCGGTGAGGCTTTTGAGCCAGTCCAGAAGATAGAACATCGGCTTGGTCAAAAAGTAGAACCAGCCCCAATCGATCATCAGATCGAAGTTCTTGATCTTGTACTTTTCGCCGATCGCCTCGATTGTCTGGACGACCTTGGCGCCGGCGAAAAGTTGATCCTGGTACGTGGCGCTCGCCCCCGGCTGGATCGTGATGGCATCCTTGTCCAGATAGTCGGTCTGATAGACGTCGCGATCGTCCTGCTTGCGATGCATGAAACTCGCCGTCAGAGCCCGAGTCTGGTCGGGAATGATCGCCGCTGCCCAGTATTTGTCGGTGAAGCCGATCCAGCCGCCCATCGAATCATATTTCGTCGGTTCCGTCGCCTTGACCAGATCGGCATATTTCACGTTGCGCAGGGTGCCGTCGAATACGCCCAGCATGCCTTCAAAAAATACCCAGAAGCCGGCCACCACGGGGGTGTCCTGCCTCTGCACCCTGGCATATGGAATGAGCGATACGGCGGTTGAGGATTTATTCTGCACCGTCTGGGTTATGGTGAAGACATATTCGTCCTCAATCGCGATCACCCGGCTGAAGAGCAGACCTTCGCCATTGTCCCAGGTGAGCGTCACCGGCTTGCCGGGCGCCAGGACCGCACCCGCTGGGGCAGACCACACGGTTTTGGGATCGGGCAGTTTCGCCGCGCTGCCCGTGGCGGCGATGAAACCCTGTTCGGCAAACAGCGCGCCCGGCGTTCCGGCGGGCGACAGGAACACGATGGTTGGGCTCGCCGGACTGATCGTCTCGCGATATTTCAGCAAATGCAGGTCGTCGATCTGAGCGCCCGCCAGATTGATCGAACCTGCCAGAGATGGCGTTTCGATCCGAACGCGGGGCGTGGCAAGGAGAGCCTCGTCGCGGGTAACGCTCATCGGCTGCACGGTTGCGGGAACCTGGACGCTCGAACTCTGCGTCTCGGTTTTCCCTGGCTGCGACGTGGTCTGCTGCGACGTCTGCCGGGTCAGCAGGGAGTTGGGATAAAAATACTGCCAGCCGAAAATGATGAGCATGGACAGCACAATCGCGAGGATGAAATTCTTGTTGTCGTAATTCATGGCCGTCCCTTGTCAGCCCGCAACATGGGAAGTGCGGTGCAGCCGCTTCAAGGCTGAATTGAGTTCGTTGTGGAGTTGGGGAAAGGGCTGGTTGAGCGATCCGGCACGGCCAATCATCACATAGTCGAAACCCTGCCTTGCCTCACCCTCGAGACCGAGACGGGCGATCTCGCGGAGCCTGCGCCGGATCCTGTTGCGGACGACGGCATTGCCGAGCTTCTTCGTCGTGGTGAAACCGACACGCGGTGGCGCATCGTCGCCGCGATCCCTCGCCTGCACCACCATTCCCGGCATTGCGGCATGCAACGCCTTTGCGGCGGCAACAAAGTCCCGCCGTCGCTTGAGGCGCTCCATGCCGAGGCTGGTCCGGCCCCTAGGCCGACAGGCGCTTGCGGCCCTTGGCGCGGCGCCGGGCCAGGACATTGCGGCCACCAACGGTCGCCATGCGCGAACGGAAGCCGTGGCGGCGCTTGCGGACGATTTTCGAGGGCTGATAGGTGCGCTTCACGATCGGTCTCCGTTAGGTCATGCTCCGCAGCGCCACATGCTTGCAACATGGCTCAAGATTTCGGATACCTTGAGGGCGCTCCCGGAGGCTGTTTTTTGCGGCATCAGGAATTGGCCGGGCTTATAGGGGGAAATGCCGGACAAAGTCAAACACGAGGGGGGAGGAGCGACGACCGCCCGGCCGGCGATGGCCCTGACGGCCGAGATGATCGCCCGGGTGGCCCGCATCGAGCCCTATGCCGGGCACCCGCCGGGCGAGCAGCAGTCCGATAGCGACTATCACCAAATGGTTCAGGACCTGCTGGCATACCAAGATACGCGGGAGCTCTGGGTATTTGCCTATGGCTCCCTCATCTGGAAACCGGAATTCGATCATATCGACCATTGCCGAAGCACCGCTTATGGCTGGCACCGTGCTTTTTGCCTTCGCATCCAACGCTGGCGGGGAACTTCGGAGTTTCCCGGCTTGATGATGGCGCTTGACCGGGGCGGATGTTGCCAGGGCGTCGCCTACCGGTTGCCCGACGAAAACCACGCGGCTCAGATACACCGGCTGGTGCGCCGCGAGACCACCATGAAGCCCGCAACGAATGTCCCGCGCTGGATCGACATCCGCTGTGCGGACGGACAGCGGCGCAAGGCACTGGCCATGACCGCCAATACCAAAGGTCCCGTCTATACGGGGAAACTCGAACTTCCGGAGGTTGCCCGCATCCTGGCGCGCGCCGCAGGGCACTGGGGAACGGGCGCGGAATACCTGTTCAACACCGTTCATCATCTCGATCAGTTCGGCATCCGCGACCGCAATCTCTGGCGTCTGCAGGAACTGGTGGCCAAGGAGATCGAGGCACTGGCCTGAGCCTTCACGCGCGGCACACGCAGCCTGAATAGTTCTCACGAGCCGGTGAGAGGCCCTTCCACCCAACCGCGGAATGGGTCATCCCTGGTGCGATGTCGAAATTGCTTGCCACATTGCCCGATCTGGAAAACCAAAGATGGCCTGCCCGGCTGCGGCGCTGGTGGCCGGCGCTCGGTATCGTCGTGGCCATGGTGGCGGCTTACCTGCTCGGCCTTCACCACTACCTGACGCTCGAAACTGTCGCCCTCAACCGCGATCTTCTCAAGAACTTCGTGGCGAGCCACATGATCCTCGCCATCGCGATTTTCATGGCGGCCTATGTCGCTATTGTGGCGCTGTCTCTTCCCGTTGCGGCGGTGATGAGTATCGCAGGCGGTTTCCTGTTCGGCTGGGTGGTGGGGGTACCGGTCGTCGTCAGCTCCGCGACGCTCGGCGGGTTTCTGGTGTTCGAGGCCGTGCGATCGTCCTTCGGTCATGTCTTAGCCCAGCGTTCCGGTCCATTTCTGCAAAAGCTGTCGAGTGGCTTCGCCGAGGATGCCTTCAGCTATCTGCTGTTTCTGCGCCTCGTCCCCGCCTTTCCGTTCTTCGCCGTCAATGCCGTGGCGGGATTGTGCAAGGTCAAACGAATGACATTCGTCGCAGCCACCGTGCTCGGCATTATTCCCGCCTCCTTTGCCTATACCTGGCTTGGCACCGGTCTCGACAGCATCATCGATGCGCAATCGGCGCGCCATCGGGAATGTCTGGCAACCGGTGGTTCGCCCTGCAAGTTTCAGCTTGAACTCGGCACCCTGCTGACGCGCGAGATCGTGCTGGCTTTCGTGGCACTCGGCGTGGTGTCATTGCTGCCTATCGCGTTCAGGAAGTGGCGGCGCCGGAGGAACGTTTGAAATTTGACATCGCCGTGATCGGCGCGGGCTCGGGCGGACTGTCGGTTGCGGCGGCAGCGGCGCAGTTCGGGCAGAAGGTTGTTCTGTTCGAAAAAGGCAAAATGGGTGGCGACTGCCTCAATTATGGCTGCGTGCCCTCCAAGGCGCTCATTGCCGCGGCCAAACATGCGCAGGCGTTGCGTGATGGCGCTCCCTTCGGCATCGCGGCCGGCGAACCCGGCATCGATTTCTCGCAGGTCATGGCCCATGTCCATCGGACCATTGCGGCAATCGAACCCCATGACAGCCAGGAACGCATGGAAGGGCTTGGTATCACGGTGGTAAGGGGCGAGGCGTCGTTTCGCGATTCAGGCACCGTCGTGGCAAATGGCAATGTGTACGAGGCACGGCGGTTCGTGATCGCCACCGGCTCGCGCGCCGCCATTCCACCGATCCCAGGGCTTGAGAGCGTTCCCTATTTCACCAACGAGACGCTTTTTGACAATAAAGTGCTGCCCTCGCATCTCATCATCATCGGGGCCGGGCCCATCGGCATCGAAATGGGGCAGGCGTTCCGGCGGCTGGGGTCGGCCGTCACCGTGGTCGAAGGCCGGGAACCGCTGGCCAAGGACGACCCGGAACTGGCCGATGTGGTGCTCGCGGTGCTTCGTTCCGAGGGGGTGCAGATTTTGAGCCGCAGCCCCGTCCGCGCCGTCCGCCATCACATTAACGGTGTTGCCGTTGAAATTGAAGGCGCGGTCATTGAAGGCAGCCATCTGCTGCTCGCCACCGGCAGGCGGCCCAACACCGAGGGCCTTGGCCTCGATGCCGCCGGAATTGCGCATTCCGCCAAGGGCATCACGGTGGATGGCGGCCTGAAGACCACGAACCGCCGGGTCTATGCCATCGGCGATGTGACAGGCGGGCCGCAGTTCACCCATGCCGCCAGCCATCAGGCAGGTCTTGTCATCCGCAATGCCCTGTTCCGGCTGCGCGTTCGCCATGACCCCAAATCCATTCCCTGGGTAACGTTCAGCGATCCCGAACTCGCACAGGCAGGTCTCACGGAAGCGGCGGCCCGCCGCATCCACGGTGACGCGATCAAGGTGCTTCGTTCACCCTTCGCGCGCAATGACAGGGCGCTGACGGAGGCTGCTACGAACGGATTGGTCAAGGTCATCGCCAGCCCGCGCGGTGGCATTTTGGGGGTTGGGATTGCCGGCGCCAATGCTGGCGAACTGATACAGCCCTGGCTGGTCGCCATGGCCAGCGGGCTCACGTTGAAATCGATGATTGGCGTGGTTCTGCCCTATCCAACGCGCGGCGAGGCAAACCATCGCGCCGCGATTAACTTTTTTTCCAGTCTTGCAACCAATCCCTGGGTGAGGCGCGTAATCAACATGCTCGGGCGATTCGGATGATCGGAACCTGACAGACAGTGGTGGCGATGGAAACAGGGTCCGGGAGGCCGGGGTATTTCGCGGGATTGTCGGGCAAGGTACTTGGCCTGACCGTCGTCTTCGTCATGCTGGGTGAAGTCCTCATCTTCCTGCCGTCAATCGCGAATTTCCGTATCCAGTGGCTCAAGGTCCGCGTCGCCCAGGCGGAAATCGCGGCACTTGCCGCCGAGGCCGCGCCCAATCAGCTGCTGTCGAGCGATCTCCGCAGTGAAATTCTGAAAGGCGCCGGTGTGCTCGCCGTTTCGTTGACCAAGGACGAGCGCCGGCAGCTGGTGCTGCGGAGCGATGGCGATTACATGATCGATGCCAGCTTCGATCTTCGGGTCGTGCGCTGGCTGCCCGCCATCACCGACGCCTTCGGCGCCATGCTGGCGAGCGACGACCGGGTGATCGGCATCATCGATACGCCCCCCAGTATGTCGGGCGAAGTGATCGAGTTCGCATTGCGGGAGAAGCCGCTGCGAGAGGCGATGTTCGGCTATGCCTTCAATATCCTTATCCTGTCGGTCATCCTGTCTCTGGTGGTGGCGGGACTGGTGTTCGCCGCACTCAACCGGGTGCTGGTGCTGCCCATGCAGCGTCTCACCCGCAACATGGTGGCCTTCGGGCATAACCCGGAAGACCCTAGCCGCATCATCCAGCCGTCGGGCCGTCGGGATGAGATCGGCGTGGCCGAACGCGAACTGCATGACATGCAGAACGATCTTGTCCGGATGCTGCAGCAGAACAGCCGGCTGGCGGCGCTGGGTCTTGCTGTCTCCAAGGTCAGCCACGATCTTCGCAACATGCTGTCCTCGGCGCAGCTCATTTCAGACCGCCTTGCCATGGTCGAGGATCCGACCGTGCAGCGCTTTGTGCCCAAGCTCATCGCGTCGCTCGATCGCGCGATCTCATTTCTCAGCCAGACACTGAAATTCGGCCGCGCCCAGGAACAGCCGCCGGCGCGAACCAAGGTTGCTCTGAAGACCCTGGTTGACGAGGTGATCGATGGGGCCGTGCTGCAGACCTCAAGCCGTATCGTGCTGTACAACAATATTGCCGCCAGCCAGATCGCCGAT
>JANLYR010000196.1:0-2920 GCA_031365765.1 Hyphomicrobiales bacterium | reverse complement strand
GCCGTTGAAGTGCCGGCGTCCGCCCCGTAAAGTCGGGCCTTGCAGCGAGGGAGCGAGACGTTGGCCGGCGCACTGAACGGAAAATCTTGTGTTATCACCGGCGCCGCCTACGGGATCGGCCGCGCCACCGCCGTGCGTTTTGCCGCGGAAGGGGCCCGCCTGGTGCTGGCGGACAACCAGGAAAAGCCGCTCGCTGATCTCGTTGCGGAACTGCGGGGGAATGGCGCCGAAGCCGAAATGTCGGTGTGCGATGTGTCCGTGCCCGATGACGTGCGGCGGACCGTTGAGCTCGGTGTCTCGGCCTATGGCCGTCTCGATGTCGCCGTGGCCAATGCCGGGATCATTCCGCTGACGGACATTCTGGAGTCGACGCCGGAACTCTGGGACGAGGTCATGGCCATCGACGGACGGGGCATGTTCTTGACGTGCAAATATGCGATCGAAGCCATGTTGAAAACGGGCGGCGGATCGATTGTCTGTACCTCTTCGATCTCCGGCGTCCAGGGGCAGAAGCGCCAGGCGGTCTATGGTCCGGCGAAGTTCGTGGCGTCGGGTCTTGCGAAGCATCTGGCCATCGAATGGGCGGCGCGCGGCATCCGGGTAAACGCGGTTGCGCCCGGCACCATCATGACCGAGCGGGTAAAGCGCCTTCCACATGAACCGGGCGGCGCCGAATACCTGGCTGAACTCGAGCGCCAGCATCCGATCGGGCGGATTGGAGAACCGCACGAGGTCGCGGCGGCTATCCTCTTTCTGGCCTCGGATGAGGCATCCTTCATTACCGGCGTGATCCTGCCCGTCGATGGCGGGTACCTGGCGCAGTAGCCGCGGCCGGGGTTGGCGGTTTCCCATGTGCAATCTTTATTCCCTGTCGAAAGGCCAGGCAGCGATCCTGGAGTTGTCGCGGGCGATGATCGACAAGACCGGCAACATGCCGCCGCTTCCGGGAGTTTTTCCGGATTATTTCGCGCCCATCATACGCAATTCTTTGGCAGGCCGCGAATTGGTCATGGCGCGTTGGGGCATGCCGTCGCCATCCTTCGCGCTCAAGGGCCGCAACTGCGATACCGGTGTCACCAATATCCGCAACGCGAGTTCTCCGCACTGGCGGCGCTGGCTTGGCCGCGAACACCGTTGCGTCGTGCCATTCACCAGCTTCTCGGAACACGAAACCACGCCCGATGGCAAGCGCGCGCCGGTGTGGTTCGCTTTCGATGAATCGCGGCCGCTGGCTTTTTTCGCCGGCCTGTGGACGCGCTGGACCTGTGTGCGGAAAGTGAAGGAAGGCGAGACCACCAACGACCTGTTCGGCTTTCTGACAACCGAGGCCAACCGCGAAGTGGGCGCCATCCATCCCAAGGCGATGCCGGTCATCCTGACCACGCCCGACGAGGTCGGCCAATGGCTGGAAGCGCCAACGGAAGAGGCGTTGAAACTGCAGCGCCCGCTGCCCGATGGTGCGCTGGGGATTGTGGCGAGAGGTGAAAAGCTGGACGGCCTGAAATCGTAACGGTCACGCCCGCGCGACGAACGAATCCAGCACGCGCTTTTCGCCGGCCTTGTCGAAATCGATGTTGAGCTTGTTGCCGTCGACTGCGGTCACGCGGCCATAGCCGAACTTCTGGTGAAAGATCCGTTCGCCCGTCTCGAAGCTTGCGGGTTCGGATTCGCGCGCGGTGAGTTCGCCCTCGATGAAATGCGGGGTGTTGCGGGCGCTGTCGCCCTTGGCCCAGCGCGATTGCGCGCGCTGCCAGCCGGGCGTCGCATAGGTGTTTGAAAAGGGTTTCATCTCGTCGAAACGGCTGGCGCCGTAGCCTCCCAGCGCGTGCCCGCCATAGCTCCCGGTCATCGGTGCCACCTCCACGAAGGCTTCCGGCAGTTCGTCGATAAAGCGCGACGGGAGCGATGACTGCCACAGATTGTGGATGCGGCGGTTCTGCGCGAAGGACACGGTGGCCCGGCGCTTGGCGCGCGTCAGGCCGACATAAGCGAGGCGGCGCTCCTCTTCGAGACCGGCACGGCCTTTCTCGTCGAGCGAGCGCTGATGCGGGAAGAGGCCTTCCTCCCAGCCGGGCAGGAACACCGAGCCGAACTCCAGCCCCTTGGCCGAATGCAGCGTCATGATGTTGACCTTGTCCTCGTCGCTTTGCCCTGCGGCGTCCATGACGAGTGATATATGTTCGAGGAAGCCCGCGAGCGAATCGAACTCGCCCATGGAGCGCACCAGTTCCTTCAGGTTCTCCAGCCTCCCTTGCGCCTCCGGACTCTTGTCATTCTGCCACATGGCGGTGTAGCCCGATTCGTCGAGGATGATCTCGGCCAGCTCGGTGTGCGGAAGGGTTGTCATGGCGTTGCGCCAGCGGCCGAAGCTTTCGATCAGTGTACGCAGTGCGGTCCGCGTCTTGTTGGGCAGCTCGTCGGTGAGGCTGAGCCCTTCGGTGGCCCGATACAGCGACAGGCCCTGGTGGCGCGCATGCGTATGCAACCGCTTGACCGAAGTTTCACCGATCCCCCGCTTGGGAACGTTGATGATGCGCTCGAACGCCAGATCGTTGTCGGGTGACGCCGTTACCTTGAAATAGGCCAGCGCGTCGCGCACCTCGGCGCGCTCGTAGAAGCGCGGCCCGCCGACAACACGGTAAGGCACGCCCAGCGTGATGAACCGGTCTTCGAAGGCGCGCATCTGGAACGAAGCGCGCACCAGGATCGCCATGTCGTTGAGACTTTCGCCCTTGCGCTGCAGGTTCTCGATATCGTCGCCGATGGCGCGGGCTTCCTCGTCTCCGTCCCAGTGTGATCGCACCGCGACAGGCTCACCCTCGATCGCTTCGGTGTGCAGCGTCTTGCCAAGCCGCCCCTCGTTTTTGGCGATAAGCCCCGAGGCGACACCCAGGATATGCGGCGTCGAGCGGTAGTTGCG
>JANLYR010000397.1:0-1532 GCA_031365765.1 Hyphomicrobiales bacterium | reverse complement strand
GGAAGTATAGGGCGCGGCGCCGGTGCAAGCCAACCGAGCGCGGCTTGTTTGTCCACAGCTTCGATGTTATAACAGACGTATGAACAAGCCGCTGAACAAGACGATCAGTAAGTCCATGAAACTGATTCCGATCGGCAATTCGACGGGCGCGATCTTTCCCAAAGAGTTGCTCCGTGAGCTGGGCCTGGAGGCCGGCGACAGTGTGTTTCCCGTTCGCACGCCGAATGGCATCGAACTCCGCACTGGCGATCCCGAATTCGAAGGGGAAATGGAGATTCTGCGCGACGTCATGCGGCGCCGTCGAAGTGCTTTGCGCGAACTAGCCAAATAAACATGGCCGAGTGGCTGTGGGTGAGTGAGAATGGGGCGCTCGCCGCGCATCGGGAGCAATTGGCGGAGCATGGCGGCGGAGATGGCGTCCGCGATCAAGGTCTGTTCGAAAGCGCCATGGCTCGCCCAAAAAATCTGTCACATTACGGCGATCCTGACGCGGCGGCATTGGCAGCCAGTTACGCCTTCGGCCTCGCGCGAAATCATCCCTTTATCGACGGCAACAAGCGCACCGCAGCCGTCGTGAGCGAAGGTTTTCTGGCAAAGAACGGCTACACACTCGAAGCGACGAATAACGAAATCGTTGTCGTTTTTATCAGTTTAGCTTCCGGTGAGTTGAGTGAGGCGGAACTCGCCGCCTGGTTTCGCGAGCGCATTTTGGGCTCGTGAGTGTGGAGCGCCGTTACGGAGTGAATCCGTGACGTCGGTCCGGTCGGCGTTTGGGTGGCTCGTCCATCCAAACCAACCGCACGCGTGCCGCGCCGGCTTCGCTGCGCTCGGCTCAGCGGACCCGTGGCCCGCCGAACGGCAGCGGCGGGGGCGGGCGGCGGTCGCGGCGCGGGAGCTGCGCCTGATAAGCGACGCCGCAATGCTGGACGCAATAAGGAAAGCCGGGGTTCGACGCCTGGCCGCAGAAATGGAAGTCAGGCTCGCCGGGATGGCCGATCGGCCATTTGCAGATGCGGTCGTTCAACTCGAGCAGCGAGGTCTTGTCGGCAACTTCAGGGCTCGGCTTGGCCGGGACCAGGCGGCGCGGCGGCGCGGGCGGGATCGGCGGCTGCTGATCGCCCGGACCCTGGCGGATGAAACCGCCCGGGCCGATCGAACGATATTGCAATTCGGTGCCGGGGCGCAGCGCATGCTTCGGATTGACCGGGTTTTGCGACAGGACGAGCGGCTCGGGCACCGGCGCGGCGTCAGCGGCGTCGGCGCTGGGCGCGGCGGTGGACGGCGTGGGCTTTGGCGCCGGCTTGGCCGCAGCGGCGGCGGCGGGCGCGGCGGCCTTTTTATCCTCGCCCGGCTTGACCGGGGACGGGCGCTGCTCGAGCCCGAGGCGATGCGCCTTGCCAATCACCGCATTGCGGCTGACTCCGCCAAGATCCTCGGCGATCTGGCTGGCGGTGGCGCCCTTGGCCCACATCGTCTTGAGGCGATCGATCCGCTCTTCGGTCCACGACATGCGTATGTTTGCTCCAAATTTC
>JANLYR010000365.1:0-5934 GCA_031365765.1 Hyphomicrobiales bacterium | reverse complement strand
GGGGCAACGCGCAGCCAGTCGCACGCCGCCACCGCAAGTGCCGCCTGGGCGAACAGCATCGCACCCAGAAGCATACTGGCGATTTTCCTGACGGACCCTCTGGAGACCATGGGTTGCATTTTACTCCGACGAACTCACTTTTGCTTGCCGAGCCATCGGTCGAATTCCTTGATCTCCTTCTGCTGGGCTTTGATTATTCCCTTCGCCATCGCGCGCATCTTTGCGTCCTTCCCGCTCTTCAGCTCCATCTGGGCCATGTCGATCGCGCCTTGATGGTGCGGGACCATCATCGCTGCGAAGTCTCGGTCCACGTCGCCGGAAGGTTCAACCATCATCGCATGGTGCATGCGCTGCATCGCCGCGGCCATCTCCTTAGCAAAGCCATCCGTGGACGTAGCCAGCGCGCTTGCCGATGCCGCGAGGCCGAAGCCCGCGATTGCCAAAATCAGTTTCAAGCGCATTCCCTTTTCACGATAGTCTGGCTACAACGCCTATGGCGGCAGCTAGTGCCATCATAGCGGCCGGCAGCAGCAATACTTGCATGGTCGCTTCGCGGCCGTTGATGGTGCCAGTGACGATTGCGACGGGTCCGCGCAGGAATTCGCCGAAGCTGCGCTGCCTCTCGCCCGGCGCCGGAAAGTCAGCGAGCAGGATACCTCCGACAATCAGCGAAAAATAAATGACCATAATAAGAGTAACGACGACAAGAACACCGGTCGGCGATGGATCTCGCGCAAAGAACGTCCAGAAGGAAGCGACCATCATCGCGTAGAACCCGACGAGGAAGACGAGCACATTGGGGTGAACGCCGCGACTGGAAACGCCGGGCGCAGGCCGCTCGAGCTGGGCATAGGGATCGTCTGCCATGACCCGCCTTAGCGTGGGCCTCATCGCCTGTTCCGCGAGTGCGCCGGCGGCTTGGAACTCACTCTCCTTGATGCGCGTGGCCATGTCGGGTCTCCTGATCCGTCATCGACGCGATAATGCGGCGCTGTCCGTGCAGCCTAGATCGTGCATCGGCTATCATCGATCCAACCGATGATATTTATCATTCTGATCGCGATAAGAGATGAATGCGCTGGCTTAACCACCTAACTGTTCGAGTCGAGAGCGCGAGACCGCAGTTCAGAAGCTTAAAGAATGACGGCGCACGCTGCTGACCGTCATTCGCACGCGATCATCACGATGCCGCATTCCAGCCTGGCGAACGTGTACACCAATTCAATGGTCGACGAGCGGTTAATCAATCATGATAGGCGATTGAAATGATATAACCAATAAATTAGAACGATTGATCGTGTAGGTCTATAGATCGCCTCAGGAGATCGATATGACCCTTGAACAGCTTCGCATATTCGTTGGCGTCGCCGAACGCGAACACATGACCCGCGCCGCAGAAGCGCTGAACGTCACCCAGTCGGCGGCGAGCGCCACCATCGCCGCGCTTGAGTCCCGCCATGACGTGCGACTCTTCCATCGGGTCGGTCGCGGCATCGAACTGACGGAGGCGGGCGCCATGTTCCTGGAGGAGGCGCGTGCCGTGCTTGGCCGTGCCGCCAGCGCGGAACTCGCACTCTCTGAATTTGGCGGGCTGAAGCGCGGCACGCTGCGAATCGTCGCGAGCCAGACGATCGCCAGCTACTGGCTACCGGCGCATTTGGCGGAGTTTCATTGCCGGCATCCGCTGATTGGCATCGCGCTGGCTGTCGAAAATAGCGGCGGCGCCGCGGCGCAGGTGCTCGACGGACGGGCCGAGATTGGCTTCGTCGAAGGCTTGATCGACGAGCCGGCGCTCGCACATTGGAAAATCGGCGAGGACCGGATGGTTTTGGTTGGCAATACGCCCGCCCACGACATTGACGAGCAATGGGTGCGAGACGCCAACTGGATTGTGCGCGAGCAGGGATCGGGCACGCGCTCGACCTTCGAGGAGGTGCTGCGTCACCGCAGCATTAGTCCCGCCGATCTGCGGATCGGCATGACTTTGCCGTCAAACGAGGCGGTACGTTCCGCGGTCGAGGCCGGGGCCGGCGTTGCCGTTCTGTCCGAACTGGTCGTGCGCCGGGCGCTGGCCGCCGGTCATCTGCACGATCTCGGGCTGGGCCTGCCCGCACGTCCGTTCGAGGCGCTGCGCCACAAGGAGCGCTATCGCACCCGGGCGGCGGATGCACTGACTGATCTTCTAAAGGAGCTTGGACGATGACCGGCGACCTCAAGTCAGTGCTCGAAGGCCTGCGTCCGCTCAGCCGTCTCGATCATCCGCGCGAGATGATCCGCCAGTTTACACCCAACTGGTTCGCCGCAACCATGGGCACTGGCATTCTCGCGCTTGCGCTGCCGCAGGTACCTGACATCGGGCCGGCGTTGAAGCCGGTCGGCGAGGCGCTCTGGTTCTTCAACATCGCGCTCTTTGCGCTGTTCACCGGCCTCTATTCGGCGCGCTGGATCATGTTCGGCCATGAGGCGCGGCGGATATTCGGTCACAACACGGTGTCGATGTTCATCGGCACTATTCCGATGGGCCTTGCCACCATCATCAATGGTTGCATCGCCTTCGGTATCCCCCGGTTCGGCGACGGCATCGTGTCCATCGCGCATGTCCTGTGGTGGATCGACGTCGCCTTGTCGTTGATCTGCGGCGTCCTGATCCCCTATTTCATGTTCACCCGGCACGAGCACAGCCTCGACGGCATGACCGCCGTATGGCTGCTCCCGGTTGTCGCCTCCGAAGTCGCGGCAGCAAGCGGCGGCCTGCTCGCGCCCCACCTCGCCGATTCTTACGCGCAGCTTGTGGTGCTGCTCACCTCCTACGTTCTCTGGGCCTATTCCGTGCCGGTGGCCTTCAGCATCCTGGCGCTCCTCATCCTGCGCATGGCGCTGCACAAGCTGCCGCACGAGGGCATGGCCGCATCGAGCTGGCTCGCGCTCGGCCCGATCGGCACCGGTGCGCTGGGCATGCTGGTGCTGGGCGGCGATGCGCCTGCCATCTTCGGCGCGCATGGCCTCGCTTCGATCGCCGGGGTCGCGCAAGGTCTCGGCAGCATCGCCGGTCTGTTGCTTTGGGGCTTCGGCCTCTGGTGGCTGGCGCTCGCGATGCTGATCACGTAGCGCTACTGGCGCGCAGGCATCCCATTCAACCTGGGCTGGTGGGGTTATACCTTTCCGCTCGGTGTCTACACAGTCGCGACCTTCCGACTCGGCTCGACCTTCGATCTCGCCTTCTTCGGCATCATCGGGACGGTGCTCACAATGGCCCTGGCGATGATGTGGATCCTCGTTGCCGCCAAGACGCTAGCCGGCGCATGGAAGGGTCATTTGTTCGTGTCCCCGTGCATCGCTCAACTCAATTAATGGGTCGAACCCATCGCGAGAATCGATCAAAAATGAAAATCTGATCGCTTTGCTTGACCAGCCAGGTTCGCCACGTTCGCCCGCAGAAGGGAAGACAAACATGGACAAGTTCGACACCTGGCTGGCCGCAGAAGGCAGCCGTCGCCGATTCCTTGGCCGCGCGGCGCTTGGCGGTGCCGCTCTTGCCGCCGGTCCGGCGATCGCGCAAAGCCTGGTCGACCTCCATCTGCCCGGTGGCAATTCTGGCCGGTCGATGACCAGCGCCTTCCCCGGCAAGGGCAGCATGATCCTCCAGCGCATGCACCCGCCTCTGCTCGAAACCCCCATGGAGGTGTTCGACCGCGACGTCTTTACGCCTAACGACCAATTCTTCGTGCGCTGGCACTGGGCCGATATCCCGACCGCGATCGACGTCGACACCTTCCGGCTGAACGTCCGCGGCCACGTCAACCGGCCGCTCTCATTCAGCCTCGCGGAGCTGCTACGCCTGCCGCGCGTTGAGATGGCCGCGGTCAACCAATGCTCTGGCAACAGCCGCGGCCTGTTTCAGCCACGGGTGCCCGGCGCGCAATGGGGCAATGGCGCGATGGGCAATGCCAAATGGCTCGGCGTGCGATTGCGTGACGTTCTCGACTTTGCCGGCGTGAAGCCTGGCGCGGTGCAGGTGCGCTTCGGCGCGCTCGACCAGCCTGTGGTCGCCGGGGCGCCGGATTTCGAGAAGGCACTCGACATCGACCATGCTCGCGACGGCGAGGTGATGATCGCTTTCGGCATGAACGGCGAGCAGTTGCCGTTGCTAAACGGTTTCCCTATCCGGCTGATCGTGCCGGGCTGGTATTCGACCTATTGGGTCAAGATGCTAAACGACATCGAGGTCTTGCCCGGCCCTGACGATCAATATTGGATGGCCAAGGCCTATAAGATCCCAGCGACGCCCGGCGCAAACGTGAGGCCCGGCGCCAAGGATTACCCGACGGTCCCAATTAATCGAATGATCCCTCGCTCCTGGGTAACCAGCCTCGGCGAAGGCCAGGCGATCGCCTATGACCCGACGATCCCCTTGGGCGGAATTGCGATGGGAGGCGATTCCGGTGTCGCCAAGGTCGACGTTTCCACCGATGGTGGCCGAACCTGGTACCATACAAAGCTCGGTCCCGATTACGGCAAATACAGCTTCCGCCGCTGGGATATTCAGGTCCCTCTGCCGGGCCGCGGCGAGGTGAAGCTCATGTCGCGCTGCTGGAATACGGCGGGCACCGCGCAGCCTATGACACCGATCTGGAACCCAGGCGGGTTCATGCGCGGCAATATCGAAACCACCACCATCACCGCGTCCTGAGGAGAGACGAGATGAAAGTCCCTTCGATTGGTACGCTGTCGTTTGGCGCGGTCGGCCTGGCCGCCCTGGTCCTGATCGCTATCGGCCCGCCCGGCAGTCATGTGCCTGCGCCGCCACCCGCGCCAAGCGGGCCGACGCCGTCGAGCGTCTCGTTCGGCGGATTCACCCTGGTCTCGAACTCGGTCGATCTTCCGATGGACGAGCAGCAATATCCCGATGGTCCGCACGCCGACGTGATCAACGCCAATTGCACTTCGTGCCATTCGGCGAGCATGGCGCTGACCCAGCCCGCGCTATCGGCCGAACAATGGAAGGCGACGGTTACCAAGATGAAGGAGGTCTACAAGGCACCCGTGGCCGACAAGGATATCCCGGTGATCATCGACTATTTGACGGCGCTGAGCGCGAAACAGGACGGCACGGCTCCCGCCGTCACGGGTGCCGGCGCGCAGAGCTCGCCCGACGCGTTCGGTGGCACCGGCTAAGTGATTTATCGGCGCTCGCCCGTTTGATCCCTTCAGCCGAGCACCTTGGCAGTCCGCGGCGATCGCTACCGATCTAAATGGAAGATTGCGCATCGCTTCCCTTAAACCGTCGCTCCGAGCAGTCGTCCGTTTCCGGATATGGGAACTATGTCGCTTCAAAGTCCGCTTCCGGGTGTTTCACATTAGGCGGCTAAAGGCCGACTTTGGGGCGCGAAACTGCCGGGAGCGTTCCGCGGTGGACGTCCGCTCCCAAGCACCCACAAATTGCGACTGAATGACCGGCATTGGGTCGGTTTGTGCCATTCCGCCAGTCGGTACCAAGCATATGATTTTGACCAGATTATGGGTGGCTTGCGTCGATACGCCAGAACGACCCGTCGGCGTTGGAGACATGCTCAAGCCTGCCGAGAAACACATCGTCCTGCCAGAGTTCAACCGGTCGACGAGAATGCAGGCTAGCGATATGAAACAGCGCGTCGCTCAAGCCCAGCGCCTTAAAGGTATCGGTGCCGAATTTGACCGGGTCCCCGTCCCCAAACACCACTCGATATTCGTGCATGCCCATTCCCCTAGCCGCATTCTGAACTTGGCAGGGGCGAAAGAAAACCCCCGCCGGAGCGGGGGGGTAGTTTGGATGAACTCTTGTTGGGTCCGCCGCCTAAACCGGAGGGGGGTTGGCCAGGCGGCGGTGCTCTCTATACCAACGGGAAGCGGAAGGGTTCCGTCATATTATTTGCGAGGCTCGGGTGCGTATTGATC
>JANLYR010000353.1:0-4737 GCA_031365765.1 Hyphomicrobiales bacterium | reverse complement strand
GGCATGGCGCTCGAACCGCTGATGATCAGTCTCGACACCGGCCCCAATCCCGAACTGGCCGACATGACCCGGCGCTTCTGGATCGGCCTGGCGATGACAATTCCGGTCTTTGCCCTGGAAATGGGATCGCACCTGTTCGACCTGCACAGCGTCATCACCAGCCAGCAATCGAACTGGCTGCAGCTCGTCCTGGCAACACCGGTTGTCCTCTGGGCAGGGTGGCCGTTCTTCGTGCGGGGCTACCAGTCGTTGCTCACCCGCAATCTCAACATGTTCACGCTGATCGCGATCGGCACCGGCGTTGCCTGGGGATACAGCATTGTCGCAACGCTGTTCCCCGGCATGTTCCCTCCGGCTTTTCGCCAGCATGATGGATCGGTCGCGGTCTATTTCGAGGCCGCCGCCGTCATCACCGTGCTCGTGCTGCTCGGCCAGGTGCTGGAACTTCGCGCCCGCGAGCAGACCTCGGGTGCCATCAAGGCGCTGCTCGATCTCGCACCCCGCACCGCGCGCCGCCTAAAGGACGATGGCAGCGACGAGGAAATCCCCATCGCTGAACTGGGCGTCGGCGATAGTCTCCGGGTGCGGCCCGGCGAGAAGGTGCCCGTCGATGGCGTGCTGACCGAAGGCCATGTGTCGATCGACGAATCGATGGTGACGGGCGAATCGATGCCGGTTGCCAAGGAGCCGGGCTCGAAGGTGATCGGCGGCACGCTCAATGCGTCCGGCGGTTTTATCATGAAGGCGGAGAAAGTGGGCCGCGACACCATGCTTGCCCGCATCGTGCAGATGGTGGCCGAAGCCCAGCGCAGCCGCGCGCCCATCCAGCGCCTCGCCGATCAGGTGTCGGGCTGGTTTGTGCCGCTGGTCATCCTCGCGGCCATTTTGTCTTTCGCCGCGTGGGTGAACTGGGGACCCGAGCCACGCTATGCCTATGCCCTCGTCGCCGCCGTTGCCGTGTTGATCATCGCCTGCCCTTGCGCGCTGGGACTGGCGACGCCCATGTCGATCATGGTGGGCGTGGGGCGCGGCGCCCAGAGCGGCGTGCTGATCAAGAATGCCGAGGCGCTGGAGCGCCTGGAGAAAGTCGACACGCTGGTGATCGACAAGACTGGCACGCTTACCGAAGGCCGCCCGGCGCTGACCGCGATCGAGACGGCGGAAGGCTTCGACGAAAGCGAAATCCTCCGCCTCGCGGCAAGCGTCGAACAGGCCAGCGAGCATCCCCTGGCGGCGGCCATCGTCGCTGCGGCAAAAGCCCGGAACATCGCTTTGGCCAAGGTCATGGGTTTTGATTCGCCCACCGGCAAGGGCGCCATCGGCATGGTTGACAGGAAGCGCATTGCACTTGGCAACGCCAAATTCCTGGACGAACTGAAGATCGATGCAAGTCCGCTGGCAGCGGCTGCGGAACGCCTGCGGCAGGATGGCGCCACCGCCATCTTCATCGCCGTCAATGGAAAAATCGCCGGCACCTTCGCCATTTCCGATCCGGTGAAGGCAACCACCGCCGAAGCGCTGAAGGCGCTGAACGCCGCCGGGCTCCGCATCGTCATGCTGACGGGCGACAATCGCACTACCGCTGAAGCTATTGCCCGCAAGCTGGCGATCACCGAAGTCGAGGCCGACGTTCTCCCCGACCAGAAGGCCGAGATCGTGGCCAAACTGAAACGCCAGGGCCGCGTTGTCGCCATGGCGGGCGACGGTGTCAACGATGCCCCCGCACTCGTCGCCGCCGATGTCGGCATTGCCATGGGAACCGGCACCGACGTGGCGATTGAAAGCGCGGGCATCACTTTGCTGCGGGGCGACCTGATGGGCATCGTGAAGGCGCGCCGCCTGTCCAGCGCCACCATGAGCAACATCCGGCAGAACCTGTTCTTCGCCTTCATCTATAACGCGGCCGGCGTGCCGATCGCGGCCGGCATTCTTTATCCCACATTCGGCATCCTGCTCTCGCCGGTCATCGCCGCCGCCGCCATGGCGCTGAGCTCGGTCAGCGTGGTAGGCAACGCGCTCCGCCTCAGGCTGACACCCCTGTAGCGAGGAACGCCTCGACCTCATTGCGCCGGGGCAGGGGTGCGATGGCGCCATATCCAAGCGTCGCCAGCGCTGCGGCGGCATTGGCGAAACGCGCCGCTGAAAACAAATCGGCGCCGCGCGCGCATTGCGCCAGCAGCGCACCGGTGAAGGCGTCACCCGCCCCCGTGGCATCGACCGCCGCGACCTTGTAGCCCGCGAGAGCCTGGCGTTTTTCTCCGGTTCCCACTAGCAAACCATCAGCACCCATGGTGACGATGACAGCCTTGCTGCCGAGCGCCAGATAGTGATCCACAATGCGCTGCGGCTCGCTTGTGCCAAGCAAGGCAAGGGCATCCTCGCTCGACGTCTTGAGGATGTCGGCCGACGCGGCACTTCGCTCGATCGCCGGGCGTGCGTCGTGCGCCGTCCACAGCTTGGCGCGAAAATTCGTGTCGTAGGAAATTCTGGCGCCGGACTGCGATGCCGTTTCGATGGCTCGTGTCACCGCTTGCGAGGCGGTGGCGCTGATCGCCTGGCTGATGCCCGAGGCATGGATATAACGCGTCTCCAGCGGCACCGGAATCTCATCGCGGGCGAGCAGACTGGCCGCGGAACCCGCACGGCGATAGGTGAAATGATGGCCCTCGCTGGTATGGGTGACAAAATACAATCCCGTCGGCGCTGCAGCGTCGCGCGCCACAAAGCGCGCATCGATTGTCTCGCGCAGGTACAGGTCCAGGATGGCATTGCCGAATACATCCATGCCCAGCCGCGTGATGCAGGCGGTGCGGCATCCAAGCCGTGCCGCGGCGACCGCCACATTCGTTGTATCGCCGCCGAAGCCCGGCAGAAATCTCCCGTCAGGCTGCTGGTTCAGCTCGTACAGCGGTTCTCCGATGGTGACGAGGTCGAAGCGCATTAGCCGGTTGCCGATCCTTCCGATTTTCCTTTAAGACATCCTTCGCCAGAAACCCAGCCGATCTCAAGAGGTCCAATGAAATCCCGCGCCGCTGTTGCCTTCGAAGCCGCAAAACCGCTCGAGATCGTCGAGGTCGATCTGGAGGGTCCGAAAGAAGGCGAGGTGCTGGTTGAGATCAAGGCGACCGGCGTCTGCCATACCGACGAGTTCACCATCTCGGGCGCCGACCCGGAAGGTCTCTTCCCGGCGATCATGGGTCACGAAGGGGCGGGTATCGTCATCGAGGTTGGGCCGAACGTCAAGTCTCTGAAACCCGGCGACCACGTCATCCCGCTTTACACGCCCGAATGCCGCGAATGCGAATACTGCCTCAACCCCAAGACCAATCTCTGTCAGAAGATCAGGGTGACGCAGGGCAGGGGCCTGATGCCGGACGGCACCTCGCGTTTTTCCTACAAGGGCCGGATGCTGCACCACTACATGGGCTGCTCCACCTTCTCCAACTACACTGTCGTACCGGAGATCGCCTTGGCGAAAGTTCGTCACGACGCGCCCTTCGACAAGATCTGCTACATCGGCTGCGGCGTGACGACCGGCGTCGGCGCCGTCATCAACACCGCCAAGGTCGAGCCCGGCTCGACGGCCATCGTCTTCGGCCTGGGCGGCATCGGCCTCAACGTCATCCAGGGCCTGCGCCTCGCTGGAGCCGCGAAAATCGTGGGCGTCGATCTCAACCCCGAGCGCGAGGCCTGGGGCCGCCGTTTCGGCATGACCGATTTCGTCAATCCCTCGCAGGTCGATGGCGATCTCGTCCAGCATCTCGTGACACTCACCAAGGGCGGCGCCGACTACACCTGCGAATGTATCGGCAACGTCAAGGTGATGCGGATCGCGCTCGAGGCCTGTCACAAGGGCTGGGGCCAGTCGATCATCATCGGTGTCGCCGGCAGCGGCCAGGAAATAGCGACGAGGCCCTTCCAGCTGGTAACTGGCAGGGTCTGGCGCGGCACGGCCTTCGGCGGGGCGCGCGGCCGCACCGATGTTCCCAAAATCGTCGATTGGTACATGGCGGGCAAGATCGAGATCGACCCGATGATCACCCACACACTGCCGTTGGAGCGCATCAACGAGGCCTTCGACCTCATGCACGAGGGGAAATCAATCCGGACCGTAATTCTCTTCTGATCCCGCTGAAGTGATATAATTTCACCCTCCGGCGCACCGGATTTAATTGGTAATCCGCCGCAACCGGGTGTTAGGCTGATCGCCAGCCCGCGCTGGCTAGCCTTGCCCCGCGCCCGCGTCTTTGAAGAACATCATCGTATTGGGAGGAGACCAGAAATGTCAGACAAAGAGCATAAGCTGATTGGCAAACTGAAGCAGCAGCTTTCCGACAGGGTCATGGACCGCCGCGAATTCGTGCGGTTCGCCTCGCTGCTCGGCATGGCCGTGCCAACCGCCTATATGTGGGCCGGCAAGATCACCGGCGAGAGTTTCGTTCCAGCAGCCAAAGCCGAGGACATGCCGAAGGGCGGCATCATCCGCATCGCCCAGCGTGTGCCGAAACTCGACAGCCCCCATACATTCTCATGGGTTTACGATTCGAACTGCGTCCGCCAGGTCTGCGGCTATCTGACCCGTACCGGCAGCGACAATGTCACCCGTCCCCACCTCGCATCGAAGTGGGAAGCCTCCGAGGATTTGAAAACCTGGACCCTCACCATGGCGGATGCGACCTGGCGCAAGGGTGGCGCCTTCACCGCCGAGCACGCCGCCTGGAACATCAAGCATTGCCT
>JANLYR010000344.1:0-3177 GCA_031365765.1 Hyphomicrobiales bacterium | reverse complement strand
CGATCAGCGATGACATCATCCTACGCATCCACAATGTCGATGCCAGCTACAGCGGCATCGTCAAGGTGCTCGACAATGTCACGGTGCAGGTGCCGCGCGGCCGCACCGTCGCCGTGGTGGGAGAATCCGGGTCCGGAAAGTCGACGCTTGCCCGCGCCATCACCGGCCTCTTGCCGCCCTCCAAAGGCGAAATCTATTTCAATGGCAAGCCATTGCCGCGCGCGCTCAAGGACCGCGACAAGGATACGCTCCGCAAGATCCAGATGATCTATCAGTCGGCCGACACGGCGCTTAATCCTCGCCAGAAAGTGCGCGACATCATCGGGCGGCCGCTGGAATTTTATCTGGGCTTCAAGGGCGCAGAGCAGGACCGAAAGATCGTCGACCTCCTCGAAATGATCGAGATGAGCGAAAATTACATCGATCGCTATCCTGGCGAATTGTCGGGCGGCCAGAAGCAGCGCATTTCGATCGCCAGGGCGCTTGCCGCCGAACCCGATCTCATCATCTGCGATGAAGTGACCTCGGCACTGGATCAGATTGTGCAGGAGGAAATCCTATCATTGCTGATGCGCCTGCAAAAGGACACCGGCGTCTCCTATCTTTTCATCACCCACGACATCGCCACCGTGCGGGCGATTTCGGACGAGATCGTCGTCATGTACCAGGGCAAGGTGGTGCAGCAGGGGCCGAAGTCGCAGGTGCTGTCGCCGCCCTATCCGGCCTACACCGAACTGCTGCTTTCCTCGGTGCCCGAGATGGACCCCGACTGGCTTACCCGCCTCCTCGAGAAGCGCGCGGCGAAAACGCGGGTAACGGCCTGAGTCGTCCGTCGATCCTGTGGCTCCGCAACGACCTGCGTCTTGCCGCCCATCCAGCCCTTGCCGCTGCTTCGAGGGAAGGTCCGGTTCTCTTTCTCTATGTTCTCGATGATGAAACGCCGGGCGAATGGGCGATTGGCGGCGCCTCCCGCTGGTGGCTTGATCGAAGCCTGCGGAGCTTTTCGGGCGCGGTGCCGCTGATCCTTCGCCGTGGGCCGGCCGATCGCGTGCTGGCGAATGTCATTTCGGAGGTGAACGCGGTCGCCGTTCATTTCACCCGCGACTACACGCCATGGTCGGACAGCCTTGAGCGCCGCGTCAAAGCTATGGCGGACGAGGCTGGTGCCGCCTGCCACCGGCACGGCGGCTATCTGCTGAACGAGCCCGAAACGGTGCGAACGGGGGCGGGAGGGCCGTTCAAGGTCTACACACCCTTCGCCCGCGCCTGTCTCGCCCGTGGTGATCCGAACCCACCGCCGCAAGTTGCTGAATTCACAACCTGGATTGGACCGGTACACAGCGATCGCCTTGAAGACTGGAAGCTTTCCCCCTCCAGCCCCGACTGGGCATCGGGATTTGGGCAACGATGGGAACCAGGTGAAGCCGGCGCTCGCAAGCGCCTGGCCAGCTTCATCGCGGATGGCTTGCACGATTATGCAAATGGGCGCGACCGGCCGGATAGCGACGTCACATCGCGTCTGTCGCCCCATCTTCATTTCGGCGAAATTTCGCCGGCCCAGTGCTGGCATGCGGTGCGAACCTCGCAGGCCGGCGCCGCAGGAAAACGCGACGCAGCGGCCGAAAAATTTCTCCTCGAGCTTTTATGGCGGGAATTCTCCTATCATCTGCTGCACGCATTCCCCGAGCTTCCGTCTCACGCCTGGCGTCCCACCTTCCGCAACTTTCCGTGGGCTGACGATACCGTGGGGCTTCGCGCCTGGCAGAGGGGATTGACCGGATATCCGATCGTCGATGCGGGACTGCGGCAGCTTTGGTCGACAGGCACCATGCACAACCGCGTTCGCATGATCGCCGCGTCGTTTCTGGTGAAGCACCTGCTTATTCCCTGGCAGGAAGGCGAGCGTTGGTTCTGGGACACGCTGGTTGACGCGGACCTCGCCAGCAATGCCGCAAGCTGGCAGTGGGTCGCGGGTTCAGGCGCCGACGCCTCGCCCTGGTTTCGCATCTTCAATCCCGTGCTCCAGGGTGAAAAGTTCGATGGCGAAGGGCGATATGTCCGGCGCTGGGTTCCGGAGCTCGCGATGCTGCCGGACAAGTACATCCATCGCCCATGGACCGCGCCACCGGACATTCTCTCGGCGTCCGGGGTTGAACTGGGAACAACCTATCCCCATCCTGTCGTGGAGCATGGCGCCGCGCGCCGCCGTGCGCTGGCCGCCTTTAAGGAGCTGACATGAAGATATTGGCAATCGGCGGCGCGCTGCGCAAAGAGTCGACCAACGCCGCATTGCTGCGTGCGCTTCAGCCGCTGGCTCCTTCCGGCATGGAGATCGAGATCGCCACGCTGCATGGCATTCCGCTCTATGATGGCGATGTCGAAACGGAATCAGGCAAGCCCGAGAGCGTCATCGCGCTCGACCGGCGGATCACCGAGGCGGATGGCGTGATCATCGCCAGCCCTGAATACAATTTCTCGATACCGGGCGTGCTCAAGAACGCCATCGACTGGCTGTCGCGAAAATCCCAGCCCTTCAATTTCAAGCGCACCGGCATCATGGGGGCGTCAAGCGGCAATATCGGCACCGCACGCGTCCAGTATCATCTCCGCCAGACCTTGCAGTCGCTCGGCGCCATCGTCATGCCGAAACCGGAAATCTTCGTGGCGCGATCGGCCGAGAAGTTCGATGAGTCGGGAATGCTCACCGACACCGCGCTGGAACAGTCGCTGACAAAATGGCTCGGCGCCTTCCATGACTGGGTGGAAAAGAAGCATTAGCGGAATTACGATTTAAGCAACGTCCTAAGCTGAAACATCGGATCGGCGAGCGCGGCGCGATCCGGTTTTGCGCGTTTTCCGATGAGCAGCTCGCACAGCCTGATGTCGCGGGCGATGGCATTGCCGGGACCGATGCCGCTCGCACCAACAAGAACCCCTTCGCCATCGAGGTGACACAGGATGAACGCGCCGTCCTTGAGTGGCCTTTTGACCAGGCTTGCGCCAATCGAAGGTTCACCCGCGATCTGCAGGGTCAGCTCATACTGGTCCGACCAGAACCAAGGCACGGCCTCATATGCACGGTTGCCGCCCACCATGTTTTCGGCGGCCACCGCCGCTTGGTCCTGGGCGCTGCGCCAGGCTTCAAGCCGCATGCGTTTTCCACCGAACACCGCGTGA
>JANLYR010000260.1:0-22797 GCA_031365765.1 Hyphomicrobiales bacterium | reverse complement strand
TGGCACATCACGCGGCCGCATTTCGATATGGACGCTGGAGGTTTCGGCACCGCGATCTATCGGGTGGAACGGCCCGGCCGGGCCTATTCGCTCGTTGCATTTTCGCACGCGCTCGATCCGGAGCACCGCACCGACCGCGTGATTGCCGAAGCCTGGGATGCGACGTTCGCGCTGTTCGACGGCGAGCCCACGGATGCCGACATCGAGCGCCTTCGCCGGAATGTGCCGAAGCAGGAGGCGGGGCGCTATCTGGCCAGCGAACTTGTCCTGTGCCGGGCCAACAAGAGCCTGCGCTATTTCGACCATGTCGTGGACAGTTTGGCGAACGGCTCGCAGCCCGACGAACAGCTCACTCGCGATGTCGGCTATCTGATGCGCACCACCGCCGTCTATGGCAACGGCAAGTTCGGCATCGCCGACCGCTTTCGGATTGCGCCACGGCCTGAACTTTCGGGCCCGTTTCAGGCGGAAATGCTCGCCGTCTATCTTGTCCGCCTGTTCACGCTCGATCTCGTCCAGCATGTGGCGCGGATGCGGTCACCTTCGACCGCCGTTCCGCTGGACCATCGTTTTCGGCGCTACATCGGCATCGGCAATGCCACGGGTCTTGGCATGGCGCCATTTCTGATGACGCATCCGGCGCTCATCGGCCACTGGATGGAGGCGCGCGAGACAGCGCTGGCGCGCGCCCGTTCCGCACCATCGCTGGACAGGGCACGGCTGTCAGAGCTGTTCGGGCGTGCGTCTCGTCATGTTGCGGAATGGCGCGTCGCCGATCCGCGCCAGTCCGCACGCATCGAAGGCCTGGAAGCGGACATGGCCAAGCTGGCGGCGCGTCTCGAAAGCGTGGAGCCGGCCGATGCGCTCTATCGCTGGGGCGAGAGCCATCTCGGGATCGAGGCGCAGGAGCTGATCGTCAGTGTGCTGATTGAAATGTTTCCCGAGCGCGTCGATGATCTCGCTTCGCGCTTGGCGACGACCGAGTGCATGCGGATCGACGCTGCGATGACGGTGCGCGCTGTCATCGCCATGGTGACGCGCGACTATGGCTGGGCGCTCCGTATCGATTGCGGTGATCCCCGGGAGCGCGCGCTGTTCTGGTATGTGTCGGAGGAGAAGCTTGAACCGCGTCTCGGCAATCGCCACACCGAGCCGGGCGCGGAGCTGGAGCGGCCGTTCGCGATCGCCCATGACATCCAGGCCCTGCAATCGGATTTGATGGCGGCACCGCCTGATGAAAGTGTCGCCGTGTTTCTCATGCGCCATCCGGCGCATCGCCATACCTTAAGGCGGGTGCAGATCGTGCGGGCCAACCCCTATGGCGAGATTCGCGACAATCTGGTGGCGGCGGAATGCCTGCCGGTCGATCTCTTGCGCTGCAAGCTGTCGTTTTTTGGAGCATCGAAATTCGATCCACGGTCCGATCGCTGGACGCGCATCACCATGTATCAGGGGGCGCCGCTGCCAGACGAGCTGGACTCGCCTCTGGCCGACGACTGGGCCTTTCCCGTTTTATGATCGTGTCACTGAACGAGATCGAAACGGGCTGTTACCGCGCTGCACTGGGTGTGGGCCTGCCGCAGGGATTTGCCCAGGACGCGGGCGTGATCGGCGCCACGCTTGTCGCGACGCGATCCGACGGACTGACCATAATGCTGCGGGGACTGGAATTCGCATCCGCATCCGCGAATCTGCCGAAGCCTCCCGTCTTCGAGCGCGTAGGTGAGGTGTGGCGGTCACGTCAGGGCATGGTGGCGGCGCTTGTCGCCGGGCCCATTGCCGCCGATCTCCGACAGGCCTTTTCGTCAATGGCGGTTGAGATTGGCTCAACCGATGAGCCGGCCATCGTGGCAATCTGCCTGGATGAGAGCTCGCCCACCCCTCCATCAGGCAGCATCGAGGTCGATGACGAACTGTGGGGGCGATTGCAACGCCTGGGTGCGCGCACCTATGTGCCCGCCAGTGCCGATTCACGCGCCAAGGGGGCGGGTCCTGGCCGGCAGGATCATGACTAGCGCGCCATGCGAGGCGCCCATTTCGCCTGCAGGGTCCGATCAAAGCTTCTTGTTTGACGTTTTTAGTTAGTGTACCGGGATTAGCCGGCGCGGATGGCCACGCGAATGACAGGAACCCATTTTGGCGCATGACGAGGTGATATCGGACGATTGGATGGAGCGTTTTTTCCGGACGCAAATGTTGCCGTTCGAGGGCCGCACCATCACGGCGGAATTACTCGACGAGGTCGAGCGCAGCCTGCCTGGTTTATATCACGAACATTTTGCCCGGTTCATCATACGCGGGGGGCAGGTGACATCGCGCGCCAGCCTCGAGCGGTTTCCGGATTATATACGCGACCGCTTTCATGTGATGACGCAGGTACTCACCCGGCTTGGACCGTCCATTCCCGATCTTGAACTGGAAATCTATCTGGGCGACGGATTTACCGGCTGGCTGAGCGACTGTCCCGCGCCGGTTTTCGCATTCTCCAAACACCAGGAAATCGATCTGCACGCGCTACTTCTGCCCGATCCCATCACTCTACAGAAATCCGCGGAAATGCGAGCGCAGGTGGCGGAGGGTAATGCGCTTCATCCGTGGGATGGGAAGGCCGAGAAAGCGTTCTGGCGCGGCAGCACCACCGGCGACTGGATGACGGTGGCCGAGTTCAGCAAGAATGTGCGGTTCCGGCTTTCGCAAATTTCAGTTGAGAGCCCGGATTTTGTCGATGCCGGTTTTACGGGTTTCCATCCCGCTTGCGAGCACGAGTTGCAGAGCCTTGCCGAACGGATGGGCTATTGCCGGTTCTGGACCAGCGTCAAGGACCATATGCGCTACAAGTATCTGCTCCTGGTCGATGGCTTTACCTCGCCGTGGCCGCGCGACTTCTGGCAGATGTATTCCAACTCCGTGATCCTCAAGCAGCAATCGCCGATCATCGGGTGGTTCTCAAGCCAGTTGCAGCCGAATGTCCACTATATTCCCGTCGCGCATGATCTGTCGGACCTGATCGACACAATCACCATGTGCCGGGGCAATGACGGGTTCATGCGGACCGTATCGGCGAATGCCAATGCGTTTGCAGACACGGCACTGTCCGACGACCAAATCTTCCGCTACATGATCGAGTTCCTGAGCTACTACAGCACGTTCTGGCGATGAGCGCTCACAGGTTGCAGCGGCGTTGAATAACATCTTTCGTTTCACCGGTGGCGGCCTTTAGACCATGGTACCTCAGTTCAACCTCAATAACGCTCTCTACATCATCGAAGCCATTTTCTTCGGGGTGTTGATTTTTTATCAGCGCCGGCAGTGGAAAAAGAGGAAAAAAGCCGAGCCTGAGGGCAAGTATGGCTTCGACAATGCCGCCCCTTTCGACATCCAATTCGCCATGGACAGCCGCCTGCAGGCGGTGTCCTACGATGAAATCGTACCAAATCTGCGGATGGGTTTTCCGACCGACCATGACAGCAAAATCTATCTGAGCCAGCGCGCCAGCGGGCCCGCCGATGGTTCGCCGCCCGGACGGCCCCTTGTGCTGGAAATCACGCTTGAAGATGTGCGCCACTGCGACTGGCTGACTCTGGAGCGCACGACAGAATTTCTCGACCCTGCCGCGCGGTATGATTTTAAAATTTCGATCCGTGCCCGATGTTCACGAACGACCACCCTATCCACTGAAATCTGCGTGCCCCGGATCGGCCACGAAGACCTGCGGATCCCTGCCGGGGACATCGCATTGACGACGGAATTCCAGCTTTTCACATTGTCGTCACAGTTAAATGGGGAAATGCTGAAAGCCGCGGATGGAACCCGACCCTCCCGGGTCATTGTTTTTCTGCCACCGGTGACCGGGAACAGGATCGAAATGACCGGGTTCGACGTTAATGTGGATCGGCAATAGGCTGGGCGGAGACATTTTCCGGCCGGAATATTGCAAAGCGATGGTATGCGTAACGGAGTAGAGTGATCATGAAATCGACGAAAGAACTGCCGCTTTGGGCTCTGGCATTGTTAGTTGCCCAAGGCATTTCGGTCACCCTTCCGGTCCACGCCGCAACGGTCGACACCGTCACTCCCGCCGTTTCGGACGCCCCAGCCACCGGCGCTGAAACCCAGCGTTTGAACGGGCAACAACTGGTCGGCAAAAACCCCGCCGAGGGCCGAAAGCTGCTCGAAGCGGCCATTGCCGCGGGTGACGTCCCGGCCAAGGCCATTCTGGGAAAGCTGCTGCTTGAAGGTTACGTTCTGCCGCTTGACGCCGAGAAGGGCATCGCCCTGCTGCAAGACGCGGCGGCGGCGGGGAATGGCGATGCCTATCTGGCCCTCGGGCTTGCCCATCTGTGGGGCACCAATGTCACCGCCGACCCACGCAAGGCGCTGGACGAACTGGAACACGCGGCCAAGGCGGGCAACGCCGAAGCGCGGCGCACGCTTGGAGAACAGCTTGTCGGTGGATGGGTGCTGCCTGCGAACAAGGTCACGGGCGCCAAGCTGCTCCGCGAGGCTGTCGCCGCGGGCGATGTCAAGGCCAAGGTTTCACTGGGCAATTTCTATACCGATGGCAGTTCGCTGCCAGGGCATGTCAATGATGGGCTCGCCATGCTTGAGCAGGCTGCCGCGGACCGAAACGCCGAGGCGCTTTCTTCACTTGGTAATCTGTATCTTTGGGGTGGGAGCGTCCGGGCCAATCCAGTCAAGGCGCTCGACTACCTGCAGCGTGCGGTTGACGCAGGCAGTGTCGAGGCGCGCCGCACCCTGGGTGAACAGCTGGTAACCGGATGGACGCTTCCGAAGGATGGGCCAAAAGGCCTCAAGCTTCTTGAGGATGGTGTGACGGCGGGGGACGATCGCTCCAAGGCTGTTCTCGGGCGACTGTATGCCGAGGGCGTTTACCTGCCGCAGGACATGAAACGCGGGGTCGAGCTTCTCGAGGGCGCTGCCGCAAAGAAAGTACCCGAGGCATTCGCGTCCCTGGGAGATATTTATCTGAATGGCAAAGGCGACACCGCCGATCCGGCCAAAGCGCTGGAAAATCTGTCACGCGCTGCGGACGCCGGGAATGTGGATGCGCGCCGGAAGCTTGGTGAGGCTTTGATAACCGGCGAGGGTGTGAAGCGCGATGCCGCGGCGGGCGTCAAGCTTTTGGATAACCCGGGCGGCAAAGCTGACGCCAAAAGCTTGTTGGTGCTTGGTCACCTGGTTCAGGAAGGCAAGCATCTCACGGGAAATCCGGTGCGCGCGCGGACGCTGTTCGAGCGGGCCGCGAAACTCGGGGATGCTTCCGGGCTCGAGGAACTCGGCAACGGCCTGATCTGGAGCAAAAGAAAAGGCGATAGCGCGCTGGGCGAAAAATATCTCACCCTCGCGGGCAAGGCCGGCAGCGGTTCGGCCTGGAGCACGCTGGCGCAGGCTAAAATGTACGGCAAGGTGCGCAGCAAAGCCGCCAGCCAGCAATACATCACCTATCGCGACAATGCGCGAACCCTGAAAGATCCGAAGATCGAGATCGTCGAGGCCGAGCGCCGGATGTGGGGCCTGGCGGGCGTGCCGGCCAACGCGGCCAAGGCCATTTCCACGCTGGAGACTGCGGCTGCCGCAGGTAACCAGGATGCCATCGAATATCTGATCCGACTGCGGCGCGAGGGGAATGGCTGGAACATTCCGCGGAGCAGCAAAAAGGCCGCCGCCGATCTCGCGCGCTTTGGCGGCAAGCTGCCGCCAGATGAGAAAGCGCGGCAGACGATTCTGCTTGGTGCCGCCCGCAGTCACGTTCCAGCGGAATTTGAGACGTTGTCGGCCAGACTTCGCGCCAATCCCGCGCTGGCGTCCGGCGACTTCTATCGCCAACTCTACACCGTCAATCCCAATCTCTCGATTTACCTCGTTCAGAGCGAACTTAAAAAACGAAAGCTCTATCAGGGACCGCTCAACGGAAGCGCGACGCAACGCACGATCAACGCGATGAGAGCCGCCTGCAAGACACTCCCAAGTGCTGTAAAATGCACGGGATCGATGCTCTCTGGCGATGTTGTGGCGCAACTGATGTCGAAATAGGCGACCGCCAACTTAGCAAACTCGATTCAATTGGATTGAATTCATTCGCGCTGCGTTAGCGCTGCTTCGACACTTGGCGCGATCGGTACAGTTTTAGCCACTTGCGCAAATCGCCATTCAGCGGCTTGCAGCATGCTCTCCCCCGGAACGTGAGGGAGAGTGGCAATGAAAATCAATTTCAAGTTGATACCAGTGGCGTTTGCCGGCGTGATCGCGCTTTCGAATTTTGTGGCATCGCCCGCAGTTGCGCGGATCGAGGACCAGATTTCCCTGCGCCCGACGCACGCGCAAAGAGATTCGGGCAATGGTCTCAGCAGTGTTTCCATTCGCGGAAACTCAGGGGGCATGATCGGCAGCTTTGCGCTGCAGGCCGCCAAATATCGCGGCAGTGGAACGCTCGTCAAATTTTCCGGCCGCTGCGATTCCGCCTGCACGCTGTTCCTCGGACTGCCGAAAAGCCAGATGTGCATTTCGCGCGGCGCCTATTTCCGCTTTCACGCTCCGACCCATCCATCCGCCCATGCGGCGAGCGTGGCGAAGAAATACATGATGCGAAAATATCCGGGCTGGGTGAAAAACTGGATCGGCAACCGGAAAGGTCTGACGCAACGGCTGATCACCATGGACTATCAGTATGCCAGCCGCTTCATCCGTACCTGCTCGGTTTAATTTCCGGCAATCCGAACTATAGACCGTGTTGCGTCAAGCTGCAGGATCGTCCCCGCCGGGAATGCGGGGACGAATTTTTTTATCCTTCACCAATGCAGGACGAGTTTCCGCCAGAACGTTGCCGCATGCTCCGGGTTGGAGTCGGGTGGCAGGCGGACCGCGGCGCAGACAGAGAGGGCGAAGCGCCGCGATTCCCTCAGATGCACGGCCACTTCCTGCAATTCGAAACCGCGCGTGACTTTGACCCAGCCGGAGAACGCTTCGGCCGACAGCGGACCCTGATAATTCCATTCGCCAAGCGCCGAAGGCCGCGCCAAAGCGAGGGAGAATTCAAAGGGCGATGGATCTTCTCCGGTGATCTCGACCGATCCCACAATGCCTTTGGCGAAAGCCGGGAAGGCCCAGGGCAGGACCGCGACCACCGGTCCCATCCGGCTGGGCCTCAGCAGGAAACCTTTTTCAGACGGTGGAAACTCCAGAAGATTGCGGTCGCCATTGTAGACGGTGGCAAGTTCCGCCTTGCGCATCTCGTCCTCGGTATAGGCGCGGGCATACTGGAGATCGGGGGGTGAGCCCAGCCTTGGCCGTCGCGACGGGCCCAGTCCCTGGAAGCGGGAACAACTCATATCGCTCATCCGCACGAGGGTTTTCTGCGGCGAGATTGCTCCCGCGGCGTGGCGGATGCAGATGACCAGCGTGGCTGGAGCCTTCAGGGGGCTTTCCAGCATGAGATTGACGCGACGGACCTCGAATGGCTTGGCGAGCGTGACCCAACCACTCGACGCGTTGACGGAATTTCCGGGTGAACCCGAAGACGCGGACTCCGACCCGGTCGCAGATGGTTGAGGCTCGATGAGCCCCGCGAGGATTTCGACGGGACCGACGATCTCTTCGGGAATCCAAGCAATGAAAGTCAGCGAGACGCTGCCCGCCGGCAGGGCACCGGTGAGGGTCGCCACGATCATGGCCTGGGGGCTCGACTGGATCGTCAGGTGACATGGCGCTTCGACAAAGCTGACCGGTGCCTCGCCCGTCACTTGCGTCGAAGCGATCGAGAACCGTCGCAGTTTCTCAAGGTCAAACGGCATTTCCTCCGCCGGCGCCAGGCGTTCTTCGGTGAGCGAAATTTCATCCAGCGGCGTGACCGACCAGCTTTTCTGAACTTGTGTCGCGAAGCTGGCGCGGACCTGGCCCAACAAATTGAGGGCGGTATCGGAGCGTCCTTCGGCCGACGCGATGCCGGCCAGATGCTGGATCGCCTCATCCGATTCTGGATCGAGCATGTCCAGTTTCTCGAAGCGTTCGTTTGCCAGATTGTAGCGCAGACGGAAATGGTACCCGTTGCGCTCGGAATCGTCCGTGTTTTGAGCAATGAGCAACTGGTAGATCGGGCCCAAACCCTTGAAGTGATATTTCTCGAAAAGCTTGAGAATGGGGAGGCGGGTTTCGTACCAGTGCGCGGTGCGGAACATTCCGTCGGCGCTGGAGCGGTACCAGTAGGTCGCTTCCGGAATGATCCTGATCTTCAGGCCGTTCAACGCAGCGCGGGTGAAGAATTCCCAGTCGGAGGCGACGAAACCGTAATCCTCGAGGAGATATCCGATTTTTGCGAACACTTCCTTCCGGATGATAGCATTGGCGTCGCCGAACGAGTTATGAACGAAGGCGCAATCGAGTGAGCCTCCCAGGGGGAAATACTCGATCTTGCCGTCGTCGATGTGCCGCGGCAGATGGGGGCCCAGAAAAATCTTCGACATCGAGGTGCAGATATCGGCGCCGCTTGACTCGAGCGCCTTGACGAAGGTCGATACGGCATTGCCGAGCAGCGCATTGTCGTCATCGAGGAAGAGGATGTAGTCGCCGCGGGCCGCCTTGATCCCGGCATTTCTGGCCGCACCCAGATATTTGTTCTTCTGCCGGATGATTTTCCAACGCCGTTTCTTGAATGCGGTTTCAAGGCCTTTCAGGAACGCCACGGCTTCCGGCTTCGTGCTGCCGTCATCGACCACGATAACTTCGATATTGGGATAATCCTGCTGCTCTACCGATTTCACCGCATCGGCAAGGAATTTCGGCCGCTCGAAATGGGCGATCACGATCGAAACAAGCTTGACATTGCCGCCCGATTTTGGCGTGACGGCGGAGCGGGGTTCGACCTGCCGGCGCAGAGCAGACCTGTGCTGCTCCCAATTATTTTCGATTTCGGTTCTGGCTTTTGCCGGTGCAACGGTTGGACTTCTGCGGGACATCGCCTGGCGAAGCCCTTCCATCATCGCGGCGGCAGATGGCTGGTGCAGCGTGGATTTTTCGGCGGGCGCCACGAACTCGGAAGCGCTTCCGGTATCGGTGGCGATGATGGGTATGCCGGCTTCTATGCAGGCAAGCTGCAGCCGCGAGCCTGCCGAGGTGGAATAGGGGAACAGCGCGGTGCCGTTTTTCTGGCGGAGATATTCGAGATTCTCTTTTTCCGTGAGCCGGGGGAAAAATCGCAGCGTAAAGGGCCAGGGCCGGGCGCGGCGCACCAGCAGACCGCCCGTATGCTCCCCCAGGAGGCGGCTGAAGGGACCGAAGAAATTGATCGTCAAGCCGGTTTTTCCATCCTGTGCGAGCTTGTCCAGCGCATCGCAGAGGAGAACCAGGCCCAAGCGGAATTCCCAGCCGGGCCAGATGCCGACCTCTTTCATGACGGCACCCTTGGGCAGGCGGTGGGACTGCCTCTCGAGACGCAGTTCGTGCGGCAACAAAGGGGTTATGACTTTTGGCTTTGCCACCAGGCGCCAACCCTTTTGGACAACCCAGTTCCTGATATATTGCGAGTTGAAAACGATATTGGCGGCGTTTTCCACGCAATAGCGTTCCATGTGCCAGATGGCGATATCGAGCAGGTTGGTCACAAAGGTCTTGTCCGCCTCGGCCGCCCATTCCGCCGGCGAATGAACCAACAGCGTGAGAGGCCATTTCGCCGTCAGAAGATTCTGCTCTTTGGCAAGCAGCATGTAATAGGCGAGGCCACCTTCGAGCGCGCAGTAGACTTCGTCGAAGGGCTCCGACTTGATGTAGTGATAGGCCGCGAGCGAGCCTTTTTCCGGCGAGTGAAGATGCGGCGACAGAACAGGCGAGTCGGTCAGGATGCGGAGGTCGATCAGGTGGTTCTCGGCCATCCGCTCCGTGATTTCACGTCTGGTTGGCGCTTCCAATGAAACCGCGACGGCGATCGGGGGAACCCACAGCATGGTGACCTGATCACCGGCGTCGGCCAGTTGCTGCGCCAGTCCCAGTATCGCCGCACCGGCATCCGAAAGGCTGCGCACGCCGTAGAGTTCGCGGGTGAGAATACACACCCGCCGCGAAGGCTGAGTTTTCTGCGTGCTCAATGGAGGGCCCCTTACTTTAGGTTATGACAGCGGTGGTAACCCGCATGTGTAGATTTTCGATCCGGTTGGAAATATTTTACACTAAAAATGGTAAAAGGTTCGCCTTAACAAGGGATGTTTCGTATGACCCCCGCGGAGGACTATTTTGACCCTGACTGCAATGCGAAGGCTGGACGACCGCCGTATTGGTCCGGCCAGCGATGAGATTCGCGTGTTCGTGGCGGTGCGGAACGAGCGCCAGCGCATTGCATGTTTCCTGAACCACTATCGCGGCCTCGGCGCCGACCGTTTTTTCTTCGCCGACAATCTTTCCAACGATGGCACCGTGGAATTTCTTCTGGAGCAGAAGGATTGCCATGTTTTTTCCGCGCCGGGCAATTATTTCGCCGAGAATGTCGAACCGCCCCGCTGGACAAATGCGCTGGCCAATGTTTTCGGTGACGGCACGTGGTGCCTGACGGTCGATGCGGATGAGCTGTTCGTTTATCCCCACTCAACGTCCATGAAGCTCAGGGAGTTGTGTGATTTTCTTGATCGGGAAAAGTCGCAGGCTGTGTCAACGCCGATGGTGGACATGTATGGCGCTGGCCCCGTTGCGGCCACGGCCTACCGCGCGGGCACGCATTTTCTGCAGAGCTGCCCCTATTTCGATCCCGTGCCCGGCTGGACGCGGCATGTCGAGGCGTGCCCGGGATGGCAAATGTTCGGCGGCGTCAGGGAAAGGGTGTTCTGGCGAAACTTACACCAGTCAATCCTGCCACCGTGTATCAGCAAGGTTCCGCTGGTCAAATGGCGAAAGGGCAGGGGGTACGTGATTTCCATGCATTTTCACAGTGGCGCCAGAGTGTCCGATGTCAGGGGTGCCCTGCTTCATTTCAAGTTTCTGAGCGGGTTTGCGGGCAGCACGACCGCGCAGGTCGTCAGCAACAAGGACATCAAGGAAAAGGGACTGAGCGAAAAGGCCATCTACCTCGCCGCGCTCGCCGCCAATCCGCAACTCAGCCTGATGGACAAAAACTCGGTTCGCTATACCGGACCCGAGCAGTTGCAGGAGCTTGGATGGATGAGGTCGACCAAGGCGCTGGACCAATATGCCGCGCGCAATGGAAAGAAAGGTCTTTCCGCAAAAAGCGCTGCCAAGCCGCGTAACAGCCAGCTCGCCTTTTCAGCCGAACCGCGCACGCCGGGCCCGGTTTAACGCCGGCGTTTTCGGACGACCGTTACGCCTTAAAATGCGCACGATATTAAGTTAACCATAACTCTCGGTTGTTAGGATGCCTGAAGCATTCAAGCCAGGAGGGAACGGAATGCGATGGATGACCGCGTCCGGTGTGGTTCTCTTGTGTATTCAGCTTGCCGCCTGCGGTTCGCTGGAAGGAACCATCACTGAATACGCCGCGCGCCCGCAGACCATCCGCCAGGACAACGGCGGAATGCTGATCAAATATGCCTTACAGACAGCGACGTTGCAGGAAAGCGGCCAGCAGGTGAAATTCGCCGGACGGTGCGACTCGGCCTGCACGCTCTATCTGTCCCTTCCGGAAGAGCAAACCTGCGTCACCACGCGCGCGACATTCGGGTTTCATTTGCCCAAGGCGGCCACGGCCGAGGCGTCGTTGAGCGCTCAGGCGTATCTGATGGGACGATATCCCGACTGGGTGAAATCATGGATCGAGGAGAATGGCGGTCTGTCACCCGAACTCATGGTGATGGACTATCGCTATGCGAGCAAATTCATTACGCCCTGCAATGAAAAAGAAGCGGCCCCGAGACTGGCTCGGAACCGCCCTGTTCAAATCGTGGGAGATGCAGGATAGAGAAAGTTAGCTGCCGTACCCGTTATCCGGGCCCGGCTGGATCTGTGTGGTAGCAAGCGCATAGCATGCCGTCTTGTCGGCGCCATCATGAACGTAGCGCTTCAGGAAATCCGCCAAATACTTCGGATCGTTCTGCTCCAACGCGGCATCGCAAGCGCAATCGGCTTCCGTCCGATTGGTGTCCTGCACGCAACGCTGAAGATCAACGCCCGCGAACTGTTCAGCAGCAGCCGGATTAACACTACTACCCGCACCCAACGCCAACGCGCTGATCGCTGCGAGCAAGTGCAATCTCTTATTCATCACCAGTAACTCCTGTACTTACGCATGGTTACGAATTTCTCGTACTTCGATGCAGTTGTGTACCCAATACGGCTGAAACTCGCCTTGGTTCCAGTTTGTGAAAAATTAATAGACAATTAAACGGGCAGAGTCAAACCAAACTATGTCTAAAATTTTAATCAATTGCAGGCGGTAAAAAAATAAATTTTCCGGCGAAATTACTGTAACTCATTGGTATTATATGGTATTTTTATGCAACCAAAGGGTGTGGCAAGGGGTTTCGCGGTTGGTTGACGGCAGCATAGAGGGTACGCTTTTGTCGCATGGCAAAAGGTGGTTACTAAAATTTTTGTAAATTAAAGTGATCCTCTTTCAACCTTTGCGTGCAATACGCTTGCCGCCGGACAATCTTAAGCCGAGCTTTCGCTGGCGTTACGGGAGAGGGAACTTTGTAGGGGTGGCGTCGTTATCGCGCAGGACGCGCACACCTAACAATTGGAACGTAACATCGTGAAAACCCTCGCGGACGCTTTCGAACATACGCTGAAGGATATGTATTACGCGGAGAACGCCATCACCAAGGCTCTGCCCAAGGTGATCGCGGAAGTAAAACAGGCCGAACTCAAGGACGCCCTGACGGCCCATCTTGCCGAAACCAAGCAGCAGATCAAGATTCTCGACAAAGTGTTCGGCACCATCGACGTCAAACCTTCGGGCGAGAAGTGCGATGCCATCGAGGGCCTGATCAAGGAGACCGAAGGCATTCTCAAAGAGGCCAAAGGCGATGTTGCAAAGCACGCCGCCGTGGCCGCTGTGTGCCAGGCGATCGAGCATTATGAGATCGCGCGCTATGGCACGCTGCGCGAATGGGCGAAGGCCTTGAAGAACGAAAAGGCCCACACCTGGCTCACGGACATTCTCGATATGGAGAAGGCCGCGAACAGCAAGCTCAATGCCATCGCAATCGACAGTCTCAACAAGTCTTCGTAACCATCTGGCCTGACGCCGGAATTTCCATTCTCCACAAGCAACAAGGATAACTCCCATGATGAAGCTCGCTATGGCGGCTGCCGCCGTGATTCTGCTTTCAGTACCCGCTTCCGCAATGACCGATGACGAATGTGCAACCCTGTGGAAACAGGCCGACACCAATGGAGACGGCATGCTGAACGGCGCCGAAGCCGAGCGCTATGCCGCTTGGATGCGGGTCGGTGACAAGACCGTTCCTGCCGATGGCACCTGGAAACAGGAAATGTTCAACGAAGACTGCAAAGCGGATGTGTTCAAGACCGCCGCGGTTGACGAGGGCGCGCCGCTGGAAGGAGCAAACAGCTTCACCGAAGGCCAGGCCCAGGACCGCGTCGTGGCGGCGGGTTACAGCGGCGTTTCGGCGCTCAAAAAGGACGAAAAGGGCGTCTGGCGCGGTACCGCCACCAAGGACGGCGCCTCGGTCAATGTCGCCGTCGACTATAAAGGCAACGTGGTTTCCGGCTGAACTGCATCCATTCAACCTTGAAAGGCAATCAACATGCAAACGATAACAAAGGTCTATGACCGTCACCAGCAGGCCCGCCAGGCCGTGAGCGAACTGGAGCAGGCTGGAATTTCGTCGTCCGAGATCAGTCTCGTGGCGAACAAGTATGTCAGCGAGAAGTATGACGACGTCGACGATGCGTCCGACGCAGCGGCGGGTGCCGGCATCGGCGCCATGGTCGGCGGCACGGCTGGCCTTCTGGCGGGCCTCGGCCTCCTGGCCATCCCCGGGCTCGGTCCGGTGGTGGCGGCGGGCTGGCTTGCCTCGACCGCGGTGGGTGCTCTCGCCGGCGGTGCCACAGGCGGCATCATCGGTGCCCTGGTCGATTCGGGCGTTCCCGAAGACCATGCCCATGTCTATTCGGAAGCCGTCCGGCGGGGCGGTACCCTGTTGTCGGTGAAAGTCGATGAGAGCATGGCCCCGCGGGTTCACTCGATCCTCGACCGCTATCAGCCGATCGATCCGATCCGCCAGGGCGAAGAATACAGGCGCTCGGGCTGGAAGCAGTTCGACCCCAAGGCCGAACCCTACAAGCTCAGCGAAATCGAAATCGAACGCATGCGGAAAATGTAGTCTTCCAGCGTTTCGACACTACAAAACCCCGGCTTCACGGCCGGGGTTTTTTCATGTTTAACAGCGTTAAGACGAATCAAACCCCCATCCTCTAGAATAGCGCCTGGGGGAAATTCATCGCGTCATGGCCAGATCGATCTACAAACGTGTCCTGCTCAAGGTGTCGGGCGAAGTGCTGATGGGGCCGCAATCCTTCGGCATCGATCTCGAAACCGTGGGCCGTCTGGCCGACGAGATCATCGCCTGTGCCGATCAAGGCACGCAGATGGCTCTGGTTATCGGCGGCGGCAATATTTTCCGGGGACTGGCTGGCGCTGCCCGGGGCATGGACCGGGTGGCGGCCGACCACATGGGAATCATGGCCACGGTGATGAACGCGCTTGCCATGCAGGGCGTGCTTAATTCCAAGGGTGCGGATGCGCGCGTGCTTTCGGCCATTTCGATGCCGACGGTGTGCGAGACCTATTCGCCGGCCAAGGGCAAGCACCACCTGGAGCACGGCCGGATCGTCATCTGTGCGGCGGGCACGGGGCTGCCATTTTTCACCACCGACACCGCGGCGGCGCTGCGGGCGGCGGAACTCCAATGCGACGTGCTGTTCAAGGGCACCAGCGTCGACGGCGTCTATTCGGGCGACCCGAAGAAAGATCCTTCCGCCCAGCGATTCGACCGGATCACCTTCAACGACATCCTGGCTCGCGATCTCCGCATCATGGACCCGGCCGCGATCGCCCTTGCGCGCGATAACGGGATTCCGGTAATCGTGTTCTCGATCCGCGAAGAGGGCGCCGTGAAAGCTGTCCTGAACGGGGAAGGGCGGTTCACGCTTGTGACGAAGGACTGATTTCATGGCTAAGCCACCTCCTTATAACGGACCAGACATCAAGCGCCGCATGGCGGGGGCGCTCGACGTGTTGAAACACGATTTCGGCGGACTTCGAACGGGGCGCGCCTCGGCGAGCCTGCTGGAGCCCATCCAGGTCGACGCCTATGGCGCCAACATGCCGCTGAACCAGGTCGCTTCGATCACCGTGCCGGAGCAGCGCCTGTTGCAGATCAATGTGTGGGACAAGGGACTTGTCATCGCGGTGGAAAAAGCGATCCGGGCCTCGAGCCTTGGCCTTAATCCCGCAACCGAAGGTCAGGTCATCCGGCTGCGCATGCCGGACCTGACACAGGATCGCCGCAAGGAACTGGTGAAAGTCGCCCATCAATATTCGGAGAAGGCCAGGGTGGCGGTGCGCAATGTCAGGCGCGACGGCATGGACCTGTTGAAGGCGCTCGAGAAGGAACACCTGATGAGCGAGGACGATCACAAGAACAAGGCCGAAGAGGTCCAGAAGATGACCGACGAGACGATCAAGGAGATCGACGCGGCGTTGAAATCCAAGGAAGCCGAGATTCTTCAGGTATGAGAAGGCTTACCGCGCGTGCACGGGCCTGACATCGCCAGTGGCGTTCCCCGCCACGTGGCCGTCATCATGGATGGCAACGGACGCTGGGCGTCCGAACGGGGACTGCCGCGCACCGCCGGGCACAAGCAGGGCGTGGACGCGCTGCGCTGCGCGGTGCGGACAGCGGCCGATCTCGGCATTGAATATCTGACCATCTATTCGTTCAGCGCGGAAAACTGGTCGAGGCCTGCGACCGAGGTTTCATTCCTGCTCGACCTGCTGCGCCGCTTCATCCGGCTCGATGTGGCCGAACTGCACAAGGCCGGCGTCAAGATCAAGGTGATCGGCGAACGCGAGGGACTGGAGCCGGGGATCGTCGCGCTGCTCGATGAGGCCGAACACCTGACACGCGAGAATTCAAGGCTCAAACTGATCGTCGCCTTCAATTATGGCAGCCGCCAGGAGATTACGCGGGCGGCCCGCGTCATTGCGCTGAAGGTGAAGGAAGGCAAAATCGATCCCGACGATGTGACCGCCGCCGTCCTCGCCAATCATCTCGACACCGCGGGGCTCCCGGATCCCGATCTCCTGATCCGCACCGGGGGTGAGCAGCGCCTGTCCAACTATCTGCTGTGGCAATGCGCCTACACGGAATTTGTCTTTGTCGACGAATACTGGCCTGATTTCACGGCGGCCGTGTTCCAGCGCGCCGTTGCCGAATACATGTCGCGCGACCGGCGCTTCGGCGGGATCAAGGCGCAGAGAGCCTGATGGCCGGAGCCAGATGGGCCGATCTCGGCCTTCGCGTGGCGTCGGCCTGCGTGCTCATTCCGCTCGTCCTCGGCGCGGTGTGGCTGGGCGGCATCTGGTTCACCTTGCTGGTGGCGCTGCTGGCCGTGCTGATGGCGCAGGAATGGACGGCGATCGTCCATGGCGGAAATTCGCCGCAGTTCGCGCTCCATGCGGCGGCTGCGATGGCTGGCGCCTTTCTGACAGGGACAGCGGGGGCGCCGGCCGCCGTCCTGGCGATTGCCGTGTTGTGGGCGCTGTCCGCGGTCCTGGTCAAATTGCAAGGCCCGCAGGCGGGCATCTGGCCGTGGCTCGGGGTTCCCTATGTCGGAGTGCCGGCGATGGTGCTGGTGCTGCTGCGCGGCGACGCGACCTATGGTGTCACCGTCATCGTGTGGATCCTGGTCATTGTGTGGGCGGCCGATACGCTGGCTTATTTCGTGGGGAAAAGTGTTGGCGGCCCGAAATTGGCGCCGCGCCTTTCACCCAACAAGACCTGGGCCGGTTTTGCCGGAGCCGTCGCCGGCAGCGCCATCGCCTCGGCGATTTTCGCCGCGGCGGCCGGGCTTGGCAACATTGCCATTTTCGTTTTGCTCGCCGCCCTTTTGGCTCCCATCGAGCAGTTGGGCGACTTGTTCAAGTCGGCGCTGAAGCGACATTATGGCGTCAAGGATTCCGGAGCGATGATTCCCGGCCATGGCGGCGTCATCGACAGGATTGACGGGCTGGTTGCCGTTGCCGTGGCGGCTGCGGTTGTCGGGGCTCTGAGGAGTGGCCTTACGGCAACAGGCGAGGGTGTGCTCGTCTGGTAACCATAAATTGCCGAAATATTGTCGCAAATGACGTCTCATGTGGTTAATAACCGGTAAATGAAGTGCACCGTTTGGCATGCGCCTTGCGGAGCAGCGGCCCGGACCCAAATAGGGACCGTCAGGGAACAGGACACGGCATGGACCTTCTGAATATGTTGCAGTTGCCGCTGGTCACCGTCGTGGTCTATGCGCTGCCCTTTCTCGCCGCCCTGATGATCATCGTGTTCATTCACGAACTGGGGCATTTTCTCGTGGCCCGCTGGTGCGGCGTGACGGTCGAGGTCTTTTCCATCGGCTTCGGGCCGGAAATCATGGGTTGGCGCGATCGCCATGGCACGCGCTGGAAACTGTGCTGGATCCCTTTGGGCGGCTATGTGAAGTTTGAAGGCGACGCCAATCCCGCCAGCATGCCCGCCACCACCCCCGAGGCTCTGGCCAATCATTCGCCGGGCAATTTCCACCGCAAGCCCGTGTGGCAGCGCGCCGCCGTCGTCGTTGCGGGCCCCGCCGCCAATTTCATCCTGGCCATTCTGATATTCGCCGCGGCCTTCGCCATCGTGGGCGTGCCGGTGACCGAGCCCCGGGTCGATGAAGTGCTGGCGGGTAGTGCGGCTGAAAAGGCCGGCATCAAACCGGGCGACATCGTGCGCCAGGTGGATGGCGAGGCGATCGAGAGTTTTGCCGAATTGCAGCAGGCCATCATCATGCGGCCGGGCGAATCGATGACCGTCACCATCGCACGGGCCGGGCACGACATGGTTTTAACCGCCGTTCCGGAAATGCGCGAGGAGCCCGACGGCTTCGGCGGGAAATTCCGCCTCGGCATGCTGGGCGTCAAGCACAACCCCGAAGGCGATATCCTGTTCGAGCGCCAAAGCGTGCCGCGCTCCTTTCAAAAAGGGGTGGAGCGCACCTGGTTCATCGTCTCGACCACGTTCAAATATCTGGGCAAGCTGGTGACGGGCCGCGAGAGCGCCGATCAACTGGGTGGCCCCATCGCCATGGCGAAGGTGGCGGGGGACGCCGCCTCCGTCGGCATCTTCCAGTTCATCTCGGTTATCGCTTTTCTTTCGGTTAGTATCGGATTGATTAACCTTTTTCCCATTCCTATGCTGGATGGCGGACATCTCGTCTATTACGGCATCGAGGCGTTGCGGGGGAAACCGCTTGGCGTCCAGGCGCAGGAATGGGGCTTCCGCATCGGCTTTTCGCTGGTGCTGATGCTCATGGTGGTGGGAACCTGGAACGACGTGGTAAGGCTGGTTTCGATGGCTTTGGGAGGCTAGCGGGGGTAGAGAAGGTTTCGTTTGCAATAGCGCCGGAAAAAGCTAAAACGGCGATCGGGTGCTAGGCAAATGTCGGGGGACGGTTGTTAAGGGGAAGTTGGGGCTTTTGAGAAGTTATCGCAGAACACTTGCCGGATTTCTGGCGCTGAGCCTGATCATGCTGCTTCCGGTTGTCATGCCGGCGGCAACCAGCGTTGCCTATGCCCAGAGCGTGGCCGGCATCATCGTCGAGGGCAACCAGCGGGTCGAAACCGACACCGTGCTGTCCTATGTGCAGCTTTCACCGGGCGAGGGGTTCAGTTCCGAAAAGATCGATGCTTCGGTCAAGGCGCTGTACCAGACCGGGTTGTTCTCCGATGTGCAGGTGTTCCGGCGCGGCAGCCAGCTGGTGATCCGGGTCGAGGAAAATCCGATGATCAACCGGGTGAACTTCGAGGGCAACGAGGAAGTCAAGGATACCGACCTTGCCAAGGAAGCGGAACTGCGCGAACGCACCATGTTCACCCGCGCCAAGGTGCAGAGCGACGTGCAGCGCATCATCGCGCTGTACCGCCGCACCGGCTACTATTCCGTGCGTGTCGCTCCCAAGATCATCCGGCTTCCGCAGAACCGCGTCGATCTCGTCTATGAGATCAACGAGGGAACGGAAACGACGGTGCGGAGAATCAACTTCGAAGGCAATGAAACCTTCACCGACGGCGATCTGCGCGCCGCTATCGCCACGACCGAGCATAAATGGTGGAAGTTCTTCGCCCGCAACGACACCTATGACGCGGACCGGCTGGAATATGACAAGGAGCTGGTGCGGCGCTATTACCTGAAGAACGGCTTCGCCGACATCCAGGTGATCTCGGCCGATGCCGAACTTGAACCCGACGGCCAGAATTTCATCATTTCTTTCGTTCTGCAGGAGGGGCCGCGCTACACGGTGGCCGATGTCGCGGTCAACACCGGCAACACCAATCTCGATCCCGAAGCGTTGCGCGATGGGGTGAAAACCGGGGTCGGCGACGATTACGATGCCAGCCGCGTCGACAAGACGGTGGAAAACCTGACGCTCGAGGCCGCCCGCCAGGGTTTTGTGTTCGCCAAGGTGGAACCGCAGATCAACCGCAATGAAGGCCAGGGCACGCTAGACCTCGCCTACAATATCGTCGAGGGACCGCGCAACTATATCGAGCGGATCGACATCGTCGGTAACATCCGCACCGAGGACGATGTCATCCGCCGCGAACTTCGCCTGTTCGAGGGCGATGCCTTCAACCGCGTGCTGGTCGATCGCGCGCGCCGCCGTCTGACCGCGCTCGACTTCTTCCAGTCGATCGATTTCCGCGAGGAGCCGGGCTCGGCACCCGACAAGATCGTGCTGGTGGTCAATGTCGTGGAGAAATCGACGGGGCAGGTGAGCTTCTCGCTGGGCTATTCCACCGCCGAAGCGGTGATCGGCAGTGTCGGCCTGCAGGAACGCAACCTGATGGGGCGCGGCCAGAATCTCAAGCTCAATACGACCCTGAGCTTCAAACGCCAGCAGATCGATTTCAGCTTCACCGAACCCTATTTCATGGACATGCCGATTTCGGCCGGCGTCGATGTGTTCGCCACGCGCTCGGACAACACCGATGTGTCATCTTATGAAAGCAAGCAGGTGGGTGGCGCGCTCAGGGCCGGGTTCCGGCTTGACGAATATTCGTCGATCACCTTCAAATACGGCCTGAGCTGGCGCGATATCAGCGGTGTCGACGAAACCAAGGCTTCCCCCGCCGTCATCGCCACCGAAGGTGCCACGCTCAAATCCTATGTCGGCGCCACCTATACATGGGACGATCTCGACAATCCGGCCCGTCCGACCAATGGCTTCCGCGGCCAGATCGAAACCGAGCTGGCGGGCCTTGGCGGCGACACCTATTACGGCAAGGTCGAGGGACACGGTTGGTATTTCTATCCCGTCTACGAAGAGAAAGTCGTGCTCAAGCTGGAAGGCAATGTCGGACATATCGAGGCCCTTCCGGGCCACGAAGTGCCGCTGCAGGACCGCTTCTTCAAGGGTGGTGAAAGCTTCCGCGGCTTCGCGGTGTCGGGTGTGGGCCCCCGCCAGGTGGCCAATGACGGCTCAACCGATGCGATCGGCGGCCAGACCTATGCCATCGGCACGGTGGAAATGACTTTCCCCATCGGACTTCCCGAGGAATGGGGCGTCGAAGGTGCGGCCTTCTCCGATTTCGGCACGGTGTTCAATTCGTCGGAGAATTCGGACCAGGTGGGCGAACAGGGCTGCACCTACAATAACGGCGACAAGGACTGCGAAGTGTTCGACAGCGCGGCCTTCCGCGCCTCGGTCGGCGCCGGCATCATCTGGCAGTCGCCATTTGGACCGTTGCGGTTCGAGGTGGCCTATCCGGTCGTCAAGGCGAAGTATGACGAAACCGAGTGGTTCCGTTTCTCGATTGGCACGCGCTTCTAGGGATCAATGCCCGATCAACCGCCGCGAATCCTGAAAAGCGCCGACATCGCGCGCATCATGCAATTGTTGCCGCACCGCTATCCCTTCCTGCTCATCGACAGGATGGTGGAAATCGACGGGGAACAATCGGCAACGGGGATCAAGAACGTCACCATCAACGAGCCGTTCTTCCAGGGCCACTTTCCCGGAACGCCGGTGATGCCTGGCGTGCTGCTGATCGAAGCCATGGCGCAGACGGCGGGGGCGCTGGTTCTGGACTTTCTTGGCGAGGCCCATGCCGGGAAGCTCGTTTTCTTCATGTCCATCGACCGGGCAAAATTCAGAAAACCCGTGGTGCCGGGCGACACGGTGCATTTTCCAGTCAAGCTTTCGACCAAGCGCGCGCCAGTGTGGAAATACGCAGCCGAGGCGCATGTCAACGGCAAGAAGGTGGCGGAAGCTGAAATCGGCGCAATGTTGATGGACCAGCGGCCGGGGGCATAGATCAGGACGCGGGCTTGTCGTCCTCGCCCGACAGGCGGTGTCCATCCAGTTGCTTCTCCGCGTGCAGGCGTTCGGCGCCCATTACCTTTCTTGCGGCTTTGGTCCGGCCGTAGCTGGCGCGGTTTTCGGCAGATTGTTTTGCTTTTTGCGCGCGCGCCTTCTGCTTGCGGGCGTGTTTCAGATTGACGACGGTCATTTCGGACCGAGCATTTGTTCGGGGCGCACGATCATGTCGAAATCCTCGGCCGGGATGCCGTCCTTGATCGCTTCCTCGCGGAGCGTGGTGCCGTGCTTGTGCGCCGACTTGGCGATTCTGGCGGCGCGGTCGTAGCCGTATTTGGGCGCCAGCGCCGTCACCAGCATCAGCGAACGCGCCAAGCCTGCGGCGATGTTGTCCTCGCGGGCCTCGATCCCCGTGACGCAGTGATCGGTGAAGCTCACCGCCGCGTCGGCCATCAGCCTGACCGATTGCAGGAAATTATAAGCCATCACCGGATTGAAGGTGTTGAGTTCGAAATGGCCCTGGCTGCCGGCGAAGGTGAGGGTGGCGTGGTTGCCGAAGACCTGGACGCAGACCATGGTCAGCGCTTCGCATTGCGTCGGGTTGACCTTGCCCGGCATGATGGAAGAGCCGGGCTCGTTTTCCGGCAGCGACAATTCACCCAGGCCGGAGCGGGGGCCAGAGCCCAGAAAACGGATGTCGTTGGCAATCTTGAACAGCGAGGCCGCGACCGTGTTGATGGCGCCGTGGCTCATCACCATCGCGTCGTGGGCGGCGAGGGCCTCGAACTTGTTGGGCGCCGAAGTGAACTTCATGCGCGTGATGGCGGCGATACGCTCCGCCACCATTTCGGCGAATCCCACGGGCGCGTTGAGGCCGGTGCCGACGGCGGTGCCGCCTTGCGCCAATTGCATCAGCAGGGGCATGGTCTGCTCGATCCGGGCGATGCCGTTCTCGATCTGCCGGGTATAGCCCGAGAATTCCTGGCCGAGCGTGATGGGCGTTGCATCCTGCGTGTGGGTGCGGCCGATCTTGATGATGCTCTTCCACCCTTGCGCCTTGTCGTTGAGCGCATTGCGCAATTTCTGCAACGCGGGGAGGAGGCGGTGGTGGATCTCCTCGGCTGAGGCGATGTGCATGGCGGTGGGATAGGTGTCGTTCGAGGACTGGCTCATATTGACGTGGTCGTTGGGATGGACCGGCGACTTCGAGCCCATGACGCCGCCCATCATTTCGATGGCGCGGTTGGAAATCACCTCGTTGGCGTT
>JANLYR010000142.1:0-20420 GCA_031365765.1 Hyphomicrobiales bacterium | reverse complement strand
GCCATCATCATGCCCTATGTCTGGGATGGTCATGACAATGCTATGCGGGTCGAAGAGACGGGGCACGGATTTCGGCTCGACCGCTACAATTGGACCGAAGGCGAACTGGCGGCAAAGATCACCGCAATGCTGACGGATGGGAAAATGAAAAGGATATTGAAGGCCACGTCGCAGACAATGCGCGCCCAGCACGGTCCTACCAAGGCGGCGAAAGTGATTGACGCTTTGACCAGGCGCAGGCTGTCATGATGACAGCGTCCTCGGCACCGCACATAGAAAGCCCGGCGCATCATCAGGGGCCATTCGTCGACTGGGGCATAATTCCGACCATGATCGAAGGCCAGTCACGCACCAGCGGACTTGTTCTTTCCAAGGGTCCGAACGGCCAGAGCGAAACCGGCATATGGATCTGCACGCCAGGTTACTGGAACTGCCACGTCACCAGTGACGAGTTCTGTCATTTCCTTCGCGGCCGTTGCACCTATACGCATGAGTCGGGCGAAGTGATCGAGATAACCCCGGACACTGTCGCCTTTTTCCCCAAGGACTGGAAAGGAACCTGTCGCGTCCTCGAGACGGTCCGAAAAGTCTATATGATCCGTTAGCGCGCAAGGGAGATTGATCATGGCCAAATCGATTGTATCGCCCGACAGCGTTGCGGTCATCACCGGCGGCGCATCCGGGATCGGGCTTGCGGCAGCGGCACGTTTTTTGAAAAGGGGATTGAAGGTTTGCATCGCCGACCTCGGATCGGAGCGCTTGTCCCGTGCCATGGCCGCCCTTTCGGACGCGGCACCTGGAGGCTCCGGAAGTGTAATGACGCGCGAAACCAATGTCAGTCAGCCTGGCGAACTCTATGCTCTGGAACAGGCGGTGCGGGATCGCTTCGGTGGCACGGACATTCTGATGAACAATGCCGGCATTCAACCCGGAAGCACGCTGTTTGGGCCGATTGAAAACTGGCGGCGCGTTCTCGATGTCAACCTGTGGGGCGTCGTTCATGGAACGCAAGCCTTCGTGCCAAACATGATCGCCAGGGGCCGGCCGGGTTTGGTGATCAATACGGGCTCAAAGCAGGGCATTACCACCCCGCCGGGCGACCCCGCTTACAATATTTCGAAATCGGGAGTGAAAGTGTTCAGTGAAGCGCTCGCGCACGAATTGCGAAACACGCCAGGCTGTGCCATTTCCGCGCATCTGCTCATTCCCGGGTTTGTGTTTACCGGGCTGACGGCGAAAGGCCGGAGCGAGAAGCCGCCGGGCGCCTGGACTCCCGATCAAACCGTGGATTTCATGCTGGAGCGGATTGAAGCGAAGGACTTCTATATCCTCTGTCCCGACAACGAAGTGCCACGCACGCTGGATGAAAAGCGGATCGCCTGGGCGGCCGGCGATATCATCGAGAATCGTCCGCCGCTGTCACGCTGGCATCCGGATTATTCCAACGTGTTCAGCGAATATCTTAAAGCCAAATGATCAATCGGCTGATGGACTGGTGTGATCACGGACGGACGCCAAGGTGTCGCCCAGAGCCTTGCGAAGGCCATGGACCTGATCGAGAAGGGCCAGAATAACACCCACGCTTTCATCGTTGACGCCGATGTCCTGCCGCAGTTCCCGGATAAGGTCCGCGCGCGCCAGATCGGTGTCCGAAAATTCCATGTCGGGCGCATCGCTGCTTGGAATGAGCCACTGTTCCGCGATCCACACCTGTAAGGTTTCCTGGTCGAGCCTCGAGCGATGCAGAAATTCAATTCGACTGATGATCATGACGGCATATCCCGGCGTGGGTGGTAATTGTCACCTGGAGTCCAACTCGCCATAAAATCTTCGAGAGCGGGGTCGGGTTCCGAGGGAAGTACGACTTTCAACTTGATCAGCTGATCGCCATGGCCGCCCTTGCGCGCCGCGCCCTTGCCCTTGAGCCGGAGCACGGTATCCGCGTTCGAGCCTTTGGGGATTGTGACGATCACCGCGCCCTGGGATGTCGGCACTCTCAGGCGGGCCCCGAGAATCGCCTCCTTGATAGTGACGGGAAATTCGAGGTGAATATCGTCGCCCAAGCGCGTGAAATAGTGGTGGGGGTTGATTGAAATTTCGACCAGTGCGTCACCGCTTTCACCTTCGCCCGGAGATGGCGAACCCTTTCCCCGCAAGCGCAATGTCTGTCCATCCTGGATGCCGGCGGGAATCGTGACATCGAGCGTCCCGCCATCCGGCAGTGTCAGCCGTTTCGACGCGCCGTTGACGGCGTCGAGAAAATCCACGGCCAGACGATAGTGCGCGTCGGACCCCCTAGCGAACCTGGCCTGTTCGGCCTGCCGCCGGAGCAACTCGGCGAAGAAGCTGTCCGTTTGGGCGAAATCGGCAAAGCCGGATCTGTTCTCATAAGGAGAACCGGCGGCCGCCTCCGCGGCGAAATCCTTGTAGTAACGCTGGCGCGGCCGTTCGGCACCCGAAGCATCGATCTCGCCCGCGTCAAAACGCTGCCTCTTTGCCGGATCGGACAGCAAATCGTAGGACGTAGACAGGTCTTTGAACCGGCTCTCGGCATCCTTGTTGCCCGGATTGAGGTCGGGATGATGTTTCTTCGCCAGCTTCCGATAAGCTTTCTGCACTTCTTCGGCTGAAGCCTTGCGGTCAACGCCCAGGATTTCGTATGGATCCGCCACTGTCCCTCCAGTTCAATACACGAAGCGTCAACTACCAATAGACGGGCGTCGGGATCGACTCCATCCGCGCCTTGATCTGCAGCGCCAGATATTTCGAGAATTGCCGTGACAAATGGAGATTGCCGCCGTGAAGCCACATCGCTTCCTGCTTCAGCGGTTTCCACATGTTGCGGAGTTCGCCTTCCCATGGTCCGGGATCGCCCTTGACGCCGGAGCCATAACCCCAGTTCGGGCCGATCAAATCCGCCGCCTCGCGTGAGACGATCCGGGCCACCCATTCATTCATCGGCAGATAGCCGGTGGCATAGACGATCAGGTCACATTCGATTTCACTGCCATCCCCGAGCACGATCGCGTGCTCCTTGATGCGAACGATCTCTCCGCCCCGAACCTTGATGGCGCCATTGGCGATCAATTCGGACGCACCCACATCAAGGTAGTAGCCCGATCCTGTACGGAACGCCTTCATCCCAAGACCTGACTCATCCTCGCCGTAATCGGTACGGAATCCAACCGCGTTCAATCTTGCGATGATGGCGGCATCGCGGCGGGCGATTTCCGCATAAAGCGGTTTTTGCGCCTCTGGCATCAACCGATAGGGAACCGAAGCAAACAGTAGATCGGCAGTGTCCACATTGATCCCGCGCGCTACCGCCTCTTCCGAATAGAGTCCCCGAAACGCCACGTCCATCATCGCTTCAGAACTCACCACGGTCGTAGGGGTGCGTTGGATCATGGTAACTTCCGCTCCGTATTCCCAAAGATCGGCGCAAATGTCATGGGCGGAACTATTGCTGCCCAGCACAACGCAGCGCTTGCCGCGATAAAGCGCGCCACTGACATGCCGGCTCGAATGGTACTGTTCGCCAGCGAAAATTTCCTGCCCCTCTATCGTAACTTCACGCGGCGGCCCGTAAGAGCCCGTGGCGAAAACAAGCTGCCGGCATTTGACTTCCAGGTCTCCGCCTTGGCGCTGGATTTGCAATATCCATTCTTTGGCGGCGGAATCAAATCTGGCATTTTTGCATTCAGCCGAGCTCCAATAATTGAGTTCCATCACCTTCACATACATTTCCAGCCAGTCGCCCATTTTGTCTTTGGGCGTGAACACAGGCCAATGTTCCGGAAATGGAATATAGGGGAGGTGATCGTACCAGACGGGATCGTGCAGGACGAGCGACCGGTAGCGATTACGCCACGAATCACCGGCCCGCTCGTTTTTTTCCACAATGAGGGTGGGCACGCCCAGGAGTTTCAATCGCGCTCCGAGCGCGATACCGCCCTGGCCACCGCCAATGATCACACAGTAGGGATTGCGGGAAATTCCGAGACTCGCATTCTCGTCCACGCGTTCTTCGCTCCAGGTCCTGCGATTCCGGGTGACACCGTGTACGATCCCCTTGTCGCGCGACGGCCCCTTGCGCTCCTCATGGCCCTTCAGCCCGGTCATGGTGGTGAGAATGGTAAAACCCTTACCGTCCTTCAGCCTCAGGTGCCCCTTTCCCCACGCCACAGGGGTCTCGAAAGTAAACCAGACAGCGATGCAGCCGTTTTCCGTCTCGGCCTCGCCTTCAATCTTGAGATTTCTGGGTGCGGCATGTGACAAAGTCGCTGAAAGAAGAGCTGCAACGCCCGATTTGCCTTCAACCGTCTTGATGTTCCAACTGAGTGAAACGAAATCGCGCCAATAACACTCGGTATTGAACAGTTCTATCGCCGCGTCGATAGCGCAGCGCGCGATCGTACCTTCCAGAGCACCCAACCATTCCCGAGCCTCCGTCGTTTCAAGTATACCCACTCATGCTCTCCTGGTCTAACCTCATTGACGTTGGGGCGGTCTCCCCCTTTGGCTTAAAGTCTATTGCGCGCCCAAAAATTATGTAACATCATTTCACCATTGGACATTTGAGCCTTTGCGGCAAGGCGTCCGGGAGTTAAGAGGTGGCAATGGCAGCAGGCGGCGCAAAAGTATTTCCAGACCGCGCCGAGCGGCCTGTTAAGATGGCCATCCGCGGCGCGACCAAATTCTATCAAACGCGCTCGGGGCCCGTTCATGCGCTAGACCAGGTGTCGCTAGACGTCCGCGAAGGAGAGTTCCTCTGCATCCTGGGTCCCTCGGGCTGCGGCAAGACCACGCTTCTCTGGTCGATGGCGGGCCTTCATCCGTTGAGCAGCGGAGAAATCCGGCTCGGCCAGCAACCCATCACCGGTCCCAATCCCGAAATCGCGATGATTTTTCAGGATGCCAACCTGCTGCCCTGGCGCAACCTTGAAAAAAATATTGAACTTCCCTTTGAGCTGAAGCGCAAATCCCCTGACAAAACTCTCATTAAAAAGTTGCTCGACCGTGTTTCCCTTGCCGGTTTCGAAAATAAATTTCCCCGCGAACTGTCGGGTGGCATGCAGCAGCGCGCATCGATCGTAAGAAGTCTAGCGGTCAATCCCTCCGTATTGTTGATGGATGAGCCATTTGGCGCGTTGGACGCCTTCACGCGCGATGAGATGAACCTGCTCATTCAGGAAATCTGGATGGAGACAGGCAAGACCATCGCCTTTGTCACTCATTCGATCGCCGAAGCCATATTTCTTGCCGATCGCGTGGCCGTCATGTCGGCACGGCCGGGGCGTATCGCCGAAATCTACGACATCGACATTCCCCGTCCCCGCCCCATCGAAATCCAGACGAGACCGGATTTCATCGCCAAGGTCCTTCAGATCAAATCGCGCATCCAGCATGGTGGTGGGGCCGCCGGTCTGGAGATCACATGACGAGAGACGCGCCATGAACAAAATGATCGAAAAGATTCCCGAATTCAACAGGAAGAAGGATGCGCAGGGCGGCATAGGATTGTCGGCTGCCTCTCTCGGACTGGGCGATCATCGCAGTAAATTGGAGATTCTCGTCATCATTCTGGTGGCGGTATTCATCATAGGTGGGACCGAAATCTGGCTCTACGCCTTCAAAGTCCCACAATACGTACTGCCGCGACCCAGCCTCATCGTCACCGCCCTTTTCACCGAATGGACCTTCATCTGGCCGCATCTTCTGATCACCATCTACGAACTGCTGGTGGGATTCGCCATCGGAGGCTCGATCGGCTTTGCCCTCGCGGCGGTGATTACGCAGTTTCCTTTCGTGGAAAAGATCGTGACACCCTACATTCTCCTTCTGGTGACGACGCCAATGCTGGCGCTGGTGCCGCTCCTCATCCTTCGTTTCGGCTTCGGCAGCGAGCCCCGGATCATCGCTGTCGCGCTGGCCAGCGGCCCCATGGTGATGATAAATTCCGCCACGGGGTTTCGCCGGGTCGATCTGGCGAAGATAGCGCTTGCCCGCTCATTCGGCGCGGACACTTTGCAAATTTTCAGTAAAATCAGGATTCCCATGGCGATGCCCATGATCATCGTCGGCCTGATGGTGGGATCGATCTTCGGCCTTCTCACCACGGTCGGCGCCGAAATGGTGGGCGGCGCCGAGGGTCTCGGCAACCGGCTCACTTATTATTCAGCTTTGATCCGCATGCCGCAGTTTTTCGCGATCATACTGATCCTCGCGATGCTGGGCATATCGATCTATATATTCTTCTTCTGGCTTGGAAAACGATGGGCCAGTTGGGAAGCCTGACTCCGTTCACACGAATTGTCCTAAAAAGTCACAACAGGAGAGGAGACCACGGAATGAACAGCAACTATACGATTGGACGCCGCCGTCTATTGGCGCTCAGCGGGGCGGGCCTGTCGGCCCTGGCGCTTGGCATCACGGGGTCGCCGGTGGCATTTGCAAAGGACACCATCCGCTGGGTAAGTCCGCGCGGATCGATCGAGGTTCTCGACGATTACCCCTATTGGGTTGCCAAGAAGTTTGGTTATTTCGGCGACATCGAAACGACGCTGGAGCCAGGCCCCTCGGATGCGACAGCGACGGTCAAGCTCGTTGACCAGAACCAGGCCGATGTGGGATTTCCATCGCCTGGCGTTTTCTCGCTGGCGCTCGCGCAAGGAATGCCGCTGGTGTCGGCATTCCATATGGGTGGCACGGACGTCTTCGACTTCGCCTTCCGCAAGGGCGAGAAACCCGATAGTCTCAAGGCGCTGGAAGGCAAGACAATCGTCCTCGGCAGCGCCGGCTGGCAATCGATTGCCGATCCCATGCTCAAGGCGGCCGGTGTCGATATCACCAAGGTCAAATATGTGGAAGGCGGCTGGCCGGCCTGGGGCACCGTGCTGAAAGAAGGCAAGGGCGACGCGGCTCTCGCCTGGGAAGGACTCCGCGCCCAATGGAAAGGCCAGGGACTGGACTTCGACTATATTCTCGGGCGTGAATTTTCGAAGCTCCCGGCCAACAGCTTTGTCATTCGCAAAGCGGATTTCGACGATCCGGCAAAGAAGGAGCTTTATGCCCGTTATTTCCAGGGCTGGGCCGCCGGTCTTGAATTCGGGAAACTCAATCCCCGAGCCGCCACGCAGATTGTCATGGAGCAGTTCCCGAGCCTTGCTTCACAGATGACTCCCGATGTCGCCGTCGAATCCATGATGCAGCTCGGCAATGTTTTTGCGGGCCGCATGGACGAGCGCAAGAAGTGGGGCTTCCATCTCATGGACAGCTGGCAGCAGTTCTTCGACGTGGGACGCGAAATCGGCCAGATCACCGGCGACTTCAAGCTTGAGGATGTGGTGAAAAACGACCTGATCGATGCCGCCAACAATTTCGATGCGGCAAAGGTCAAGGCTGACGCGGAGAGTTTCCCGCTGTCGGATGCCTATAAGGCCGTCAATGTCGAAGAGATCGCCAAGCGGATCTGATGGAGTAAATGGCGGCGGTGCGTTAATCGTGCCGCCGCCGATGATTTCCGGCGAAAAACAGATGTATGTTTTTGATCACGTAGGCATCACAACGACAACTAAGCAACCTGACGAGAATTGGGTTGAGCAAAGCCGCGTTTGGGTTACCAATCCTCGCAAGCACCCCGAACATATCGAGTTCCTGCGCTACGAACCCGACACTACGGTACCAAGGCTCATTATGGAAAATCCGCACATCGCGTTTCGGGTGGAATCGCTCGCACGGTACATCAAAGATTTGGAAATCATCATTCCGCCCTTCGTTGTCGGCGATTTTCTCGAAGTGGTGTTCGTGCGCAAACACGATACCATCTTTGAATATATGCACTATTTGAAAGAGGGCTGGTTCGGGTCCGCGATACCGGCATGAACTACCGGGCCATTTATACCTACGCCTGGGATCTGGCGGAAACCGGCGTCGCCGATGCTGTCGCTGGCTTCCGGGAACTCGGACTTAACACTGTGACGATCGCTGGAAGCTACCACGCCGGAAAATTCCTCCGCCCTCATGGCAGAACCGGCAAGGTCTATTTTCCACAGGACGGCACGATTTATTTCAACGCCGATCCTCGTCGGTACGGTGCAATAAAGCCGGTGGCGAACCCCATGTTGGCTCAACAAGACATACTGCGTGAGCTCACAAACCAGAAGGACGTGGCCACGAATGTCTGGCTGGTGCTTTTACACAATACCTTGCTTGGCACGGCGCATCCCGAGGATACAGTTGCCAATGCTTTCGGTGACCGCTACATCTACAGTCTTTGCCCTTCCGCGCCCCCATCCCGCGCCTACGCGGTGGGATTGGCACGCGACGTTACCGAAAATTACGGCGTGTCAGGCATCTCACTGGAATCACCAGGTTTTGCACCCTATGCGCACGGATTTCACCACGAATTCGCGCTGAACCAGGCAAACCGCTGGCTCGACAGCCAGCTTGGCCTGTGCTTCTGCGATCATTGTGTTGAAGGCGCAAAATCCGCGGGTATCGACGCAACGCTATTGAAAAAGCGGACTGCCACTAACATAGCGGACTACCTCGCCAGTGATGTCGATTTCCCCACCGACATGGCGGAAGCTTTCTGGCATGCGGATACGCGAACTGACGGCGAGCTCGGCGCGTTTCTCGAATGGCGCTGCACTGTCGTTACATCGCTGGTGGCGGAGATCCGAAGTGCGGTGAGAGCGGATGCGAATGTCGCGGTCATTCCCTCGGTTGCACGCCCGACCGCCGGAGGCTGGTATGAAGGCAGCGATCTCGCGGCATTGGCCGACGCAGCAGGAATGATCGAAGCCTGTTTCTATGAACCGGAAGCAGCGCGCGTGAAGGCTGATCTCTTCGATATCAAGCGCCGGCTGGGGGGCAAGGGCGCATTGCGCGGAATCCTGCGGCCAGCTTATCCTGACCTGAAAAACAAGGGCGAATTCCTTGCCGCGGTTGGGGCGCTCAATGATGGCGGCCTCACCGGACTTGCGTTTTACAATTGGGGACATCTCCGCCAAACGAATATGGGATGGATCGCCGATGCCATGAAGCTCCTTGGACCTCAGCCATGATGTTCCAGGACAAAGTCGTAGCGATTACGGGTGCCGCGGGCGGTATTGGCCAAAGCCTCTGCCGATATTTCGCGGACGAAGGCGCATCAATCGCGGCAATCGACAAGAGCGACGCCGTCGTGGGCTTTGCCGGCGCGCTTCAAACGGTTGGCGTTCGAGTGGCGCATTCCGTCGCTGATGTCGGCGACCGTAACGCCGTGGCGGACACCTTCCTTACACTGACGAAACGACTCGGCGAAGTGGATATCCTCGTCAACAATGCTGGCTTCTCGTCTCATCCGACCTTCGGCTCGACCGATCCGGAAAGCTGGCAGCATGAAGTGAACGGCAACCTGAATGGCGCTTATTACTGCGCCCATGCAGTGCTTCCGGGCATGAAGACGAAAGGTTGTGGCAGCATTATTGCCATCGGATCGGTGAACGGTCTGGGCGCGCTGGGCGACCCCGCCTACAGCGCCGCCAAGGCGGGTCTGATCTCATTGACGCGCTCCCTGGCGGTAGAGTTTGGCCGATACAACATCCGCTCCAACATCGTCCTGCCCGGTACGGTCCGCACACCGTTGTGGGAAATCCGCGCCGGAAAGGACAAAACTGTCCTTGAGACGCTTCGCCGCTGGTACCCTCTTGGCCGGATCGTGGAACCGATGGATGTTGCGCGCGCGGTCGGTTTCCTGGCGTCCGATGCCGCGAGCGCCATCACCGGGGTTTCTCTGCCTGTGGATTGCGGGTTGTCGGCCGGCAACATCGTCATGGCGCGGGAACTGACGCTCGAAAATTTCTGAGGAGAACTGGCGTGGACAGACTGCGGATCGGTGTCATCGGCCTCGGCTGGTTCGGCGAAATCCATTGCGAGACAATCGTGGGCGTCGCCAATCTCGAACTGGCGGCACTCTGCACGCGCACGCCGGAGCGGCTGAAATCCCAGGCGGAGAAGTTCGGCGTGCGCAAGACCTATCGAGATTATCGTGACCTCCTGGCCGATCCAGACATCGACGCGGTCTCGATCGTCACCATGTGGGACCAGCACACCGATCCCGCCATCGCGGCCCTGGAGGCAGGCAAGCATGTTTTCCTCGAGAAGCCGATGGCCTCGACGGTGGCCGATTGCAACCGCATCATCGCGGCGTCGAAGAAAGCCAAGGGCATTCTCCAGATCGGCCACATCTGCCGCTTCAATCCAAGATACCGCATGGCGAAGCATGCAATCGACGCGGGCAAGATCGGCCGGATCGTGGCGCTGAGTTCGCGGCGCAACATTCCCGCCGCCTGGACGCCGGAAATCCTTAACAAAATCGGGCCAATTGTGGGTGACGCCATTCATGACACGGACCTGATGCTGTGGTTTACCGGCGACAAGATCGCAAGTGCCTATGCCCAGACGGTCAGTGTGCGGAACCTAAAGTTCCCAGACATCGGACAGACCATGTATCGCTTTAGGGGCGGCGCGACCGCGACGCTTGAAACAGTCTGGTGCATGCCGGAGAAAACGCCCTTCGACATCGACGAGCGCATGTCGATCATCGGCACCGAGGGTATCATTCATATTCAGGATACTTTCCCCAATCTAGGCATCGTCTCCGCCGACTAGCTGCACAGCCCGGACACAACGTACTGGCCGATGTTCGACGGCATGCGGGGCGGCGCATTGCGCGACGAGTTCAGTTATTTCGCCAACTGCGCGCTGAAGAATAAAACACCGGCCATCGGCACGCCGGAGGATGCGGCGGCCGCCCTTGGTGCAACGCTCGCGGCGGAAGAATCGGCGCGCACCGGACAAGTCATTACAATCGGCGCCTGAGCGCCCAACTATCGGAGGAGATACACATGACGAAAAAACGCGTCCTGGCCGTCGGACTGGGCAACATGGGAATGAGCCACGCGCTCGCTTACACCCGGATTCCGGAATTCGAGGTGGTGGGTGTCTGCGAACGCCATATCGCCAAGCGTGAATTGCCCGATGCGCTCAAGGGAGCAAAGAAATTCGACAATTTCGAAAAGGCGCTGGCGGAACTCAAGCCTGATGTCGTGTCGATCAATACACTCCCCGATACGCACGCGCAGTTCGCCATCAAGGCGATGCAGGCGGGAGCCCATGTCTTCGTGGAGAAACCGCTCGCAGATAACGCTGAAAATGCGGAGAAAGTGGTAGAGACGGCCAAGCGCACCGGCCGCAAGCTCGTCATTGGCTACATCCTGCGCCAGCATCCATCGTGGGTGCGGTTCATCGAGATCGCCCGGCAGCTCGGCACGCCGCTTGTCTTCCGGATGAATCTCAACCAGCAGTCAAATGGCGAAACCTGGGCCTGGCACAAGCGGCTGATGGACAGTTTCCCGCCTATCGTCGATTGCGGCGTACACTATGTCGATGTGATGTGCCAGATGACAAAGGCGAAGCCCATCAAGGTTCATGCCATCGGCGCCAGGCTCAGCAACGAGGTGAAGCAGCAGAATTACGGCATGCTACAGGTCGTTTTCGACGATGGTTCGGTTGGCTGGTATGAGGCGGGATGGGGACCGATGATGAGCGAGACGGCCTTTTTCGTGAAGGACGTGATCGGACCCAAGGGGTCGGTGTCAATCGTCATGGCCGAGACGGCGGGCAAAGTGAAGTCGGACGACATCAATGCCCACACGAAGACCAACCAGATTCTCTGGCATCACGCCGACATGTCGAAACCGGATGAGCGAATCGACATGAGCGACGAACCCAGCCACGACGATCTGTGCGAGCGCGAACAGCGCTATTTGCTAAAAGCCATCAATGAGAACATCGATCTGACCGAACATATGAACGACGGGGTCAAGAGCCTGAAGATAGTGCTCGCTGCGGATCGTTCGATCCACGAAGGCCAGGTTGTCAATCTCTAGGCACCGACGATGGACGCGGACGTCCTCATAATAGGAGCCGGGCCGACGGGTCTTATGCTCGCCAACCAGTTAGTTCGGCGTGGGCTCCGCATCATCATCATCGACCGTCACTCCGGACCATCGCTTCAGACGAGGGCGCTGGGGGTACAGGCCCGTACGCTTGAAATTTACGCCAAACTCGGCATCGCCGCACGAGCGCTCGAACTAGGAAAGCCGGCTACCGGCGCAAATCTATGGGCGCAAGGAAAGAGGCTGGCGAATATTCCGCTTGCACAGGCGGGGCTGAGCACAAGCGCATTTCCGTACATCCTCATTCTCGGACAGGATGACAACGAGCGGATCATGGGGGACCACCTGAGGAATCTCGGCGGCGCCGTGCGGTGGAACACCGAACTGATCGGCCTGGTTCAGGACGACAACGCGGTTACCGCCTCGCTTCGCTATCGGGATGGCGTCACCACTGCAGTAACGGCCTCGTGGGTGGCGGGATGCGATGGCGCGAAGAGCGCAGTGCGTGAGTTGAACAGCATTTCCTTCGAGGGTGCGCCCTACCACGACGTTTTTTTCGTGGCCGACACCGAAGTCGCCGGCGGAATGGTTCCGGATCAGCTCAATATTTATCTTTGGCGGAGCGGCTTTCATCTGATGTTTCCAATGCGTGGCAAGGATCATTGGCGCATTGTCGGCATCGTGCCGCCAAATTTGCAACATCGCGACGGCCTGAAGTTCGAGGACGTTATTCCGTCGCTACAGAGCGAAGTCGGCGCAAACCTCAACATCAAGTCATGCACGTGGTTCTCGACTTACCGCATCCATCATCGTTGCGCCGCGCGATTTCGTGAAGGGCGCTGTTTCCTGCTGGGAGACGCCGCGCATATCCACAGTCCGGTTGGAGCGCAGGGAATGAACACCGGACTGCAGGATTCATACAATCTGGCATGGAAACTGGCCCTCGCAGCAAAAGGCGAAGCATCTTCCGCATTGCTCGACACCTATGAACAGGAGCGCCTGCCCGTGGCGCGGCGACTACTCAACACGACCGACCAGGCATTTCGAATGATTGTCGCGGACAACTGGTTTGCTGGGTTGATGCGTACGAAAATCCTGGCCCGCCTTGCTGCATTCGCGATGCGCTGGACGACGTTTCAAAGTCTGGCATTCAATGCCGTTTCGCAGACGGCGATCCATTACCGCAAAAGCACCTTGTCCCTGACTTCGACAAACCTGCCGGACAACAGTCCCCAAGCGGGTGACCGCTTTCCCTGGCTTCATCTGGCATTGGAGTCGAGCGGGCCTGTCAAGGACCTATTCGAAGAGTTGGACGACACTACATTCAACCTGCTTCTGTTTGGGCAGGGGTTCCCTTCCCGCGCAGCGCCGGAACGGCCTGACTTGTTCCGGGTCCATGTATTTCCGACAGAGGGGCGGAACGTTATCCAGCTTAAGCGCTTCAACATTCCTTCAATCGCATACTATTTCCTGCGGCCCGACGGCCACATCGGACTATGCGGCACGCAGTTTGATCTGCGGCAGCTGCATTCCTATCTTGCCGATCGTTTGCATTTCAACGTCGCCGCCGTCAGCACCTAAAGCCGGTAGGTGCGGATCGCATTGTCGCGATAAAGTTTTCGTTTTTCGGTGTTGCTGGCGCCCGCCACTACCTCGTCTATGATGGCAACCCAGTCGGGATAGCGGTGGGTGAGTTCCGACACCGTCCAGTCGCTGCCATACAGGATCCGGTCGAAACCGAAACATTCGATAGCATGAGCCATGTAGGGCTTGACCTGCGCCGCCGTCCACGATCCGTGATCGGCTTCCGAGATGACGCCCGACAGCTTGCACACGACATTGGGAAAACTCGCAAGCTCCCTGAGTTGGCTCCACCACGGCTCGCGAAGTCCGTTTTTGATGTCGGGTTTGCCGATGTGATCGAGGACGAATGATACCTCGGGACACCGCTTCACCAGTTCGATCGCATAGGTCATGGCAAACTGCTTGACGCAGATATCGAAAGGCAGATTGTGCTTGGGTAACAGCTTGAGAGCCGCGAGGAATGGCGGCTCGAGGCAGAAAGCGGGATTGCGTTCGATTTCGATGAGCCGTCTGATCCCTCGTAGACTGCGGAACTTCTTGATCGCAACGATATCTTCCTCGACAGCCGAGGGCCCTTTTTCCAGCTGCAGATGGGCAATCATGCCAGCGAGCTTGGGGTCTCTATCCGCCAGTTCCTGGACAAAACGAGCCTCCTCTAGATGGAGGCCGGGATTGACAGACACTTCGGCAAACACATATCGATCAACATCGACATTCCCACGCGCCGTATGGAAATCACCCGTCACATAAGTTCGGTTGATCTTCGGCACAGCCTGAAGCCAGGCATAGCCTAACCGCTTCACGTCGTAGAGATGAACGTGGGAATCGACGATTGGGAAATCGGGCATCTCTATTCCTTCACGGTGTTATGCAAACGGGAGGATATCAGGCCTGGTCCGAGATCGGCAAGGCACGATACCCCCATCAAGCCCATGACACGGTCTATCTCGCGGCGAAAAATTCCAAGCACATGGGTGACACCTGCTTCGCCCGCCACGGCGAGCCCCCACAGTTGCGGCCGCGCGATCAGACAGCAGGCCGCACCTAGACATAGTGCTTTGACGACATGCGACCCGCGCCGCACACCGCCATCCATCATGACCGGCATCCGCCCCGCCACGGCCTCGACGATCGGCGGCAGCGCCTCGATGGAGGAAATGGCGCCGTCAAGCTGACGGCCTCCATGGTTTGAAACGATGATCCCGTCGACGCCGTGTGCCAACGCTTCCCGCGCTTCATTCGGGTGCAGTATCCCCTTGAGGATGAGTGGACCTTTCCAGACAGTCCGCAGCCAGTCCACATCGCGCCACGACAATGATGGGTCGAGTAACTCCGCCATGCGTTTCGCCAGACTGCCGATGTCGATGGCTTCGCCGTCGCGAACATAGTTGCCAAAGGTGATGCGAGGAAGATCGCGTCGCATGCGCAAGAGCCAGGGCAGCTTGAAGCCCATGGCAAGCATATCGGCGGCGCCGAAGCGGGGCGGGATGGCAAAACCGTTCCGGATGTCCCGTTCGCGATTGCCGAGCGTCTGGTTGTCGACAGTCAAAACCAGTGCGTCATAACCTGACGCAGCTGCGCGCAACGCAAGCTCTTCGGTGAAACCCCGATCGCGGTAAATGAAGACCTGCATCCAGCGTGGCGCCGATCCGGTTTTCGGCAAGGACTCCAACTTGCACACGGACCCGTGACTCAAGCAAAAACCGGTACCGGCGGATGCGGCGGCCCGCGCCGCGGCGGCCTCGCCATCCGGGCACATCAAACCCGAAAGCCCTGTCGGTCCGATCACAACTGGCATCTCCAGGCGATGGCCAAAAAGCTCAAGAGACAGATCGCGATTTCCGGCACCGTTCAAAGGACGAGGCAGAAGGTCGAATTGGTTAAACGCGCTTTCATTGCGCCGCAGAGTCCACTCGTCTTCAGCACCTCCGTCGGTAAAATCGAAAACCGGCTTCGGCAACGCGCGCCGCGCTTTTTCCCGCACCGCTTCGATGCTGTAACAGTCCCGGCGCCAGTTCGCATCCATCAGGTGATTTATGGCGTTGCGCGATGGATCATGTCTAGTATGCAAAACGAAATGGAAGGAATCACATGATCAAGGATCCGCCAGTCCTCAGGATAAGACGTCATTTTCCGCGCCCGGCGGCGGAACTTGTGATCGCTCTGACGGGTGCATCGACAGGGCATTTGGTGGATTGCATGGGCGGAAGCGGTGCGCTGGACTGGCGCATCAAGCCGCTGTCCGCGCCAGTTTCCGGAATTTGCGGGGTAGCCGTTACCTGCGATGCCGGACCCGGCGACAATCTGGCCCTCTTCGCCGCACTCGATGTGGCAAAGCCGGGAGACGTGGTGATTGTGTCGGCCCAAGGCCATCTGGGCGCTGCGATCTTGGGCGACCTCCTCGCCGGCATGGCGCGAAATTGCGGGATCGCGGCCATTGTACTCGATGGGTCCGTGCGTGATGTTGCTGGAATTCTTGCCACCGGACTTCCGGTCTATTGCGCCGGAGTGACGCCCAATTCCGGCGTTCGCAACGGCCCTGGCGCGGTGGGCCTGCCAATCGTCATAGGTGGCGTGGCCATATCACCCGGCGATATCGTGGTGGGAGATGGCGACGGTGTCGTGATTGTCCCTCGGACAATTGCCACCGATGTGGTGAGAATGCTCGTCGATGTTCGAAAGGCCGAGGCTGCCTTGGAGGCCCAGGTAAAAGCCGGCCTCCGCCTGCCGGAATTCGTGACATCGATTCTTAGTTCCGGCCGAGTGGAGGAAATTCCTTGACCTAGCGCAGACGGCGCTCCCTGCCATAGAGCAGCAGCATGCCGATGATCACCAGGCCGTAAATGATCTGGCGGCCGAATTCCGGCATCTGCATGACTGACAGGATGGACTGCAGCAGGGTGATCAGCATGACCCCGGCGACTGTGCCGAGATAGCTACCGCGTCCGCCGAGGATCGACGTTCCGCCCAGCACGACGGCGGCGATCGCCGGCAGCAGATAGGCATCACCCATCGACTGCGCGGCCTTGGAGGCATAACCCGCCAGCAACACCCCGCCGAATGCCGAAAGCCCGCCCGATATTGCGAACACGCTCATGACCACGCGTCTGGTATTGATACCCGACAGATAGGCCGCACGCTCGCGATTGCCAATGCCATAGATCGAGCGGCCGAACGTCGTGCGGTTAAGGAGGAAAACCGTTGCGGCGCCGACCACCAGCCAGCAAATCACCGCATTGGGAACCCCGGGAATGGTGAAGCCCGTCGCAAGATAACGCATGGCGGGGGAAGCGGAATCCCGCGGCGAAAATCCACCCGTGTAGACAACCATCAGCCCTTGCGCCACCGCATTGGTCGCGAGCGTGATGATCATCGAGGGGATTCGCAGGTAAGCAACCCCGAAACCATTGACGAGGCCGATTGCGACCCCACACAGGATGCCGAAAGGAACAGCGAGGATAGCGCCCGCCTCGCCATTGCCGGCGATGGCGCATGACATCATGGCCCCAACCGTCACGAGCCACGGCAAAGACAGGTCGATCTGGCCCAGCAGAATTACCATCATCATGCCGCTGGCGATGATACCGAGGAACGAAGCCACCTTGAGCTGCTGCAACAGATATTCCGGCGAAAGAAAGTTCCGGGAATAAAGGCTGCCCACCAGCAACAAAACGACGATGCAGGCGAACGCGGTCAGTACCGCGGGATCGACGCGGCGCAGAAATTGTGGTTTGCGTGTGCCAGCAATATCGCTCATCCGAACCAGTCCAGTCTGTTGCGTACGCGAAACAGCCCGAAGGCTCCGATGCTGACCGCCAGAAGCAGCACCACGCCCTGAAACAGCGGCTGCCACAAGGGATCGAAATCAAAGACGAACAAGAGGTCGCCAATTGTCCGGAACGCCAAGGCGCCAAAGATCGCCCCGATGGCGCTGCCCCGTCCGCCGAACAGCGAAATACCGCCAAGAACAACCGCGGCGATCGAAAACAGCGTATAGGCATTGCCGCTCGCATAGGCGGCATCCCCTGTATAGGTGAAGAAAGTCAGAAACAGTCCGCCGATGGCGCAGAGCAGTCCCGACAGCGTGTAGGCAACGAACTTGGCGCGATGGATGGGCACGCCTGACATATAGGCAGCGGGTTCGGAGGACCCCGTCGCATAAGCCGCCCGCCCGGTCACGGATTTGCGAAACGGGAGCCACACAATGACGACCACCGCAACGAGCGTGACAAGACTCGCTGGGATCACGCCGAACACCCGGCCCGTCAGTGCATCGGCCAGCGTTTCGTCGACGCTGCCGCCGGGAAACGGCCGAAGCGCCAGGGCGATACCAAAATAAACCGCACCCGTGGCAATCGTCGCAACGATGGGCTGCAGTCTTCCGTAAATGACAATGGCTCCATTGATGGCACCGCACAATGCGCCGACCAGCAGGACGCCAATCACCCCAATCGCGACTTGCACGGGCGTACCCACGACGATCCACGAGGCCAGGCAGTTGGTCAGGATGAAGATCATGCCGACCGACAGGTCGATGCCCGCCGTGATCACCACCAGCGCCTGTGCCATGGCGACGAAAGCCAGCAACACACCTTTGTTGGATGCGGTCTGCACGACATTCGCGGTGAAACCGGCCGGATGGTTGGATACGTAGAGAATGAACATCGCGATGAAAATGCCGACGGCCATCAACGTGCCGCGATGTTCCGCCAGCCTGTAGCGCCAGTCGCTCATGCAAAAACCTTGGCGGGAGAATCGGAGGTGTCAATGTTGAGCGCGGTGGCGATCAGTGCTTTTTCGGTGATCTCCGCTCCGACAAGCTCGCGTTTGACCGCGCCGTCGTAGAGCACCAGAACGCGGTCGCAGCATCCGATCAGCTCGTCATAGTCGGTTGAATAGAAGAGGATTGCGGCCCCCTCGTCGGCAAGCTTGCGCAGCAACTGGTACATTTCCTGCTTGGTGCCCACATCAATACCGCGGGTCGGATCGTTGAGCAGGATAATGCGGGGCTGGTTCATCAGCCACTTGGCGATCACCACCTTCTGTTGATTTCCGCCCGATAGCGATCCAACGGAAATATCGGTGCCAGCTGTATGAATCGCCAGCAGTTTGATCATCCCGCCGATCAGCCTCTCCTCGGTGGCATGATTGATGACGCCACCCTTGGAAACTCGCTCCAGCGAAGCAAACGACAGGTTTTCGCCGACCGTCATCGGCAGCATCAGACCTTCCGTTTTGCGATCTTCCGGTATGAGTGCCATGCCGATCTTCGGCTGCTTGGCGGCGGCCGGACTGGAAATCGTCACCTGCTTGCCATCGATCAGGACTTCACCCGTGCAGCCGCGCAACACGCCGAAAAGAGCTAGCAGAAGTTCACGCTGCCCCTGACCGTCCAGGCCTCCCAGTCCGACGATCTCGCCGGCTTTTACCGAGAGCGAAATGTTGTTGAGACGGCCGGTCCACGACAGACCCCGGGTTTCAAGCACCGGGAGTTTTAAGCTTTCAACCGGCGCGCGCTTTGGTGGAAATACATGGCTGTATTCTCGCCCGATCATCAATTCGACCACCTCGTTACCGGTCTTGCTGCCGGCCGCATAGGTCGCAACCTTCTGCCCGTTGCGGAACACCGAACATTCATCCGCCAATTCGGCGATCTCGTGCATGCGGTGAGAAATATACAGTAGCGCCAGCCCTTCAGCCCGCAATCGCTTCAGCACGACGAAGACCTTGGTCACATCGGCGGCGGTGAGCGCCGATGTGGCCTCGTCGAGAATGAGGATGCGAGGCTTCCGCGCCAGCGCCTTGGCGATCTCGACCATCTGGCGTCTGGACAGCGGCAGATCCTTGACCAAGGCAAGCGGATGAATGTCCTCGGCACCGGCTCGCTGCAACGCCTCCTCCGCCAGTCGCCTTTGCAGGCGCCGATCAATCAGGCCGAAACGCCGCGGAGGTTCGCTGATGAGGATGTTGTCGGCGACCGACAGATCGGGGATGAGGGAAAGTTCCTGAAAGATGCAGGCAATGCCAGCCTGATTGGCCGCTGCGGGCGTTGCGAATGACACGGTCTGACCATCCATTGCCATCCGGCCTTCATCGGGTGCCACGACCCCAGCCATGATCTTGATGAGCGTCGATTTGCCCGCGCCATTTTCGCCAAGAATGGCGTGGATGCGCCCGGCGGAAACGTCGAGATCGGCGCCTACGAGAGCCTTGACGCCCCCATAGCGTTTCGAGACGCCTTCCATTTGAAAAAGGGTAGTGGCCCCAGTCACCTGCCCCTCCCAGGACAACTTTGACATGCCTGCGCCGCGAGATTGTCCCGCGGCGCAGGTCTATTTCAGATTATTACTGGTTTTCTTTCGTCTGACCCATGATTTCCTGGGCGGTGAAATTGATGCCACAGCTGGGGAAGGAATTGCCGACGAAGAAATTGTCGGACTGGTCGGGGAAGTAATCTTCGCCTTCCTTGAAGCCCGGATCTTCGACGATTGCGAGCGGCAGTTTCACTGACTGCGGAACAACCTGCCCTTCAAGTGCTGCGATTGCCGTCTTGATGGCAACCGCGACCTGGGCCGGACCTGTTCCCGCCGACGAACACTTCAGACCTTCACCGGCATGCTTGGCGCAGAATTTGCGGAAGCCGTTTTCTGTCTCACCGCCGAATGGCACGAAGGGATGCTTGGCGTCAATCATCGCCTGGACCACGCCGGTGTCGCCGCCCTGCGCTGTGAATCCGTCGAAGGGGCCATTGGTCGCGATGGCGTCGGCGGTGGCCTTTTGGGCTACGCCGTCATCCCATTTGCCGACCACTTCGGTCACATCCCATTTCTTTCCCGAGGCGTCGAGCGTTTCGTGGATACCATTGTGCCGGTCGGTATCGACCGAAGTTCC
>JANLYR010000121.1:0-1907 GCA_031365765.1 Hyphomicrobiales bacterium | reverse complement strand
CTCATGCGGCCGAGCATGGCTGAGCTTTATGCGAAGTTGAAAACGCGCGAGCCCGTCCACCTGTCGCCGAGTGCTGCCGACATTATCAGGGAGCAGCGCGACAGCCGGTGATCGTCGTCGATGCATCCGTGTTGCTTCATATCCTGCTGGACGCCGGCCTCGAACAGGATGTGCTTCGCCAGACACAAGAGGCCGGCGACCTCCTGGCCCCCCATCTGATTGACCAGGAAATCCTGCATGCGATTCGCCGTCAACTTCTGGAGAAGAAAATTAGCAAACAACGGGCGGAATTGGCGGTTGCGGACTACGAGTCGTTCACCATCGATCGCAAGCCCGTTCAACACATGAACTGGCGGGTGTGGGAATTGCGAAACAACCTGACGCCCTATGATGCCGCCTATGTCGTACTCGCAGAATTAATGGAAATCCCACTTTTCACCCGGGACCAGCGAATTGCCCGGGCCCCGGGCCACCACGCGGAGATCGTCGTCCTCTGATTCGCTCCCGTCGTCACACCGGTGCAATAATGTTGGCGCATTTCCAATCCATACTGCGACTCAACAACGTCAGCGATGGAGGTGGACATGATTGCCCAGGGGTATCAGCATTTCGCCCAGGCCCTCGTCTTTGCTCACGGAGCACGGGCCGAGACCGAGGCGGCGCGGCACGCCATCCTGTGCGAGAAATCGGGCGACCCTGAAACCGCCGAAACGTGGCGTCAGGTTCAATCGGCGGTCTATGCGCTCAGGCTCAAGAAAGCCGCCTGACGTTCAGGCCTGCATTCGGAAGTCCGGCTTGCTATATAGGGCGTTGAGGATTCGGACCCCCAATGCCCGCACGACCTATCGATATCGGTGATTTTGAAGACGACATGGTGCCTCCTCCGGTGAAGCCGGGGAGCCTGTCGTCGCGCGCGCTTTCCGGCGCCGAGCCTTCCTACCTCAGGGGCCTCAATCCCGAGCAGCGCGCGGCTGTCGAGACGACGGACGGTCCGCTCCTGGTTCTCGCAGGTGCCGGCACCGGCAAGACGCGGGTGCTGACCACCCGGCTTGCCCATATCCTCGCCACCGGCAAGGCCTGGCCTTCTCAGATGCTCGCCGTCACCTTCACCAACAAGGCGGCGCGCGAAATGAAGGATCGCATCGGTAGCCTCATCGGCGGCGTAGTCGAGGGCATGACATGGCTTGGCACCTTCCACGCGATCGGCGTCAAAATCCTGCGCCGCCATGCCGAACTGGCGGGGCTCAAATCAGGCTTCTCCATCCTCGACACCGACGACCAGATCCGCCTGCTCAAGCAATTGCTCAGCCTCCACGATGTCGACGAGAAGCGCTGGCCGGCGCGGCAGCTTGCGGCCCTCATCGATGGCTGGAAAAACCGCGGCCTCATTCCCTCTCAGGTACCCGCGGGCGAACAGACCTCGTTCGCCAACGGCCTTGGCGGCAAGCTTTATGCCGAATACCAGGCGCGGCTGAAAGTAGTTAATGCCGCCGATTTCGGCGATCTCCTGCTCGAAGTGTTGCGTATCTTCCAGGAAAACCCGGATGTTCTGAAAGATTATCAGCGGCGCTTCAAATACATGCTGGTCGACGAGTACCAGGATACCAACGTGGCGCAGTATCTGTGGCTGAGGCTCCTGGCGCAGGGCCACCATAATGTGTGCTGTGTCGGTGACGACGACCAGTCGATCTACGGCTGGCGCGGTGCCGAGGTCGACAACATCCTCCGCTTCGAGAAGGATTTTCCGGGCGCCAAGGTCATCCGCCTTGAACGCAACTACCGCTCGACGCCGCATATTCTCGCAGCCGCCTCACACCTGATCTCGCACAACGAGGGCCGGCTCGGAAAGACGTTGTGGACCGACCTCAAGGAAGGCGAGCGCATCTCGGTGCGCGGCGTTTGGGACG
>JANLYR010000099.1:0-4461 GCA_031365765.1 Hyphomicrobiales bacterium | reverse complement strand
CCGTGACCCAGGTGATTTCGGGTATGGACAAACACGATGCACATCTTGCATGGGTAGTGACCGCTGGTGAGTTCAATGAAAATGCGAAGAAGATGGCAGTAGACGCCGTTAATGAAGGTAAACGCATTCGCTTAATTGAGGGCGAAGAGTTGGCAAAAATGATAGTTGAACTCGGCGTTAGCAGTATCCGAACCAACATCGGAGCTTGAGCGTCATAAAGTGAGTCTTGAGAGAATCAATTTGTTGACGGGCCCAAACCGCGCCCCCAAGACCTTCCACGCCGGGTGCTCTCCATCCAGCGTTTCCCCCCATTCCAGCAAACGCCTCCGCCCCAGCCTCGCATCCGCCGCCCGCAGGATGGCGGCGAGTTCCCAAGGGTCGTCGAAGGGCTCCATCAGTTGCTCGCGCGGACGGTCGAGATAGTCGCGGATTGTCGCGGAAGGCACGCTCGGCTGGCGCTCGCTCAATCGATACCCCGCTTCGAAATGCTCAAGCGGCGGCCCCCGCGTCGAGCGCGGCGGTTGATCGGGGCTGGGCCGCAGAAACGGACCGGGAAAGTCCCAGATTATTTTCTGCGATGCCCCCCGCCCCAGCACCATCCAGTGGCGGGGCTCGTCCCAGGTGTCATGCATCGTCACCTTGACGAACACGTTACAGTGGATGGCCAGTTCGAGGTTGGGCGCGAACAGGCTCTCAATCCGGCTCTTCAGCTTGCTCCAGGGTTTGGGGGACTTTCCCCAATTATGACGCGCCATCTAAAGTCTCCATGGAGGAAGTACAAAGGCCGACTTACGTGAAAGCGGGCAATCAGAGAAAAATATCACCCGCCATCTGTTTGTCGAGAACATAAGGAAAGCCGGCGCGCTTGAATTCGGCGACGATGTTCCGTTTTCTCGTGGGTGAAAGCTCGCGGTTGTGAGGCCCGAACACCTGATTGAGACGCCACGCCCCCATCCATGAGTCGTAAACGAGGCCGGCAGCACCGATCGGCCGCTTGCCGCGATCGAGGCATAGATAGAAGGTATGCGTACCGCTCAGAGCGTTTCCCGCCGAGGACGTGGCGCCGAGACAATTCGATAGTCGATTGCCGGCTTTCACCATGTCCCCCACAGTGGTGATGGGCACGATCATCGAAGTCCCAGCCCATGGTGCCGTTGGAAGCGGTCGCCGATCATTGTGCTTGTGAAGCCAGAATATGATGCTGGCGGGTTGCTGAAGATGGGCCAGTATTTCGCCAATCTGACTGATTGTCAGGTCCGGGCATAATCGCGCGACACTCGTGGCAAGATAGAGGGTCATAGTCTCGCCGAGCTTTGCAAACGTCGCTAGGCCGATTTCTTCTACGCACTCAAATTCTGTTTCGGCTGCAAATTTCAGTAGTTTGGGACCAATTTTCCCGGCTTTGTACAGCATCCTGCGGCGTCTGGGAGCGCCCAGTATCACGGCTAGGTGGTCATAGGACTCGGGCCGCAATACGCGGCGGCCGAGATGGCCAAGAGCGCCCATCTTTCCAGGATCGATGCACCACAGATCAGCGATCAGAGCGCGGCGTTCCTGCAAGGCGATCCGCGATGCCAAGCCGGCTAGACCGCAGGTTTGACCTGGACCCTTTTGAAATCCACGGATGGCGAAGGCGATATAGTGCATGGTGGCAATATCTGCCCTGAGACAGTAATCCACGTTGTGACGATCAAGGCTGCAGAGTTCAGCGACAACCGGCTGAGCCCAGGAATAGAACGCGAAATGCATTGGCAACTCCGAAGTGGCTGGAAGGGAAACGATGACGCGAAGCGGCACATTGCCGGCGTTCCGCGAGGGGCTGGGCGGCGTCTGCCACCCAGCTTCTTGCTTTCATCTTTTCCTGAACCGGTTGGCCTTCTTCGACGTCAAGGTTCTCGGAGTCGCGGTCACCAGGCCTACGTCAAGTTCGATCTCCAGCATCCCGCTTGCCCGGACCCGCGAGGCGATGGCGACTGGTTCTCCGGCTTTCGTCTGGAACTGGTGGTGGTGCAACGCGTAGTCGGTGCCGGTTCGGCCGATTTCGAGGAAGGCCTGGCGGCCGATATCGGCGAGGCGGTTGCCGAAGGTTTCGACCGCGCGCCGGGTCGGCACCACGGCCACCGGGACTTCGATTTTCAATGCCATCAGTCATCTCCTTGAACGCAAGCGCCGACGCAGCCGGAATGGCTGTCGGCGCTGCATGTGAGATGTCTGGATGGGTCGCTCTATAGCGGCCCGATCACGTGCTGTCGAGAACTTTCTGGCTGTCCCGATCAGGCACGGATGGGTTAATTCCCCACTGCCGAGCGCCACCAAAGCGCGGAGGTCGATACAGTTTTTAGTGGAGTTTGAATTCAACACCGCCACATCTTGTGTGAACAAAGCACGAAATTGAAGCTTTCAGCGATTCGGGCGGGGTTCGTTCCCGGTCCGGCTCGGTTGGTTAACGCGGGTTCCAATGCCTCCGCTCCCTCGTTAATTTCCCATCAATGGCTGCTAACAAAACAGCCCTCGCCCAGAGCCCTTAACGAAGAGAGAAGGGAGGAAGATCCTCATCCGGCCTTCGGCCACCTTCTCCCAAATTACATTTGGGAGAAGGCAGAAATGGTCTTCAATGCCGGAGGAACAAATGCTGAATCGCCGCCGGTCAGCGATTCGGGCGTCGTTCGTTCCCGATTGAATCCATCCCTTAACGGCTGAGCCATTTTGGCGCTTGACCGTCTGGCCTTCGGCCCCCACGTTCGGCGCAACAGCAATTGCGTTTTGCCTGATGCCGCCTGTCCGCAATGTCACCGCCGTATTGGGGCCCACCAATACCGGCAAGACCCATCTTGCCGTCGAGCGCATGCTGGCTCATGGCGGCGGCATGATCGGCTTGCCGCTGCGGCTGCTGGCGCGCGAAATCTATGAGCGGGTGAAGGCCAGGGCTGGCGAGCAGTCGGTGGCGCTGGTCACGGGCGAAGAAAAAATCATCCCCGCCAGCCCCCGCTACTGGGTGGCGACCGTCGAGGCGATGCCCGCCGATATCGACGTGCCTTTCCTGGCGATCGACGAGGTGCAGCTCTGCGCCGATTTCGACCGGGGCCACATTTTTACCGACCGCGTGCTGCACCGGCGGGGCCGCGAGGAAACCATGCTGCTGGGGGCCGCCACCATGCGCCCCATTCTGCAGCAGCTTCTGCCCGGAACCTCCTTCGTGTCGCGCCCGCGCTTCTCCAAGCTGAATTATGCGGGCCAGAAAAAGATCACGCGGCTGCCGCGGCGCTCGGCCATCGTCGCCTTCTCGGCGGAGACGGTTTATGCGGTGGCCGAACTTATCCGCCGCCAGCGCGGAGGTGCAGCGGTGGTGCTCGGTATCCTCAGCCCCCGCACCCGCAACGCGCAAGTGGCGCTCTACCAGTCGGGCGACGTCGATTACATCGTGGCGACGGACGCCATCGGCATGGGCCTCAACATGGATGTCGATCATGTGGCCTTCGCCGCCACGCGCAAATTCGATGGCTTCCAGTATCGCCATCTCAATCCGGGCGAACTGGGGCAGGTGGCGGGCCGCGCCGGGCGCTACATGAATGACGGCACCTTTGGCGTCACCGCCGAGGCCGAGCCCTTCGATCCCGAAACCGTGGACCGGCTGGAGAACCACAATTTCGAAAATATCCGCATGCTGCAATGGCGCAACCGCGATCTCGATTTCGGTTCGCTCGAACGCCTCAGGCGGAGCCTCACGGATGTGCCGCGTCTCCAGGGTCTGACGCGGGCCCAGCCTGGCCCCGACCTCGTGGCGCTGGAAGCGATGGCGCGCGATGGCGAGGTGACGGGTCTGTGTGCCAGCCCCCGCGATGTCGAGCGCCTGTGGGAGGTCTGCCAGATCCCCGATTACCGCAACATCTCGGCGTCGGAACATGCAAGCCTCGTCGCCAGGGTTTTCCACTTCCTGCAGACCGGTCCGGGCTTCATCGATGAAGACTGGTTCGCCCGCCAGCTTCGCCTCAGCGAAAAGACCGACGGCGACCTCGATACGCTGTCGACCCGCATCGCCCATGTCAGGACCTGGACCTTCATCGCCAACCGCGCCGACTGGCTTTTGGCGCCCATCTATTGGCAGACCCGCGCCAGGGAGATAGAGGACAGATTATCTGACGCCTTGCATGAGAGGCTCACACAGCGTTTCATCGATCGCCGCACCAGTGTATTGATGAAGCGCCTGGCCCGGAAGGAAGAGTTGATGTCGACGGTTGAAGACGATGGCGCGTTGCATGTCGAAGGCGAATATGTAGGCCGCATCAAGGGCTTTCATTTCGTCCCCGACGGCGTGACCGAGGGAGCGGAAGCGCGGACCGTGAAGGCCGCGGCGCTGCAGGCGGTGGCGGGGGAAATCCTGGCCAGGGCCAAGGCGGTGGCAGTCTCCGCCGATCCCGATCTCAAGCTCACCCGGGATGGCCAGATCATGTGGAACCATGC
>JANLYR010000068.1:0-6755 GCA_031365765.1 Hyphomicrobiales bacterium | reverse complement strand
TCCGCGACGGGCAGCAGACGCCGGGCGTCGATTTCTCGCTCGAGGACAAACTCGCTGTGATGGCGATGCTGGATCAACTCGGCATCGACTACATCGAGGGCGGCTATCCGGGCGGCAACCCGACCGACACGGCGCTGTTTGCCGAGGAGCGCAACACCCGCTCCATCTTCACCGCCTTCGGGATGACCAATCGGCCGGGCCGCTCCGTCGCCAATGACGCAGGCCTCCAGCAGCTCCTCAACGCGCACGCCAGGGCCATCTGCTTCGTCGCCAAGGCCTGGGACTACCATGTGCGGGTCGCACTCCAATGCACCAACGCCGAGAACATCGAAGCCATCCGTTCCTCGGTCGAGGCCGCACGGAAAAAGGGCAAGGAAGTTCTGGTCGACTGTGAACATTTCTTCGATGGTTACAAAGCCAACCCCGATTACGCGCTCTCCTGCGCCAAGGCCGCTTACGATACGGGCGCGCGCTGGACGGTGTTGTGCGACACCAATGGTGGAACGCTGCCCTCCGAGATTTATGAAATCGTCCGTACCGTGACGAAATCTGTGCCGGGCACGCATCTCGGCATCCACGCCCACAACGACACCGAACACGCGGTTGCCAATTCGCTGGCAGCCGTCGATGCCGGCGTCCGCCACATCCAGGGCACGCTCAATGGCATCGGCGAGCGCTGCGGAAATGCCAATCTCGTGTCGATCATTCCCACCCTCGTTCTCAAGAAATCCTATCGCGACCGCTTCGAAACCGGCGTGGGCGACGAGAAACTGAAGGAGCTGGCCCATGTCTCGCGGGCCTTCGACGAACTCCTCAATCGCGCCCCCAACGCGCAGGCGCCCTATGTCGGCAAAAGCGCCTTCGCCACCAAGGCGGGCATTCATGCTTCGGCAATTCTCAAGGAGCCGGAGACCTACGAGCACGTGCCGCCCGAAACCGTTGGCAACCGCCGCCGCATGCTGGTGTCTGATCAGTCGGGCAGATCCAATCTCGCCGCCGAACTGAAACGCATCGGCCTAGACGTCGCCAGGGACGACTCCCGCCTCGACGCACTGCTCCGCGATGTGAAGGAGCGCGAGGCGCAGGGCTATGCCTATGACGGCGCCGACGCCTCGTTCGAGCTCCTGGCGCGCCGGACGCTGGGCTCGGTGCCGCACTATTTTGACGTTCTGTCATTCCGCGTCATCGTCGAAGAGCGCGGCAACGAGATGATTTCGGAAGCGGTGGTGAAAGTGCGGGTCGACGGCGAAGTTTACCTCAATGCTGGCGAAGGCAACGGCCCGGTCAACGCGCTCGACGTCGCACTCCGCAAGGACCCCGGAAAATATCAGCGCCACATCGCCGATCTCGAACTCGTCGATTACAAAGTACGGATCCTAAATGGCGGCACGGGCGCCACCACGCGCGTGCTGATCGAAAGCCGCGACGGCAAAGGCAACCGCTGGTTCACCGTTGGCGTTTCGCCCAATATCGTCGAAGCCTCGTTCCAGGCCCTGTCGGACTCGATCACCTACAAGCTCGTTCGTGAAGGCGCCGCGGTGGCCTGAAGACGAATTGCCTTCCCCGGGCTCATCCCGGAGAAGGCGTTTACTCAGCTTCCGATGGCGCCGCCGTCTTCCTTCGTCACCACGACAATGGACGGGCGGGGCGGCATGCCGTCGGCGAAGTCGGGCCAGCGGGTTGGCGGCTTCTCGAAACTGCCGGCATTGCCTTCGGCATCGCTTTCGCCCGGGTGCTGGACGGCGAGGAACAGCGTCTTGCCGTCGGGCGTGAAGCATGGCCCGCACATCTCGGCCCCGATCGGCACGGCGAAGAAGCGCTTGGAATGGCCGCGCTTCTCACCTTCCGTCTCCAGCGCCCACATCCCGTCGGTGCGCCCCGTATCCGTGGGGTTGTTGCCGTCGGTGGCGATCCACAGCCGCCCCTCGGCATCGAATGCGCAGTTGTCTGGCATCCCGAACCAGCCATCCTTCGTTGTATCCGACGAGAAAGTCGCCCCCACATCCGCCACCGCCGGATCGCCGCACTTCACCAGGATTTCCCAGGTATATTTATCCGCGCCGTGATCGCCATCTGGCGGCGTCAGTTCAACAATATGGCCGAACTTGTTTTCCGGGCGCGGATTGGCGGCATCAATCTGTTCGGGTTTGCGCTTGGTGTTGTTGGTGAGCATGACATAAACCTTGCCGGACTTCGGATTGGGCTGCACATCTTCCGGCCGGTCCATCTTGGTGGCACCCAGCGCATCCGAGGCAAGTCGCGCATTGATTAGCACCGATGCCTGGTCTGCAAAACCACCTTCCACCGTCAGCGGTCCCTGGCCATGGACCAGCGGCAGCCATTCGACGCTGCCGTCTTCGCTGAATTTGGCGACCGACAGTGTTCCCATGTCGAGGAGGTCGCGCGAAGCCGCCGGATTGGCGGTGTCGTATGTCCCTTCGGTCACGAAACGGTAGAGATAATCGAAGCGCTCGTCGTCGCCCATGTAGGAAACGACGCGGCCATCCTTGTTGACGATCATTTCCGCGCCTTCATGCTTGAAACGGCCCATCGCAGTCCGCTTCTTCGGCGTCGAATTGGGATCGAACGGATCGATCTCGACGATCCAGCCAAAACGGTTGGCCTCGTTCGGTTCCTTCACAATGTCGAAGCGGCTGTCATAGGCGCCCCAGTTGTACGAGTTGCCGGGAATGCCGTAGCGCTTGAAGCTCTTGGCGTTGGCGTGATCGTCTTTCACTTTGCCCCAGAAATAGCCGTTGGTGTTCTCTTCCGCCGTCACCCAGGTGCCCCACGGCGTTTGTCCACCGGCGCAGTTGTTGACCATGCCGAATACTTTGGTGCCGGAGGCATCGGCCGATGTCTTGAGCAGCGCGTGCCCCGCCGCCGGGCCCGTCAGTTCCATCGCGGTGTTCATGGTGATGCGGCGGGAATATTTCGAATCCTTGACGACGCTCCACACGCCGTCGATCTTTTTCACCTCGATGACGCTGCCGCCATGCGCCGCCATTTCGACGGCCACAAGTTCCGGCGTGATCTCCTTGAACATCATTTCCTTGGTTTCCTGCTCGCCCGACAGGCCGGGAAACATCAGGCTTTCGATGGTATATTCGTGATTGACGCCCAGCAAACCGTGTTCGCTCGAACCATCGATCGGGAAGTAGCCGAGAAAGTCGTTGTTGTACCCGAACTGCTTGGCTTGGGCGTCGGCCGTCTGCGCCATCACATCGAATGGTGGTGCATCTGCCAGCACGGGATCGCCCCATCGCATCAGGATTTCAGCCTTGTAGCCTTCCGCTACATGATGCTTGTCGTCGATCGGCGCCACCAGTTCGGCAAAGCCGAAGCTGCCGGTCGCTGCCATCGCCCTGGGTGATGCACGAAGCGCCAGCCCGCCAATCGTGGTATTGATCGCGGCGACGCCCAGCACACCCTTGAGCAGCGAGCGGCGGTTGAAACGCGCCTCGATGATCTCGCCCATCGTCGGATTGTGGGTTGCATTGCGGCCGGCGTCTTCACTCAACTCGTAAAGCTGCGAACGCGATTTCTCGAGTGTCATGGGAGCCTCCCTGGATGTCTGTTGCACCTGCCGTGACTTGGCCAGTCCCGGTAACAGTTTAATGACAGGATGGCGCCCGATGCAACGATGCCGATCTAGCTCGCTTGCCTGTGGTTGAAATGCCGCAACACCCGCCCGTCGATGACAATCAGTGAAGCGATGATGATCGCAGCACCTGCAAGTTCGCGCGAATCCAATTTCTCTCCGAGAAACACATAGCCCATGGCAATAGCCGAGACCGGAACCATCATGGTGACGAGCATGACCGCTGAAGGTCCGGATCGATTGAGGATACGGTAGAACAACACATAGGCCAGCGCCGTCGACAAAAGCGCAAAACCAAGGAGGGCCGCTGCCGTTGTCGTCGTGATGCCGCTCAATGACCGCAGATCGCTGAATATCAGCACGAGCGGCAGTAGAATGGCGCTCGAACACAGGAGTTGGCAGGTGGCCGAGGTGAGCGGCGCTATTCCGGCCAGCCGCGTCTTGGCCCACCAGCTGGCAAAGCCATAGCTTGCCGCGGCGCCCAGACAGAAAACAACGCCAGGCATCTGGTTGCTCGAAAGTTCGAAACCTGGATCGGATAGAATAACCACGCCGCCCAGTCCCGCGACCATGCCAACCACCTTCTGCGGGTTCAGCCGTTCGGTTCCAAAGCCGGCAAGGATCGCGATCCCGAACAGGGGCGTGGTGGCATTGACTACCGATGCAAGGCCGCTGGTTACGAATGTTTGCCCCGAGACGATCAGGGTAAACGGGATGACATTGTTGAGGATGGACATCACCCCGAACGAAATCCAGCTCCGCCGGTCGCGCGGCAGGCCGCCATGAATAAGGAGCTGCACCGGCAGCAGCGCCACTGCGGCAATCAGCACCCGGGTGAACACGATGACGAGCGGCGGCAATTCCTTGACCGCGATTCCGCCGAAAAGATAGGAGCCGCCCCACAGGATCGACAGGATGACAAGCAATCCCCAGTCGCGGGGGTGAATGGATGTTGAGTGTTGCATCGCCACCAGCCCTGCCATGGGCGCTGGCTTGCGGCCACCCGAAACCGGATGCCTACATCTGCCCTTCGCGCGCCATCCGCCGGTCGAGATAGGTGGCGCAGATGCGGGTCAGTTCGTCGATCTTGTCCTGGAAGAAGTGATTGGCTCCGGGGATCACCCGGTGTTCTATGATAATGCCCTTCTGCGTCTTGAGCTTGGACACGAGGCTGTGCACGGCTTCGGGCGAAGTGACGGTATCCTTCTCGCCATTGACGAACAGACCCGAAGCCGGGCAGGGCGCCAGGAACGAGAAATCATAATGCTTGGCGAGTGGCGCCACCGAGATGAAGCCCGAAATCTCCGGCCGTCGCATCAACAGTTGCATCGAGATCCAGGCGCCGAACGAGACACCCGCGATCCAGCAGATCTTGGCCTCGCGGTTGAACGACTGCAGCCAGTCCAGCGCCGATGCGGCATCGGACAGTTCACCCGCACCATTCTCGAAAATCCCCTGGCTCCGGCCAACGCCCCTGAAATTGAAGCGCAACACGGAGAATCCGCGGCTGACGAACACCTGATACAGTGAATGGACAATCGGGTTGTTCATCGTGCCGCCGAATGTCGGGTGCGGATGGAGCAGGATGGCGATGGGCGAGCCCGGCGCCTTGCTGTGATGGTAGCGCGCCTCGATCCGGCCTGCGGGGCCGTTGAAAATCACCTCTGGCATGGAGATTGGGGTCCCTGTGACGTGGCCCACGGTAGGTCATCGGTATCGAAAACCGAATAGTTGACTCCCGCAGTCGGCTTTTCTATATGCGTAGTTTAGAACAGTTCAAGGAAGTCGGACTGGAGCCGACGGGCGAAGGGCTGGCTTTAGCACAAGTGAGGGGTTGGAAAGCAAGCCTTTCATGCTGTGGAACCGGGACAGACGCGCATGAAGATGAGCACCAAGGGCCGCTACGCCGTGATGGCGATGATCGACATCGGCCAGCATTCGGCGGGCGAACCCGTCTCGCTCGCCGAAATCGCCGACCGCCAGGACATCAGCCAGGAGTATCTCGAGCAGATTTTCGGCAGGCTCCGCAAGGCGCAACTGGTTGAAAGTGCAAGGGGACCGGGCGGTGGTTACCGCTTGGCGCGTGCCGCCTCGGAGATCGCGATCGCCCACATCATCATGGCGGCCGACGAGCCGCTGCGCGTCACCCGCTGCGAAGGGGATGCCGTCGATGGCTGCGTCAAGGGCGAGCAGTGCTGCGCCCATGACCTGTGGTCGTCACTGGGCCGCCAGATGATGTATTTCCTCGATTCGATCACGCTGGAAGACGTTGTTTCCAAACGAAATCTGGCCTTGGCCGCGACCATAAAGCAAGCCAAGGACCGCCATGTGAGAGCAACCGCGTGAGAACCTATCTCGACCACAACGCCACAAGCCCGCTCCAGCCTTCCGCGAGAGCAGCGATGATGGCGGCGATGGTTATCGGTGGCAATCCCTCTTCCGTCCACAGCGAGGGCCGCGCGGCGCGGAAACTGCTCGACGACGCCCGCGAAGCGATCGCCCGCGAACTCGGCGTGCTCCCGCCCATGGTCATTTTCACCAGCGGTGGCAGCGAGGCTAATAACCTTGCAATATCGGGGACTTCCGTTGAACGCCTGATCTTCTCCGCGATCGAGCACCCCTCGCTCACCGAGTCTGCCAAGGCGAGCGGCAAACCCATTGAATTGATTCCCGTTTCTCGCGACGGTGTCGTTGATCTTGAGGCTTTCGCCAAACTTTTGCCGGGGCCGCCGGCGCTGGTCAGCGTGATGCTGGCCAACAACGAAACCGGCGTCATCCAGCCCATGCGCGAGGTCGTTGAACTGGCCCGCCGCCACGGCGCCCTCGTCCATACCGATGCCGTTCAGGCATTCGGCAAAATCCCGGTCAATTTCGGTGTGTTGGGCGTCGATCTCATGACGATTTCCGCCCACAAGCTCGGCGGACCCCCCGGCACCGGCGCACTCATTGTCCGCGACGGACTGCCGCTCCGGCCGCTCATTCACGGCGGGGGCCAGGAACTGCGCCGCCGGGCTGGAACGGAAAACGTGGTGGCAGTTTCCGGCTTTGCCGCTGTCGCTTCGGTAAAAATGCACGATGTCAAAGCCTTGCGTGATCGGCTTGAGGCGGAACTTGATGCCGAAATCTTCAGCCGGGATGCGTCGCGCCTGCCCAA
>JANLYR010000045.1:0-3545 GCA_031365765.1 Hyphomicrobiales bacterium | reverse complement strand
ACTCGTGCGAAGGACCCTCACCTCTCCCACAGCTTCGCGGCGGGCCCCTTTCCTCTCCCGCTTTGCGGGCGAGGACTGCATGGCAAACTCATCCAAGCAACCTGTCTGTCGCCGTCTCGATGGCCTTTTCCAGCCGCGCCTGGAATTCGCGCCTCGGCAGGCCTGCTGGAATGGGCGGCAGGAACTCGATGACGATGGTTCCGGGATAGCGCAGGAATTTTCGCCTTGGCCAGAACAGTCCGGAATTGAGCGCGAAGGGGACGCAGGGGACGCCCAGCCTCGCATAGAGGGCCGCGGCACCCGGCTTGTAAGCGGGTGGATCGCCGGGGCTGCGCCTGGTGCCTTCCGGCATGATGACGATCTGGCGGCCGCGGGCGATTTCTTCCTCGCCCCGGGCGATGAGCTTGCGCAGGGCGGAGGGGCCGGCACCGCGCTCGACCGCGATCATGCGGAATTTCGGAATGTACCAGCCGAACAGCGGAATCCAAGTGAGTTCGCGCTTCAGCACCATGGCGGGATCGTCGAGGAGGGGCAGGATGGCGAAGGTTTCCCACAGCGACTGGTGCTTGCCCGCGACCAGTGCCGGTCCTCGCGGAATGTATTCTACCCCGCGCACTTCCATCCTCGTGCCGGCGACCACCTTGAGCAGCCAGAGCGAGGTTCGCGCCCAGGCCTGCAGCGCGCGCACCGAGCATTTTCGCGGGGTCAGAAAAAACTCCACGCCAAGAACCAGGAACAGCACCAGATTGACGTAGAACAGCACGTTGAAAAGTGCTGAGCGGAATGCGATCAAAAGGCATCCCTCAGCATACGGATCAATGTCATGCGCGAGGTGACGAGGCTGATGAGGGTTGCCACCGCGGGCACCGCCAGCAGCAGCGCATAATTCCACACCGCGATGCGGGGTGCCGAAAACAGCAGGCTGCGGCTGGCATCGGCCACGCCGCCGGCACCGGGCGAACCGGTGAGGCCGAGCAACAGGAAGGTGAGCAGCCCCAGCGCCACGCCGATGAACCCCGCCCACAGGCCGGTCTTGAGAAAGCGCCGGTCGATCTGCCTTGCGACATAGCCGTCCTTGGCGCCGACCAGATGCAGCACATCGACCACATGGCGGTTGGCATCGAGCACGGTGCGGGTGGCGAAAATCACCATCGCCACGGCGGAAAGGCAGATCAGGAACAGGACGGCGAAGGACAGCATCGACAATGCCCGTGCCATGCGCGTCAATTCCGCCTGCCAGCGCCGGTGCGTATCGAGGCTGGCACCTTTCACCGTCTTCAGCCCCTCCGACAGGGTGTCAAAATCCGGCGGTGCCGTTTCGTCGATGGTGACACGGATCAAGCGCGGGATCGGAAGATCGGCCAGATTGCTGCTGCCCAGCCACGGTTCCAGAAGTTTGGCGCCGGCGTCGCGGTCGAGTACGTCGAACGAAACAATCCCCGGCACGCTGCCGAGCAGTGCTTCCGCCTTGGCCAGTTCGGCCTCGATATCGCTGTCGTGCAATGGGCGCACCTGCACCGTCACCTCGCGTGCCAGACCGCTCGTCCAGTTGTCGACGGCGCGGTTGATGAGAATCAGCGCGCCGATCGCCAGGCAGGCGAGATAGCACATGACCGCCATGGTGACGGTGAGACTCTTGACCGGGCCCGCCTGCGACGGGATGACCGGGCCCGGGCGATTGTTCTGGGCCTTGCTCACGCGGCGCGAAGCTCGCCGCGTTCCAGATGCAGGACCGGCGCCTTCGTCTGCTGCATCAGCTTGTGGTCGTGGGTGGCGAGCAGCACCGTGGTGCCGAGCCGGTTCAATTCCACGAAAAGATGCAGCAGGCGCCGCGCCAATGCCGGATCGACGTTGCCGGTGGGCTCGTCGGCCAAGAGAAGTTCGGGCTTGGCGATTACCGCGCGGGCGATGGCGGCGCGCTGTTTTTCACCGCCCGAAAGAACCGGCGGAAAGGCGTGCGCCTGGTCGGCAAGTCCGACCCAGCTCAACAAGTCCATGACATCGGCGCGGTAGCTGGCTTCGCGCTTACCCGCGACCCGGAGCGGCAGGGCGACATTGTCATAGGTCGAGAGATGGTCGAGCAGGCGGAATTCCTGGAAGACGACGCCGATGCGGCGGCGCAGATGCGGCAGGCCCGGACGGCCCAGCGTCAGCACGTCCTCGCCAAACATGCGGATCAGGCCCCGCGTCGGTCTGAGCGCCAGAAACAGCAGGCGCAGCAGCGACGTCTTGCCCGCACCGGAGGGTCCGGTCAGAAAGGCGAATTCACCCGGCGCCAGGCGAAAACTCACATCCTTGAGTATTTCCGGGCCCTGGCCGTAGCGCAGTCCAACACTTTCGAGACGGACCAAATTCTCACTCCCCGATTCCTTCAGCGGAGTTCAGCATGGCGCTCGTTAACGCGGCATTAACCCTGACTGCCGTTACTCTTGCACCCAGCAATCCCATGATCATCGCCTGCCCCTCCTGCGCCACGCAATACGACCTGCCGCCGTCGCGCTTCGCCGCCGAGGGCACGATGATCAATTGCAGCGCCTGCCGGCATAGCTGGATCGAGGGCCACGCGGTTGAAGTGAAGACGGTCAGTCCGCGCTCCCTGCCGGTGGTGATGGAGCAGGCCTTCGAACCCGATCAGGACGTGCGCCGGATCATGGAAGCATCGCGCGAGGCGCGCGAACGTTTTGCCATGAAACGCCGGCAACGGCGCCAGCGGTTGCGCGGCTGGGCGGCGTTGGCGGCCGCGCTGGCATTGCCGGTGATGCTGGCGGCGATATTTCCCGAGACCGTGGTCCGCGCCGCGCCGTCGGCGATCGGCGCGTACAAGGCACTGGGATGGAGCGTCAACGTCTATGGCCTCGATCTGCGCCGCATCGAGATCCAGCATCTGCTCGACAAGGGAACGCGGGTTCTGGCGGTCAAGGGCGAGATCGCCAATATTTCCGGGGGCGACCGCAAGATTCCGTGGCTGCGTTTCGGCCTCGATGACGGCGGGGGTTCCGAACTCTATCGCTGGACGCTCGATTCGGGGGCGAGACCGCTGCGGCCGGGCGAGATCACCACATTCGTCACCCGCATCGCCTCGCCGCCCGATGGCGCCAGGACCGTGCAAATTCGTTTTGCCCATGCGGATGAAATCGGCCTAAATGCCGCTCCATGAGCGACATCACCATCGACGGCCACCGCATTTCCGTTCTGTTCTCGGCCCACGAGATCGCCGGCCGCATCACTGAACTCGCCAACGCGATCGCGGCCCGCAAGCCGCACCGGCTGCTTGTGGTTCCGGTGCTCAAGGGCAGTTTCGTCTTCGCCGCCGACCTGATCCGCTCGATGCATCACGCAGGCCTGTCGCCAGAGGTCGATTTCATGATCCTCGCCAGTTATCGCGCCGGGGTCAAATCATCGGGCCGCGTCGAGGTGCTGCGCGACATCGAATCCGAGGTCAAGGACCGCGACGTACTGCTGATCGACGACATTCTCGAATCGGGCCGCACGCTGGCTTTTGCCAAAGACCTGATTTCGGCGCGCGGTGCCGCCAGTGCCATGAC
>JANLYR010000021.1:0-13045 GCA_031365765.1 Hyphomicrobiales bacterium | reverse complement strand
CGACGCGCGCGGAAAATGGACCGGTTGACGCTCGAAATCAAGCAGATACGGGGATGGTGGAAACGTTGGGGGCGACGCTTTACTTTTCCTGCATTACCATGAGGATGTGGCCTGCCGGATCCTTGAACCATGCCATGGCTTTCGGACCCATCTCGCCATGCTCGTTGCGGAAGATGCCTTTCGCATCGGTTTTCATGCTGGGCAGATCATAGGCTTCCATCCGCACACCCTTACGCACCAACCCGTCCACCGCCTTGTCAATATCGTCCACCATGAAATTGAGAACCGTATGCTCGGGCGCGTGATAGTCGTCAGAAAAGTAGACGAAAACGGGAAGACCACCGCCTGCCAGATGCAATTCGAGTCCCTCCGGAGTTTCCTTGATGCCAAGGTCCAACGTTTCACCATAAAAGGCCTTGGCCTTCTCGATGTCATTGACCGAGAAGCTGCTGAAAGCCTTGGTGTGCCCGAACATTCAATTATCCTATCGTAGCGTTAACATATTTGTAATCTTCAATTTACCGTACTTCCGATTGAAACGCGATAAGGCCGATGTTAAGGGGCCACAGTGATCATCGCCAGATATTTGCCAGAAGTGAGGCGGCGCCCCAAAACCGGGTTGGCGATTGCCGTTGCGCTGTTGGCACTATGTTTTGCGCTCCGCTATTTCACGCCGCTACGGCTCACATACGTTGCATTCTATCCAGCCATCATGCTTGCGACCTTTGTCGCCGGTCGCTGGATCGGAGCTGCGGTGACGCTTAGTGCGGCCTTTCTCGCGCTGTACTTTTTCAGGCCAACTACCGAGCTTGAGCTCACAAGCACCGACGTGTGGGGGCTGGGCGCTTTTCTCGTGGTCAGCGCCATCATCATATTCACTACGGAATTGCTGGCAACGACCGTAACCCGGCTCAGCAACCAGTCGGAACGTCTCGTGCAATCCGAGGAAAACACGCGGGTGTTGATGCGTGAACTGACGCACCGCATGAAAAACCAATACGCGGTGATCCTCGCCATGGCGCGCGTTACCGAGCGCTCGACCTCGACAGTGCCCCAGTTTCTCGAGGCATTTTCCCGCCGGGTCAATTGCCTGTCGCGAACGCACGATCTTTTGGTGAAGTCGGAGTGGAAGGGTGTTTCGCTGCGCGAACTCATCGACATCGAAATGGATCCGTTTGCCATGGGCCACGCCTATTCGGCGATGGGACCTGCGGTCGAGATCAAGGATGGCGCCGTTGTCTATCTCGGCATGGCACTGCATGAACTGGCGACCAACTCCGCCAAGCACGGTGCATGGTCGAAAAACCACGGAACGGTCAGCCTCGAATGGCATGTGAGCGCCGATGAAATATTCTTCCAGTGGACGGAGAAAGATGGACCGGAGGTCGGCGCGGTAGGGTCAAGCGGCTTTGGCCGCACGCTCCTTGAAAGTCTGGTGCCACAAGCTCTTGGAGGCGAAAGCAAACTTGAATTCGACCGACATGGTCTACGCTGGGCATTCAAGGCGCCGATCGTCGAAGTGCTCGCCGCCAGAATGCAAACCATCTCCCCTGCGCTGACTTCAGCGCTGAATGCTTCCGCCTGAGTACTACACACCGCCCGCGGAGAATGAGCCGAAGCGCTGGCGGATTCGACTCATCAGGCGATCACGGACGTCACGATAACTTTCCAGAATTTGTTCGCGATTCCCCGCCGCGATCGAGGGGTCGAGGGTTGGCCAGTATTCCGCCTTGAGTGACATCGTCCGCGTCATTTCCAGCGCGCGGTGATGGGCCTCTGGAGACAGCGACACGACCACGTCGAAACTCGAATCCTCAAGATCGTCGAAACTCTGTGCCGGGCGTTTTCCCATGTCGATGCCGATCTCATCCATCACGATGGTAACGAACGGATCGCTTTCCCCGGGCTTCACCCCGCAAGATGCGATATAGACCTGATGGCCGTAAAAATGACGCATGATGGCGGCCGCCATGGGTGACCGGATGACGTTCTGGGTGCAAGCAAACAAGACCGCAGAGGGAAGGTCGCCTGGCATCTGCTCCGTCAGCCCCGCCAGTGCAAAACGCAAACCAGCGTGAAGAGGCGCCGCGCCGTGTTGAAGTCGATCTGCACCTTTCCGGCCAGCCGTTCGCGCAGGAGTTCACTGCCCTCGTTGTGAAGGCCCCGCCGCGCCATATCGATCGTTTCGATCTGCGAGGGAGTCGCGTTGCGAATCGCGGCATAGTAGTTCTCGCACATCAGGTAGTAATCCTTGACGACCCGGCGCAGTGGCGCCATCGACAAGGCGATCATTCCCAAGCGTTGCTCGCTTTCGCCGAGAATATCGAAAATCAGGCGGCCTTCGGCTGTTGACAGCGAGAGCCTGTAGGGTCCGTCAGGGGAGGCCAGGAAACAGAAGCTGTTGTCCTCGATCAAATCGTAGATCGCCACACGCCGCTCGTGATCGGACTGGGGGCTTAGTCCCGCACCGATGCTGTGGTCGAGATCAACGGCGATCAGCCGCGTGGTAGGTTTCTCCGTCATGGCAACCAAGCATAGCGGCGGGCGGGTCCAAGCGCCTAGATGTCATGTTGCGGCTGGTGGTCGGTGGCCCAGGCGGGGCCCAGATCGCGGAGTTGCGCTTCAATGCATTCAACCTCGAGCGCGATGGTGCCTCCGCCGGCGAAAGTGAGGATGATCTCTCCCGATGGAGGGTCCTTCTGCTCGAAGGCGATCGTCAGCAGAGATACGATCGCTTCATCGTCCCCTTGGCGAATCCGTTGTGACCTGACCCTGGTCACCCGGTCGAAATGAAGGCCGGTGCGCCGCCGCTCGGGCTGGTCCGCGCCCCAAGCGAAGCGATTGGCGATGAGGACGAACTGCCGGCCGGCTTTGAGTTGGCGGATGCCATTGAGCTTCAGGACGGCATCCTGCATATGGGCGGAGATGACGGCGAGGTCATCGGCGTCCAGCGCCGATAGCTTCAGTGAATCCGCCATCAGGTTCCGGCAATGCGGGCGATATCGGCGCCACAGGCCGCGAGCTTTTCTTCCAAGGTCTCGAAACCCCGATCGAGATGATAGACGCGGTTTATCATCGTCTCGCCCTCGGCCGCCAGGCCCGCGATAACCAGCGACACGGAGGCGCGGAGATCGGTTGCCATGACGGGAGCACCCGTAAGGCGCGCCACGCCCCTCACTTCCGCGGTATCGCCGTCAAGATGAATGTCGGCGCCCAGTCTGGCCAGTTCCTGGACATGCATGAAGCGGTTCTCGAAGATCGTCTCCCGGATGACGCTGGTGCCTGAGGCTTTCGTCATCAACGCCATCAATTGCGCCTGACAGTCGGTGGGAAACCCCGGATAAGGCGCCGTGTCGATGTTGACCGCTCCAATGCCGCCGCCATTCCGCTTGACCGTGATGCCGTCATTGCCAGGTTCAATGGCGATGCCGGCTAGCCGCAGCGCATCGATCACGCCGCCCAAACTCTCGGCCCGGGCGCCTTTCAATTTGACCTGACCACCCGCCATCGCCGCCGCCATCGCATAGGTGCCGGCTTCGATCCGGTCGGCTATGACTTCATGTTCAGCGCCGTGGAGACTTGTCACGCCTGTAATCCTTAACGTCGGCGTGTGAATGCCTTCGATCCTGGCACCCATCTTGACGAGGCAGGTGATGATATCACCGATCTCGGGTTCGCGTGCCGCATTCTCGATCAGTGTATCGCCGTCCGCCAAGACCGCTGCCATGAGTGCCGCATGGGTCGCTCCTACGCTCACTTTGGGAAAGTTGATATGTCCGCCCTTCAGCCCTTTGCGCGCCCGTGCCACGACGTAGCCGGCATCGATCTCGATTTCCGCTCCCAGCTTCTCCATTGCCATGATGTGAAGGTCGACCGGCCGCGTGCCGATGGCGCACCCGCCCGGCAGCGAAACTCTTGCCTCGCCACAGCGTGCCAAAAGTGGTCCCAGCACCCAGAAACTCGCCCGCATCTTGGAGACAAGCTCGTAGGGCGCGGTGGTGTCGGCAATAACCTTGGCCGAGAAATGCTTGATATCGCCGGTCTTGCCGTTTTCGCCCGGTCGTTTGCCGGCGATGGTCATATCGACGCCGTGATTTTGCAGAATGCGTTCCAAAAGGCGGACATCGGCCAGCCGCGGCACGTTGGACAAAGTGAGCGTCTCGGGTGTCAACAGCGAGACGATCATCAGGGGCAGTGCGGCATTCTTTGCACCCGAAATGGCGATGGTGCCGTTCAAAGCGTTGCCGCCCCGGATGCGGATACGGTCCATGAAAATGTTCCCCTAGTCAAGAATCAGGGGTTAACAAGCACACCTGGGCTGTAGGGGGCAACGGTTAGTTCGCGACGCGCCTGGCTGCGGACTTGCGGCCTTTCGCCTGTGACTTGCGCTTTTGCAGATTGGCCTTGAGCGCCCGGGCGAGCCGATCCTTTTTAACGGCCAAAGCAGATGTTTTTTTACCCATTGCCCACCATGAAGACCACGCGGTTGCGCGTCAACCACGAGGGTTGCGCCCGAACCGGCCCTGTGGCATGTGTCCGCCCGTCACTCAAAGCGCTGCCGTAGCTCAGTGGTAGAGCACTCCCTTGGTAAGGGAGAGGTCGTGGGTTCGATTCCCCCTGGCAGCACCAGTTTTTTCAATCTTTCATCACACGGCACGGCGAATTCAAGTTCGGGTCTTGCTCCTCCATACTCGCGGCCCTGAGCCCAATTCCGGATTTTTACTCAAAACGATTTGAACGCGGTGACCAAGGAGTAACAGCGAGTCCAATGTGGCTGGAACAGGTTTACCGGGCGTCAGCGTTAAAAATTCATGCGAACTCCACTTCCGGAGCGTCACAAAGTTGGAGTAAAATGCCATGAATACTTTTACAATATCGACGCCTGCCATCAACCCCGACGGATCCTTGGTCGTGCAATGTTCGGTGCCTGGCCGGAACGTGCTTGATGAACCTTCAGCGATCGGGTCGATCAAGCTGACGGAAGCAGCGGAACCTTAAATCACGCGTAGCACCAGTCTTATTGGCGTTGTCCGCGCACGATCAGCGGGCAACGCCATAGGACGTGGCTCGCCATCGTTACCAAAAGTTATTCCGGGCTCTGGCTGTGGTCTATTTAGTTTCGGAAGACCACGGGAAATTCACATACTCATCACGCGTGTCGTAACAGATATTGCCGTACATCTTGAGATATGCATCCCGGCGCGCCGGGTCTGTGTAGACTGCCGCCGGATTGGCAAGATCAGCCTCGTATTGCGCCATGTTTTTGGCGGTCAAGGCACTGGGGAGAATATCCATGGCCTGCGGTATGCTTTTGCCCTCGAGCCAATCGGCGGCGTGTTGGCCCATGGCGTAGCCGAAGACAGGGGATGCCAGGCTGATACTGGTTTTGTAAGGTCCGCCCTTCTTGATCTCGGCCACGGCTTCAGGCTCGCCATCGATGCCTCCAAGAAACTGATCGGGCCGGTCCTTGCCCGCCGCTCTCAACGCCTGCAGCGCGCCCAGCACAACCGTGTCCGCGCCGAGGACAACATCGATATCCGGATTTGCGAGCAGAATGGTACTCATCGTGGCGAATCCCCCCTCCTTGTTCACTGTGGTGGGAGAAATATCGGCGACCACCGTGACACCGGGAAGCTCTGCAAGAGAATCACGCATTGCCACAAAGCGTGGGGCAAGAAACTGCAGACTGTCATGCGTCAGCAACACGACGTTTGCCTTGCCCCCCAACCGATCATTGATGTAGGCGGCGGCGGAATCGCCCAAGGCCTTGCCGGTCAAGTACTGAGGCGCGTTAAGCAGTGACGTGGCAGGCGGTGGTACAACGGTGCCGACATAGCCTCCGGACCAAATGACTTCCTGGAGGCTGTGGCTGAGTGACGCCGGATCGACGGGTGCGGCGACCACGCTTCCAACCTTGTCTTTGACGAAAAGTTCAACCTGTTCAATCATCTTGGCGGCATCATTGTTGGCAACGACGTTCCGGTATTCGAGCCCCCGATCCTTCGCCGCCATGGACAGTCCACGGTCAACACCCTGCATAAACTCGCGCTCATTGTCCTGAGCGAACGCCAGAACTTTCTTCAGACCTGGCGGGACGCTGCAAGTCGGGGCGTCGCGATTGTACGGTGCAAATACCGTGGGTGTCGTGATACCCTGAGGTCCGTCCTGGGCCAGTGATGCGGTTGCACTCACCGCAATAAGACCCGTCGCCAACCCCGTTGTCCGGAACCAGTTGGAAAGCCGATCGGAAACGCGCGGCGACAATTTCATCGTCATGGCAGCTCTCCACCCTAACACCACGCTACTCCCGTCTGGTGCGGTGGTATAATTAAAACGTATTCGCCGAAGCGCATTTTTTGACATTTGCTTATGTTCCCACTCGTCAGACGGCATCGAGGGGAAAAATGAGGCGCACCGCTGTGCCTTTCTGGCGCCTGACATATTCAAGTTCGGCGCCCATGCTTCCTGCCATCGCCTTGACGATCCGGGTTCCCAATCCAGTACCTTTCACAGAGCCATCGTCGGGATGGCCAACGCCATCATCCTCGACCGCGAGTTCCACACGTCCATCGGGCAGATGCCGCAGGCGGACACGGATCTCGCCCGGCCCGTCGGGATAGGCGTATTTAAAGGCATTCGTTACCCATTCGGTTACGACAATCCCGAGATTTACACTGGCGTCGGTACGCAGTTTCAATGGCTCAAGGTCGGCAACAAGGGACGCGCCGTGGCCCTCATCCCGCATTGACGTCTCGAGATTTTCAAGAAGGCTCGAAAGATATTCATCTAAAGAAACGAAGCGTACGTCGCCCGAACTGTACAGCCGCTTGTGGACCAGCGAGATTGCGAAAATGCGGGCCTGGGTTTCTCCAAGAGCCTCCTTGGCCACCTGGCTACTTACGGCTTTGGCCTGAAGGCTCACCATTGCCGCCACCAATGATAGGCTGTTCGCCACCCGGTGGTTCACTTCGACCAGCAGGACCTCGGCACGATCGCGCGCCAAGCGCACTTCCAGTTCGGCCGCTTCTTTCTGCGCTTTGAGGCGGGATTTGTCGAAGGCCTGCTGGAGAGCGGAGCTGAGAAGAACGAGGAAGTCGTCGCCGATGGTTTTCGGGACGAAGTCCGCCGCGCCAGCCTTCAGTGCCGCGACAGCGACATTCATTTCTGACGAACCGGTTACGTAGACGACAGCCGGCGCGTTGGGCAGATCGGCGAGTTGAGCCAGGAATTCGAGTCCGGTTCCAGTTGCCAGATAATGGTCAAGCGCCACAACATGCACCCCGCCCGCGGCGATAAGGGCCAGCGCCTCATCGCCGTTCACCGCATGCGCCACTTCAAAACCGCGGCGTCCAAGGGCCTTCTGCACCAACCGAACCAAGGCGACGTCGTCATCGACATAAAGAACTCGAATGGCGGCCCCGGGTGCCAGATCAGCCATTTTCGGGAACCTGGATGACAGAGAAGAACAATCCAAGCTGGCGGATGGCGTTGGCGAACCCCTCGTAGTTCACGGGCTTCGTAATATAAACATTGGCACCGAAATCGTAACAGCGCTGAATTTCGGCGCTGTCGTCGGTGGTGGTCAGCACGACCACCGGCGAACGTTTGAGATGCGCATTCCCCTTGATCTTTGCCAGAATATCGACGCCCGTCATGTCGGGGAGATTGAGATCAAGCAACACCAGCAATTTGCGGCGCGCACTCACTTCTCCCGAACCATCAGGCCCAAGAAAAAACTCAAGCGCGCTTGAGCCATCGACAAATGCGATGATCTCATTATTCACCCCGGCGCGGCGGATGTTCTTCTCAATCAGGCGGGCATGTCCTTCATCATCCTCGACCATGACGATCGTTACTGCCTTAGCATCTTCCATCATTTGCCAGAACTCCAGTTAACGAGTGAGGACAACGCGGAACGTTGTACCTTGGTCGAGAGCGGACGTCACGGTGATGTCGCCGCCCAAGTTACGGATTACCGCGCGCAGATGGGCAAGGCCAATCCCTTCGCCGGGCTGATCTTGCACCCCCGCGCGCCTGAATAGCTCGAATATGCGTTCGCGATCCTGGTCAGCAACACCCCGCCCGTTGTCGGCGACCTCGATGCTGACCCGGCTGTCGGATGCCAAGCTTGTCCGCACCTCGATGCGCAACGGCCGGTGTGGCGAACGGTATTTAATCGCGTTGTCGAAGAGATTGCCGAAAACCTGCTCAAGCGACAACCTGTCGGTGATGATGCTCTGGACTTCGAGGTGCTGATTTATCTCGCCCCCAGCTTCGATAAGCTGGTGCCTGACGGCGGACGCACTTGCCTCAATGATGCCGGCGAGTTCGATGGACTCCATTTTCAAGGTCCGCCGCCCTTCGCGCGACAGTTTGAGGATGGCATTGATTAGGCGGTCCATTTTCTTGGTTGAAGAACGGATAAAGCCGATAGCTTCCGGCAGATCCGCTTTCGCGGCGCTGCGCGCGTTCTGCACGACAGGATCGGACGAACCATCTAGCGCATTTGTCTTGTCGATCAATTCCCGCAGGCTTTTTACCCCGTCCTCGATCTCGCTCGTGAAGCCCATGATGTTGACCAGCGGCGCGCGTAGGTCATGCGTGACGATATAAGCAAATTGCTGAATTTCATCGTTGGCCTGGGCCAAATCCGCCGTCCGTTCCTTGACGCGCCTTTCCAACCTGCTGTTCAACAGGGTAACTTCGTCGCGTGCATCGGCGATTTCGCGTGTATTGCGACGGACCGTCAGAGTGACGGCCGCTACGACCAGGAGGATCACAACGCCGCCGATAAGCGAGACAAGCCGCAGCATGCTCGCGTTCGACTTTTGCTCGCCGACGCCGGTGGTGAGCCGTTCATCCGCCGCCCGGATGACGCCCGAGAAGAATACATTCGCTTCATCCATTAACGCCTTGCCGCGATTGCTACGGAACAGACCCAGTGCGTCTGCATCCTTGCGATTGCGCTTCAGGCTGATCGTTTCGTCCATTTCGACAAATTTTTGATCAACGATCATCGACAGCCGCTGGGCAGCGATTTCTGTTTCCTTGTGAAGCGAGAGAGACTGCTGCAATGCAATTAACTGTCTTCGCGCCTGAATTCTCGCGGTCGTATAGGGAGCAAGATAAATTTCGTTGCCTGAGATCAGGAAGCCGCGCTGACTTGATTCAGCGGATTGAACGGCGTTACGCAGCTCAACCGCCGAACTGCGGGTATCACGGGCATCAATCACGTCATCGAAGTAAACCTGGGCCCGATCACCAAGCCAGATCGTCATCCCGATGATGCCGAGCAAGGCAGAAAACCCCACGAAGAGCAGGGCAATCGTAGATTGAACAAACAAGCGGTTCGTTGACTGCATTACGAAGCATTCTATGCACGGTATTTCATGGCCGCGCCACAAAGACACCATGATTACCGTTGGCCATGGTCGCGCTTAGGGAGCGACAAGGGTGGAGCAATTTTAGGTAAAATGAGGCTAACGGCGGCCCGTTCCTTGCTTGGCCTGGAGTCCAGGAGTATCAAAATGGATTTTTCCCGCCGCACCCTGCTGTCCGCCGTGCCGCTGCTGACTGGCGCCCTTCCTGCTATCTCTGCCACGCCGGGTTTGGAACCCGATGCATCGCGCGACCAGACCCGCGCATTGCAAAAGGCACTCGACAAGGCGATGGAAGACGGTCGCCCCCTAGTCTTGCCGCCTGGCCGATTTACGGTCTCCGGCCTCAAAATCACAGGGCCGGTCACGATCGCCGGCACGACCGGTCAAACTATACTTGCTGGATCAACAAGCCTGCCAATCCTGTCGGTCGAAAACGCCCCGAATGTTTCCCTGACGGGGATCGCATTTGTCGGCGGCGCCGATACGATGGTGGAGGCCAGCGACTCGACCCTGCACATCACCGGCTGTGAATTCAAAGACGGTCCGGGGAGCGGGCTTTCCATGGAAAGCTGTGCCGGCCGCATCACCGGCAACCGCTTTGGCCATATTAACCAGACCGCCCTTTTTTCAAACAATTCCAGGGGGATGCAGATTTCCGGCAACCATGTACACGACATCGGCGACAATGGCATCCAGGTTTGGACCTCCGACCGGCGGGAGGACGGTTCAATCGTCTCCGGCAACAGGATCGAGCGCATCGGAGCCAAATCCGGAGGAACCGGACAAAACGGCAATGGCATCAATATCTATCGGGCCGGAAATGTGCTGGTCTCCGGCAACCGGATCACCGATTGCGCGTTCTCTGCGATTCGCAACAATTCGGGCTGGAATTGCCAGATCATCGGCAATTCGGTGTCGCGGATGGGCGAAGTGGCGATTTATGTAGAGTTTGCGTTCCAGGGTGCGGTGGTCAGCAACAACTTGATCGAGGATGTGTCGATGGGCATCTCGATCACTAATTTCGATGTGGAGGGCAGGCTTGCGGTGTGTTCCAATAATATCGTGCGCAATGCCAAAGGGGGCGGTTCGCTGCCGGAGCGCACGGCTTGCGGCATCCATGCGGAGGCCGATACGGCGATTACCGGAAATGTCGTGGAGAATGCCGGTTCCGTCGGGATTTCGCTGGGCTGGGGCCGCTATGGGCGCAACCTCTCGGCGACCGGAAACATCATCCGGGCTTGCGGAAAAGGGCTGACTGTTTCCGTCAATCCGGCGACAGGGCCGGCTCTTATCGCCAACAATATGATTTCAGGATCGGTGATCGCCGCCATTATGGGGATGGATCATGACGAGGAGGCTACCGGTGATCTCGGCCTCGCGGGTGCGATTGTGCCGGCGCGACTAACACTCAGCGGCAATCTGATTACATGACGGCGCGAACTGAGCCTACTGCGATGCCATTCCAGTTGCGAAGCTCTCTGCTGGAATGCAACCTGAGGTTTTCCTCCGAAGATTGGGCGAGCGTTCCGTGCGTCGCGAGCAGCAGTGCCATGAGGGCCGAGGCCGCACGCTCCGCCCCGTCGTCGCATTTGATGGCGATGCCGATCCCAGCCTCGGGCACGCATCCGCAATAGACGCCTTCCGCACCGGTTTTGACAAATACCTCGGGCACTTCCGTCATCACCAGCGTGTCGAAATGGCCAGTGCCAGAGACCAACAATGGATGTTCGCGCACCGCCCTGAAGATGCCGGTTGCGGATTCGCGGGCGGTCAGCCGGGCGAATCCCTGCGCCAGATTGCGCAACGGTATTGCCCAGGTCGGCACCGAGCAACCGTCTGTTCCGCAAGGCAATTGATCGAGATCGAGCCCGCAGAGATCGCCGATGGTGCGTGCGATTTCCCGTTGTACGCGATGGTCTGCGCTGACGTAATTCTTCGGATCAACTTTTAGTTGCCGGGCCAGCGCCAGCATGCCGGCGTGCTTGCCGGAACAGTTGTTGTGGATGGCGCGCGGGAGTAGTCCGTCGCGCACGAGTGCGTCGCGCGCCGCCGAAGCGCCGGGCCAGTGGATGCCGCATTCGTACTGACCCTCACTGTTGCCGGCCTTGCGCAGCATGGATGCGGCAACGCGAATGTGCTCGGGTTCGCCTTTGTGGGAGGCGCAGGCCAGGGCTATCTCCTGATTATCAAAGCCATAATGGGCGGTAGCGCCGCTTTCGATCACGGGCAAGCATTGGAAGGCCTTGATCGCCGAGCGCGGAAATATAGGGAGATCAATTTCGCCTGCTGAAACAATGATGTGCCCATCCCGATCCGCCACGGCATAGGCGCCGCGATGAAAGCTTTCGACAATGCCGCCGCGGGTGACTTCAGCGATGATTGGATTGGACATTTGGTTGCACCTGTTTGATGGACGCAGGCGCCAGCAGGTACCATGCGAAAGCCAGAAGCTGCAGCACAAGCAACGCGCCAATTGCCCAACTGTAACCTCTTGGGTCATAGCCCGAGGCGGTAGCGGGGAACCAGCCGATGACCAGACCTACGCCGTATTGCGCCAGGAAAGCCGCGAGGAACATGGTGAAGTTGATCGTGGCATTGGACCTGCCAGCAAGGTCAGGGCCGATTTGCGCGGCGAACCAAGGGAAAGCCAGGACGGCTGCCTGACCGAAGGCAGAGACCACCAACCAAGCTGGAAACGCCAGACTTTCCAATCGCATGACGATAATGGCCTGCGCTGCAAAATAGATGATGTTGACGGCAAGCATGACAGGAATGGGGCCTACCCCGCGCCGGCCAAGGCGGTCTGCAACGATCCCAACGGCGAGGATTCCCACCATGAAGGACACCGCCATCCACAAGAGATGTCGCGCTACTTCCTCGCGCGACAGGCCCAGGCAATCGCGAAGCCAGGGCCCGGCCCAAAGGGTTTGAATGCCGATCTGCAACCCCGACGTCAAAGCCAGAAGCGGGGCGATGCGGCGGAACAGGGGGCGCTTCATGATGGCGAGGAGTTGGGCGCACTGGCGCTTGAGGGGGGCTGGTTCGCCCACGGTATCGGCCCTGGGGGCAAGCCACAGGATGAGGCCGGCGGCGGCCAGGATGAAGGCGGAAAACACAATGAATACATGGCGCCAGCCGATCATGCTGACCAAGAATTCGGTAGGCTCGGTGGCGACGATGACCCCTAGCGCTCCCATCGCCATGATGGCGGTGTTGGCGAGCGAACGGCGCTCGATCGGGACCCAGGTGGCTGTGGATTTGTAGCTGGCCATAAGGCCTGCGGAGAAACCCAGACCGATCAAGGCCCTGGCAGCAAACAAACCGGTAAAGGCCGGCGCCATGGCGAAACCGATGCAGCCAAGCGCGGCGATGCAGAGCAGTCCCGCCTGCACGCGGCGAGGCCCGTAACGGTCGAGAAGCACGCCCAAAGGGAGCTGAAAGAGAGCAAAAGCGGCGAGATAAGCCGCGGTTAGGAGGCCCAATTGGGCAGGCGAGAGACCGGCATCGCGGACGAGGTCGGGGGCGACCACGGCGTTGACTGAACGTAAGAGGTAGGACAGGAAATAGGCGGCGGCGAAGGGCAGCAGGGCGGTCGAGACAATGCGAGCAGGGGTCATGGACTTCGGCCTAGCCCAACACCGGCGCCGACAACAGCCACAATCCGA
>JANLYR010000004.1:0-2791 GCA_031365765.1 Hyphomicrobiales bacterium | reverse complement strand
GGTGGTGGATGACCATATCACCGGGGTTCTTTCCGAACATCAGGCGGGCAAGTTTCTTGGCGTCCGGGAAACCGGCATTAAAATGAAGGGTCATCGCTCGACGCCTGGCCGCTATTTCAAGGTGGCGCAGCCCGGCACCGGCTGGGGCGGGACGGACCTCATCGACCCGCTGACCATCCTAAAGCCATTCGATCCGAAGGAAGCGTGGCCGGGCCTCCGCCTGCTGATGGTTTCGACGACCGGCGAGCATCACGCCTATTTCGAGCTCGACGAACAGCTTCTGCCGGTTGAAAAATCCCTGCCGCCGGACCTGCGCCTCTCGGTCGAGCGCATCAAGGAAAACTGCGAGCCGGCGCTTTCGACCGTGCTCTTCATGGCGGGTGCCGGCGGATCACTACGGGCGGGCGTGACCGAGAACCCGGTGCACCTGACGAAATCGGTCAAGGATAGGCTCACCCGCGTCACCGCAGGCGGCGCGCCCTGTTATGTCTGGCCGGGCGGCGGCATCACCTACATGGTCGATGTGACGACGCTGCCAGAAAATGCCTTCGGCTCGGTGCCGACGCCAGCGCTCGTCGGTCCAATTGAGTTCACTATGTCAAAGTCGGACTACGCGGCGCTCGGCGGCCACATGGAGCAAGTCCGGCTACTCGCGGATGTCGAGAAGGAGCAGGGCAAGAAGCGGGTCCCAGTTCGATGAGCAGGGCGCAAGTTGCAAGGCTTCCGGGTGGCCGGCTGCATCTGAATGATGGGCCGATTGATCTCATTATTGCCTGTGACGGCCGGCAGCCGGACGTGCGGAATGCCGAAGCCGCCGCGATTGCGCGGTTTACCACCGTCCTTGATGAATTGTGCACGGAGCTTCCGCTGTTGCGGCGGCCGGTAGGCCATATGCCCAAGGGCGTAGTTGCCCGCCGGATGTGGCGCGCGACGGCGCCGTTTGGCACCGATCATTTCATTACGCCGATGGCAGCGGTAGCTGGTTCGGTCGCCGAGGAAATTCTGGCGGCGATGCTCGTTACCGCACCGACCCTCAGCCGCGCGATGGCGAACAACGGCGGCGACATCGCCTTCCATCTCGCAGCCGGCCAGCACTATCGCGCCGGGCTGCTGGACCGGCCTGACCAGCCCTCGTTGTTTGCGACTGCCGACGTTCTGGCTGTCGATCCGGTTCGGGGCATTGCCACAAGTGGCTGGCGCGGCCGGAGTTTCTCGCTGGGCATCGCCGACGCCGTCACCGTACTTGCCGCAACAGCCAGCCTTGCTGACGCAGCCGCCACGTTGATCGCCAATGCTGTCGATCTGCCGGGGCATTCCGCGATCACCCGCAGGCCTGCGATCGAACTGCAGCCAGACAGCGATCTCGGTTCCCGCCTTGTCACCACAAATGTCGGCGCATTGAGCAAGCCTGACATTGCCCAGGCGTTGGCGAGTGGCATTGCGCAGGCGGCAAAATTTCTCGATCGAGGTCTGATCAGCGCCTGCTGCTTGCATCTTGCAGGCGAGACGCGCACGCTCAAAGTAGAGTCAACCGAACCAGCCGGACTACTTATCCATGCCTGATGTCAAAATCCGAAAGTTTCTGGTCCTCACCGAGGATATTTTCCACGAAGGCGGAGCACCGGCGGCCAAGCCCTATCGGCGAGGTGCCGTGCTGGCAGTGATTGAAAACCCCTATGCCGGGAAATTCCACGAGAGTATTCAGCCCTTCATGGAAGACCTGAAGCCGCTTGGGCTGGCGATGGCCCGGAAGCTGATCGACGCACTTGGTGGCGATCCGAAGATAATCGAAGGTTACGGAAAGGGCGCGATCGTTGGCAGCGCCGGCGAGGTGGAGCACGGTGCGCTCTGGCATTCGCCGGGCGGTTACGCAATGCGGGAGCTGCTCGGCGATGCCAAGGCCATCGTCGCTTCGACAAAGAAAGTCGGCGGCCTCGGCGCGCGGCTCGATGTGCCGGTCACCCATATCAACGCCTCCTATGTCCGCAGCCACTTCGATGCGATCGAGGTCGGCGTGCCGGATGCGCCGCGCGCTGACGAAATGGTGCTGGCGCTGGTGATGACCACTGGTCCACGCGTGCACAACCGCGCTGGCGGCCTCGCCGCGACAGACATCAAAGGGGAGGACGGCCTCAGATGACAGCCAAGATTCGCAAGATCGCGGTTTTCGTCGATGAGACGCTGACGGAGCAGGGCCAGGTGGTTTCACCGCCTGTACGCCGCGCGGCAGCTGTTGCGGTTATCGAAAATCCGTTCGCGGGCCGTTATCAGGAAGACCTCAGCGAACTGATCGAGATCGGCGACGAACTCGGCAAGCTGCTCGCCGAGCGTGCCGTCGCCGCGTTGGGTGTTGAAGGCACCTCGATCGAAAGCTACGGCAAAGCCGCCGCTGTCGGCGAAAATGGCGAACTCGAGCACGCGGCCGCGATTTTGCATCCAAAACTCGGGGCGCCCGTGCGAAAAGTGCTTGGCAAGGGCGCGGCGCTCATTCCGTCCTCGAAGAAGCGCGGCGGGCTTGGTGTTGTCCTTGACGTACCGTTGGGCCACAAGGACGCCGCCTTTGTCCGCAGCCACTTCGACGGCATGGAAGTGCGGATCAACGACGCGCCGCGCAGCGATGAGATCATGGTGGCAGTCGCGGTGACGACCGGCGGCCGGCCGCTCCCACGCGTTGGCGGACTGAAAGTGTCGGAGATTAAGGGCGAGGACGGGTTGCGGTAGCGGTGAAGGATAGTTGCGAGCGGCAACCCGCAACGCGCCCAAGACTGTAGGGGCGACCGCCGGTCGCCCC
>JANLYR010000498.1:0-25421 GCA_031365765.1 Hyphomicrobiales bacterium | reverse complement strand
GCCGCAGCTAACGACCGCGACAACGCATTCCCCATGCAACTGTGGAAGGAGATGGGCGACCTCGGACTGCTCGGCATCACCGCAAGCGAGGCGTATGGCGGCCTGGGGCTGGGCTATCTCGCCCATTGCGTGGCGCTGGAGGAACTGAGCCGCGCCTCCGCCTCGGTGGGCCTCTCCTATTCCGCCCATTCCAATCTCTGCGTCAACCAGATCGAGCGCCACGGCTCGCCGGAACAGAAGCAGCGCTTCCTGCCGAAGCTGATTTCCGGTGAGCATGTGGGTGCCCTTGCCATGTCGGAACCCGATGCTGGCTCCGACGTCGTTGCGATGAAACTCCGCGCCGAAAAGCGCAACGGCCGCTACATTCTCAATGGCCGCAAGATGTGGATCACCAACGGCCCCGACGCCGCGACGCTGGTGGTCTATGCCAAGACCGATCCCGAAGCCGGCGCCAAAGGCATCACCGCCTTCCTGATCGAGAACACCATGAAGGGTTTCACCCCTTCGCCCAAGCTCGACAAGCTCGGCATGCGGGGCTCCAACACCTCCGAGCTGGTCTTCACCGATTGCGAGGTGCCGCTCGAAAACCGTCTCGGCGAGGAAGGACAAGGTGCGCGCATTCTCATGTCGGGCCTCGACTACGAACGCGTCGTGCTCGCGGCCGGGCCGCTCGGCATCATGGCCGCCTGTCTCGACACGGTGGTGCCCTATGTCCACGATCGCCGGCAGTTCGGAAAATCCATCGGCGAGTTCCAGTTGATGCAGGCCATGCTCGCCGACATGTATGTGACGCTCAGCAGTGCCCGGGCCTATGTCTATGCCGTAGCCGCCGCCTGCGACCGGGGCGAGACCACAAGGAAGGATTCAGCCGGCTGCATTCTGTATTCAGCCGAGCGCGCCACGCGGATGGCGCTCGATGCCATCCAGTGCCTGGGCGGCAATGGCTATACCGAAGACTATCCGGCAGCCCGCCTGCTGCGTGACGCCAAGCTTTACGAAATCGGCGCCGGAACCTCCGAAATCCGCCGCATGCTCATCGGCAGGGAATTGTTCGGGGAAAGCGCATAACAACATCCCCCACCACTCACCCGCGCCAACTCCCGTCCAGCATCTTGATGATCGCCGAAAAATCTTTCCCCGCCCCGCCTCGGCCGATGAAATTCTGATACAGGCTCTCGGCCAGCGCCCCCATCGGCACGCTCGCACCTTCCGCCCGCGCCGCCTCCATCGCCAGTTTCAAATCCTTCAGCATGAGCGCTGAAGCGAACCCGCCTTCGTAATCGCGGTTGGAGGGTGCGGCAGGCACCGGACCCGGCACCGGGCAATAGCTCGTCATCGACCAGCACTGGCCCGACGCCTTGGAACTGATGTCGAAGAAAACTTGAGCGTCGAGTCCCAGCTTCATCGCCAGCGCAAACGCTTCCGCCGTGGCGATCATCGAAGCACCGAGCAGCATGTTGTTGCAGATTTTCGCCGCCTGCCCCGCCCCCGCCGCACCCGCATGGATCACCGCCTTCCCCATGGCAGCGAGGATCGGCTCGGCCCGCGCGAACCCTGCAGCACTTCCGCCCACCATGAAAGTCAGCGTTCCACCCGCAGCACCCGCGACACCGCCCGACACCGGTGCGTCAACCATCGCGTATCCCCTGGCCGAGGCAGCTTCCCCTACACTCCGCGCCGTCGCCACATCGATAGTCGAGCCGTCGATCAGCAGCGCCGAGGCCGGGGCGGCGGCGAAGACATCTCCCTCATAGACCGCGCGCACCTGCTCCCCCGTCTGCAACATGGTGATCACCGCATCCGCGCTTTTCACGGCCTCGCGCACCGAGCCGCGCCGCGCCACGCCCATCGATTGCGCCTGCGCCAGCGCCGCCTCCGAAACATCGAAGCCCCAAACCTCATGCCCAGCCCGGACCAGGTTGGCGGCCATGCCGCGCCCCATGTTGCCCAAGCCGATGAAGCCGATCCGCGCCATCTTTATTGTCCCTTGAACGCCGGTTTCCGCTTTTCGATGAAAGCCGCCATGCCTTCGTCGCGATCGGCGAGACCAAACAGAAATTGAAACAGCCTGCGCTCGAACAGAATGCCCTGGGTCAGCGTCGTTTCCAGCGCCGCATTGACCATTTCCTTGTTGGCGATCACCGCGAGCGGCGCCATCTCGGCGATTTTTCGCGCCGCCGCGAGCGCCTCGTCGAGCAGTTTATCCAGCGGCACCACGCGGCTCACCAGCCCCGCCCGTTCCGCCTCGGCGGCATCCATCATCCGCCCCGTCAGGATCATCTCCATCGCCTTCGACTTGCCCACAAGGCCCGTCAACCGCTGCGATCCGCCCATCCCCGGCGCAATGCCCAGCGTGATTTCCGGCTGGCCGAATTTGGCATTCTCCGCCGCAATGATGAAATCGCACATCATGGCAAGTTCGCAACCGCCGCCCAAGGCAAACCCGGCCACGGCGGCGATCACCGGCTTCCGGATGCGTGGCACCTCGTCGAACTCGCCGAAATAATTGAGCGAGAACATCTGCGCCGCGGATTTCGCCGCCATGTCCTTGATGTCGGCTCCGGCCGCGAATGCCTTGTCGGAACCGGTCAGCACGGCGCAGCGCAAAGCGTCATCCGCATCAAAGGCTCTGAGCGCCGCCAGCAGCTCCCGCGCCAGCGCGCCATTCAGCGCATTCAGCGCCTGCGGCCGGTTGAGCCGGATCAGTCGCACGGCTCCGTGGGTTTCCAAGAGCAGCGTCTCGATCATTGCGTTTTCTCCAGCGGTTGCCATTCTTCTCGTTCCGTCAACGGAGCGAATATCCGGTCGACATCGCCGGCGCTCACCTCCGCGAAGTGCTGCGGCGACCATTTGGGCTCGCCGTCCTTGTCCATCACCAGTGCCCGGACACCCTCGCGGAAATCCGGTTTCGCGATGATCCGCGTCGCAATGCGAAACTCCATTCGCATATTGTCGGAAAACCTTGAAAGGACTCTGCTTTCCGCCAGTTGGCGCAGCGCCACCTTGGACGAGAGCGGCGACTTTTTCATAATCTCCGCCTGTTGCGCAAGCGCCCACGCTGAACCATCCGCCGCCAGCGCCGCGATGATCGCTTCCACATCCCCCACACCGAACAGCCGGTCGATGTCGCCTCGATGCCGGGTGAAGTTTGGCGGCGGCGGCACCATGGAAAACTCTTCCAGAATATTCTCCACCGCGCGCGGCGACTCCGTTATCCGCTCTTTCACCGGATGCAGAACCGCGCGCGGCATGTAATGCGTCGCCAGCCCGAGATTGAGGCACTCGGAGCCATCCAGCCGCGATCCGGTCAGCGCAAGCCATTCGCCGATCCGCCCCGGCAGCCGCGACAGAAACCAGCCGCCGCCCACATCGGGAAAAAGCCCGATGCCCGTTTCCGGCATGGCATAGGCGGTGGCCTCGGTCGCCACGCGAAACCTCGATGGCATCGCCAGCCCGGCCCCGCCCCCCATCACGATCCCGTCCATGAAACACACCGTGGGCGTCGTCATGCCGTAAAGCAGGTCGTTCATCGTGTATTCGGTGCGGAAGAACGCAAGCGCTTCCGCGCGCTCGCCAAGCAGGTCGTGATAAAGCGCCCGCACGTCGCCGCCGGCGCAAAAACCTCGGCCCTCGCTGTGATCGATGAGGATCGCGCCGATTGCGGGGTTGCCGTCCCACGCCCGCAATGCCGTGATGATCGTCCGGCACATGTCGAGTGTCAGCGCATGAAGCGCCTTCGGCCGGTTGAGCGAGATTCGCCCGCATCCGCCACTAACCTCGATAATGACATCGTCCGTCATTGCCGCAGCATGTCGCGCGCGATGATGACGCGCATGATTTCGTTGGTGCCTTCGAGAATCGAATGCACCCGGAGATCGCGGAAAAACCGCTCCACCGGAAAGTCGCGCAGATAGCCATAGCCGCCGTGCAACTGCAAGGCCCGGTCGGCCACATGCATGGCCGTGTCGGTGACGAACCGCTTGGCCATGGCCGAGAACCGCGTCGCATCCGCTGTGCCCTCGCTCACCTTGGTCGCCGCGAGATAAAGCAGCGCGCGGGACGCCTGCAAACCGGTTTCCATGTCGGCCAGCGTGAACTGGCTCGCCTGAAACGCGGCGATCGCCAGTCCGAACTGTTTTCGCGTTTTCGTATACGCCAGCGCCTCGTCAAGACAGCGCTGCCCGCCACCCAGCGAGCACGCCGCGATGTTGATGCGCCCGCCGTCGAGCGCCGCCATGGCGATGCGGAAGCCCTGCCCCTCCGCCCCCACCAGATTGTCCACCGGCACACGCACCTGATCGAAATTGACCTGCGCGGTTGGCTGCGAATGCCAGCCGAGCTTTTTCTCCTGCGCCCCGAACGAAACGCCTTGCATTTCCTTCTCGACGGCCAGGCACGAAATGCCGCCGGCCCCCTCGCCCCCGGTGCGCACCATCACCAGATAGATGTCATTCTCGCCGCCGCCGGAAATGAACGCCTTGGATCCGTTCACCACATAATGTCCGCCCTCTTTCACCGCGCGCGTCTTCAGCGCCGCCGCGTCCGATCCCGATTCGGGCTCGGTCAGGCAATAGCTCGCCAGTTTTTCGCAAGTCACCAGCCCAGGCAGATACTTTGCCTTGAGAGCCGCACTGCCATGACGGTCGAACATCGTCGCCACCATGTTGTGGATCGAGATGAAGGCTGCCGTCGAGGGGCAGCCATAAGCCATGGCCTCCATGATGAGTGCCGATTCAAGCCGTCCAAGCCCGGAGCCGCCCTGCTCCCCTGAGACGCAGATCGCGCCAAAACCAAGCGCGCCCGCCTGCCGCACCGTATCGCGCGGAAACACCGAACCCGCGTCCCACTCCGCCGCATGGGGTGTAATTGCATCCGCGGTAAACCGCCGCGCCGTCTCCTGAATGGCGCGCTGCTCGTCACTGAGGTCGAATTGCATAACCGGCAATATCCGCCATTCCCACCGGGTTGGAAAGTCCCCGGAGATGCCATAGTCTCTCCGCCGTGAACGTCATCCCGTCCGCCATTTCAACGAAATCGCCGGCCTTCCTCGAAAACCGGGCGCGGATGCAAGCGCTTTTGGACAATGTGTCCGAGACATCGCTGGCCATCCGCCAGGGCGGCAGTGCCGCGTCCCGCGCCCGTCACACCGACCGTGGCAAACTCCTTCCCCGCAGCCGCATCGCCCGTCTGCTCGATCCAGGTTCGCCCTTTCTCGAAATCGGCCTGTTCGCCGCACACGGCCACTACGATGATGAGGTCCCCTCCGCCGGGCTGATCGCCGGCATCGGCCGCGTCTCGGGCCGCGACTGCATGATCGTGTGCAATGACGCGACGGTGAAAGGCGGCACCTACTATCCCCTCACCGTCAAAAAGCATCTCCGCGCCCAGGAGATCGCATCGGAGAACCATCTCCCCTGCGTCTATCTGGTCGATTCGGGCGGTGCCAACCTGCCCAACCAGCAGGATGTCTTTCCCGACCGCGAGCATTTCGGCCGCATTTTCTTCAACCAGGCGCGCATGTCGGCCAAGGGGATCGCCCAGATCGCGGTGGTGATGGGCTCGTGCACGGCGGGCGGCGCCTATGTGCCCGCGATGTCGGACGAGGCGATCATCGTCAAGGGCCAGGGCACCATCTTTCTCGCCGGCCCCCCACTGGTAAAAGCTGCGACTGGAGAAATTGTCACCGCCGAGGACTTAGGCGGTGCCGATCTCCACACCCGCCAGTCGGGCGTTGCCGATCACTACGCGCTGAACGACGCCCACGCGCTCGATCTTGCCCGCAGCGCTATCGCCCACCTCAATCGCACCAACCCAGCGGCACATTTCGAGAAACCGGAGCCGCCGCGTTACGATCCACACGAACTCCACGGCATCGTGCCCGCCGATTTCCGCACCTTCTACGACGTGCGCGAAGTGATCGCCCGCATCGTCGACGGCTCGCGTTTCGATGAATTCAAGAAGCTCTACGGGCCAACCCTCGTCACCGGCTTCGCCCATGTTCACGGCATGCGCGTGGGCGTCATCGCCAATGCCGGCGTGCTGTTTTCGGAGTCGGCGCTGAAGGCCACGCATTTCATCGAACTGTGTTGCCAGAGAAACATTCCGCTCGTCTTCCTGCAGAATATCACGGGCTTTATGGTCGGCCGCAAATATGAAGCGGGCGGCATCGCCAAGGATGGCGCCAAGCTGGTGAGTGCCGTCGCCAATGCGTCCGTGCCGAAAATCACCATGTTGATCGGCGCATCTTTCGGCGCGGGCAATTACGGCATGGCGGGCCGCGCCTATTCGCCCCGCTTCCTGTGGACCTGGCCCAATGCGCGGATCGGCGTCATGGGCGCCGAGCAGGCGGCGGGCGTCATGGCCAGCGTGCGCCGCGAAAGTGTCGAACGGCGTGGGCAGGTATTTTCGGATGACGACGAGGCCGCCGTGAAAGCGCCGGTGCTGGCCGAGTTCGAAGCGCAGAGCCACCCTCTCTACGCCTCCGCCCGCCTGTGGGACGACGGCATCGTCGATCCGGCGTCAAGCCGTGACGTTCTGGGCCTCAGTCTCGCCGCCACGCGCAATGCGCCACCGGAGCCGACGCGCTTCGGCGTGTTCCGGATGTAGGCGATGTTTGCCAAGATCCTCATCGCCAACCGGGGCGAAATCGCCGTTCGCATCGCCCGCACCGCCAGGCGGATGGGCATTGCCACCGTCGCCATCTATTCCGACGCCGACCGCGATGGCCTCCATGTCGCGGTGGCGGACGAGGCGCTGCGGGCCGGTCCCGCCGTGGCGGCCCAAAGCTATCTCGACCAGGAAAAAATCATTGCACTGGCCAGGGACAGCGGCGCCGAGGCCATTCACCCGGGCTACGGCTTCCTCTCCGAGAACCCCCAATTCGCCGAGGCGGTGACGGCGGCGGGGCTTGTCTTCATCGGCCCTCCAGCCTCAGCCATCCGCGCCATGGGGCTGAAGGACAGGGCCCGCCAACGCATGGAGAAAGCCGGCGTTCCCGTTCTCCCCGGCTCCACCGGCGATCGTCAGGACCCGGAATATCTCACCGGCGAGGCGGCCCGCATCGGCTATCCGGTCCTGATCAAGCCGGTGGCGGGCGGCGGCGGCAAGGGCATGCACCGTGTCGATGGTGAAGCCGATCTGGCCGACGCCCTGGCCCGCGCCGGGCGCGAAGCCGCCGCGTCTTTCGGCGACGGCAATCTGCTCCTCGAAAAATACTTGAACAAAGCCCGCCACATCGAAATCCAGGTCTTCGCCGATAGCCACGGCAACACCATCCATTTGCATGAGCGCGACTGCTCGCTGCAACGCCGCCACCAGAAGGTGATCGAGGAAGCACCCGCGCCCGGCATGACGCCCGAGATGCGCGCCCAGATGGGCCGGGCCGCCGTCGAAGCGGCGAAGGCGGTGGGCTATGTCGGCGCCGGCACAATCGAATTCATCGCCGATGTTTCGCAAGGCCTGCGCCCCGATCGGTTTTATTTCATGGAGATGAACACGAGGCTCCAGGTCGAGCACCCGGTCACCGAGGCGATCACCGGCATCGATCTGGTCGAATGGCAATTGCGCATCGCCGCCGGCGAACCTCTGCCACTCAGGCAAACGCAGATTTCTCTGACCGGCCACGCCATCGAGGCACGGCTCTATGCCGAAGACCCGGCGCGCAACTTCCAGCCGCAGACCGGACGGCTGGCGCGGCTCGAATTTCCCGATGGGGTCCGCGTCGATACGGGCGTGCGCCAGGGCGACACCGTCACGCCGCATTACGATCCGCTGATCGCCAAGCTCATCGTCCACGGACGCAATCGCGCCATCGCCCTTCACCGGTTGGCCGACGCGCTGTCGCGCACCATCATCGCCGGCTGCCGCACCAATCTCGATTTTCTACACCGGCTGGCGCTCAACCCGGGATTTGCCCGGGGCGAAAGCGACATCGGATTGATCGCGCGCCATCTGGTTGGGCTTACAGCCGATCGCGTGTCGCCGATGGAAGCCGTGGCCGCGGCCGCCTTGCACGTTCATGGCTATCTGAAAAACCCCGCAAGCCCGTCGCCCTTCGACACGCTCGCCAATTTCCGGCTGTGGCCCGGTGAAATGCTGACGGCGGACTTCTTCTCCGGCGCCCTGTTGGATTTCGGAAGTCGCAAGTTCGAATTCCACGACGGCGAGCGGCGTCTCGCGTTCACCCTCCTGTCGCACACGGAAAATTCCATGCGCCTCGATTTCGGCTCCCGCATCGTGGCGCTCGGATATTTTCTGAGCGAAGGCTCACTGACAGTCCAATACCAGGGTGCCCGCTATCGGTTCGACGATACGCCAGCCGATGCGGCGGCGGTTGAAGCGCAATCCGCAAGCGGCCTGGTGACCGCCCCCATGCCGGGGCTGGTCCGTGAAATCCGCGTCCGGCCTGGTGACAGGGTAGAGCGCGACGATACGATCGCCATCACCGAGTCGATGAAGATGGAGTTCGCCCTCAAGGCACCGCGTGCCGGCACCGTCAGCGCGGTCAATGTCGCGGCGGGAGACCAGATCGGGGAAGGCACGGTCATCGCCGTGGTCGGACCCTCCGATGCCTGATTTCGTCACCCTTTGCGAAGTGGGCCCCCGCGACGGCCTGCAGAACGAACGAGCCTTCGTCTCGACTGCGGACAAGGTGCGCCTCATCGATCTCCTGTCCATGACGGGCCTCCGATACATCGAGGCCGCGAGCTTCGTCTCGCCCCGCCGGGTCCCGCAGATGGCGGACGGACGCCATGTGCTTTCGGCCATCCATCGGACACCGGGCACCGTCTATGCCGCGCTTGCACCCAATCTCAGGGGTTTCGAGGCCGCTGTCGAAGCGCAGGCGAGCGAAGTCGCGGTCTTCGCTTCCGCCTCCGAAACCTTCAGCCACAAAAACGTCAATTGCTCGATCGCCGAAAGTCTCGAGCGATACCGCGCCATCTGCGTCGCGGCCGCATCGATCGACATGCCGGTTCGCGGTTACGTCTCCTGCGCCGTCGCCTGCCCTTACGAAGGCGCAATCGCACCGGATGCCGTCTTGCGCGTGGCAGAAGCCTTGCTGGCCATGGGCTGCCGCGAAATCTCGCTCGGAGATACGATCGGCGTCGCCACGAAGGACGACATCGCGAAATTGCTGCACGTCCTGCTCACCGGTATTCCAGCTAAAAAACTCGCCGGCCACTTTCATGACACCTCCGGCCGCGCCATGGACTGTATCGCCACAGCACTCGACCACGGCCTGCGCGTGTTCGATTGCTCCGTCGGCGGAGCAGGCGGCTGCCCCTTCGCGCCCGGCGCCAAAGGCAATGTGGCGACGGAAAAGGTCGTCGCCATGCTCGAGGCCCGAAACTACGCCACCGGCATCGACAGGGCCGCCCTCGAAACCGCCAGGACATTCATGATGAAAATTCTGGGCCGGGCCGCATGAGCTTTGAAACCATCACCCTCGACACCGATCGGCGTGGCATCGCGCGACTGGTTCTGAACCGGCCGGAGAAGCATAACGCCCTCAACGCGCGCATGATCGGCGACCTCACGGAGGCCGCGCGCCAGCTTGCCGCCGATCCCGCCATTCGCGTGGTGATCCTGTCGGCCAACGGAAAAAGTTTTTGCGCCGGCGGCGATTTGGGCTGGATGCGCGAGCAGTTCGAGGCGGATCACGCGGCACGCCTCGCTGAAGCGACGAAGCTCGCCTCCATGCTCCGCCTGCTCGACGAACTGCCGAAACTCCTGATCGGCAGCGTTGAAGGAAAGGTCTTCGGCGGCGGCCTTGGCCTCATCTCCGTCTGTGACATCGTGCTGTCCACGCCGGATGCCAAATTCGCGCTGACGGAAACCCGCCTCGGTCTTGTCCCCGCCACGATCGCTCCCTTCGTTCTATCCCGCATCGGGTTGAGCAACGCGCGCCGTTTCGCCCTCAACGCCAATCCCTTCACCGCCGCGCAAGCCCACGCCATGGGGCTTGTTTCGGAAATTCACGAGCCGGGCACGCTAGCCGCGGCAGTGGACCATCAGATATTGCTCGCCCTCGCCTGCGCGCCGGGCGCCATCGCCGATGCCAAACGGCTGTTCCGCGATCTGGCAATCGGCGCCTTGCACGCGACGGCAACCCCGGACATCCTGGCGGCCCGCTGGGAAACCGGGGAAGCTCGCCTCGGCATCGAAGCCTTCTTCAATCGCACGAGGCCGCCATGGGCAAAATAGCATCGGATCCGATCGTCATCGCCGCCGCCCTCCGCACGCCAATCGGCGGCTTTCAGGGCACGCTCTCGCCCCTGACCGCGCCGAAGCTTGGCTCGATCGCCATGGCAGCCGCGCTTAGGCAGGCGGCGGCCGAAACCGTGGACGAAGTGTTCATGGGCAATGTCCTTCCCGCCGGGGTCGGCCAAAATCCGGCACGCCAGGCAGCGCTTGGCGGCGGACTGGCTCAAAACGTCCCCGCCACGACGATTTCCAAGGTCTGTGGATCGGGCATGAAAGCGCTGATGCTGGCCCATGATTCGATAGTGGCCGGGACGAACACCTGCGTCCTCGCCGGCGGCATGGAGTCGATGAGCAATGCGCCCTATCTTCTGCCCAAGGCGCGCGGCGGTTTTCGGCTCGGCCATGGCGAGGTTAAGGATCACATGTTCACCGACGGGCTGGAGGACGCCTATTCCGGCCGCCTCATGGGCGCCTATGCCGAGGATACGGCGGAGGCCTATCAATTCACCCGCGCCGATCAGGATGCCTACGCGCTGCGCTCGCTCGAACGCGCCCTCGCCGCCGACTTCAGCGCCGAACTTGTACCCGTCGATGAACCAGGCACGCGCGCCCCGGTCAAGCTCGCTTGCGACGAACAGCCGGCCAAGGCCGATCCCGCCCGCATCCCGCTGCTTCGCCCCGCATTCCGCGAAGGTGGAACGGTGACGGCGGCCAATTCATCGTCGATTTCCGATGGCGCCGCCGCCCTGGTGCTGATGCGCGCTTCGGAAGCCGCGCGCCGGGGCATAACGCCCCTCGCCAAAATCGCCGGCCATGCGGGTCACGCGCGCGCGCCGGCCCAGTTCACCACAGCCCCCATCGGCGCTGTCAATGCACTTCTGGAAAAACTCGGCTGGCGAACATCGGATGTCGATCTTTACGAAATCAACGAAGCCTTCGCCGTCGTCGTCATGGCGGCCCTGCGCGATCTGTCGCTTGCCCCGGACATTGTGAATGTGAACGGCGGCGCCTGTGCCCTGGGCCATCCGATCGGCGCCTCGGGGGCGCGCATCGTCGTCACGCTGCTCCACGCCATGCGGGCGCGAAACGCCAGGAAGGGCATCGCCACCCTCTGCATCGGCGGCGGCGAAGCCACCGCCATCGGTCTTGAACGCCTCGAAGGATGATCCATTGACCGGCTATCCCCGCGACATGAAAGGCTACGGCCGCGCCATTCCCGATCCGCAATGGCCAGGTGGCGCGAGAATCGCCGTTCAGTTCGTGCTGAATTACGAGGAAGGCGGAGAAAACAACATCCTGCACGGTGATGTGGCATCGGAAGCCTTCCTGTCCGAGATCGTCGGCGCCGCCCCGTGGCCCGGCCAACGCCACTGGAACATGGAATCCATTTACGAATATGGCGCCCGCGCCGGTTTCTGGCGGCTGTGGCGGATGTTCACCGCGCGGCGCGTTCCCCTCACCGTCTATGGCGTGGCAACCGCGATGGAGCGCTCTCCGGACCAGGTCGAGGCCATGCTTGAAGCAGGCTGGGAAATCGCCAGCCACGGTCTAAAATGGATCGAGCACCGCGACATGAGCGCCGCCGGCGAGCGCCAGGCCATGGTGGAGGCGATCCGCATCCACACGAAACTGACGGGCGAGCGCCCGCTCGGCTGGTACACCGGCCGCTGTTCGATGAACACCACGCGCCTTGTCATGGAGGAAGGCGGCTTCCTCTATTCCTCCGACGATTATTCCGACGACCTGCCATATTGGCTGAACAAGCCCGGTGGTGGCCGCCACCTCATCATTCCCTATACGCTCGATTGCAACGACATGCGTTTTGCCACGCCGCAGGGCTTCAATACCGGCGAGCATTTCTTCACTTACCTTAAGGACAGCTTCGATTGCCTCTACGAGGAAGGCCTGCGGGGATCGCCGAAGATGATGTCGGTGGGCCTGCACTGCCGCCTGGCCGGCCGCCCCGGCCGCGCCCAGGGGCTGGCGAAATTCATCGATTACGTACTCGCCCGAGACAGCGTCTGGATCGCCCGGCGTATCGATATCGCCCGGCACTGCCACGCCCGTTTCGCGGACTGATTGCCTGTCCAAAACATTAATATCCTATTCATCGCCTGTTCATCGAACATCCGTCAAAACGCCTCCAACGCCAGCGACAGGGCGTTTTGAAAACAACTTTAAGGAGCCCAACCAATGAAGAAAATTCTCCTCGCGTCAGCCGTCCTGACGTCCCTGGCTTTCGGTCTGCCCAGCGCCGCCGAGGCCCATTCGAGCTTCAAGATCTATTTCGGCGTTCCGTATTACAGCTACAACGTCGGACCCGGCTACGAGTATCGCCGGGGCTATGGCTGGCATCGCCGGAACGACTATCGCGAGCAGGGCCGTCTCACCTGCGGCGAAGCACGCCACGAAATCAGCAACCGTGGCTACTACAACATCAGCGCCATCGAATGCAGCGGATCGACCTACACGTTCCGTGGCTGGAAGAATGGCCGCCGGCATCAGTTGCTGGTCAATTCCAGGTCGGGCGCCGTCTGGCGCGGCTGATCTGTCACCCAACAGCAAAGCAGCCCGGTCAGTCCCGGGCTGTTTTTTTTTGATGAGCACCCTTCCGCGCCGGTCCCCGGCACCTTAGCATCGCCGCTTGAGTTTCAGACCGGAACAATGGGAGCCATTCAACGATGCGCGTCGCGGTTCTTGGTTCAGGTGGCATGGGTGCGATTTTTGGATTGGCCTTTGCCCGATCCGGCGTGGACGTCATCTTCTTTGACAAGCGCGAGGAGGTTGTTGCGGCAATTGCCCGTACGGGTCTCCGGTTTGATGGTGTATCGGGAACGTCCACAGCCTGCTACCCAGCGACTTCGCTTGCAGCCGAACTCGGATCCGTCGATGTTGCCCTGGTGCTGGTCGACTCCAATGCAACCGCGGAAGTCGCCGGTATCGCGGCGCACTGTCTGAAGGAGGATGGTTTCGCACTGACCCTGCAGAACGGCATCGGCAACTGGGAAACGCTGGCAGCCCGTCTTGGTGCGAACCGCGTCGTTGCCGGAGTGACCTACAACAGTGGTGCCAATCTGGGTCCCGGACAGGCACGCCACACCGACCTCGGGCCGACCGTGATCGGGGAAACCGATGGGACTCTGTCGGACCGCGTCCGCAATATTGCACGGCTGCTGATAGCATCAGGGCTGCCGGTCGATGTCTCCGACAATGTGCAGGGTCATATCTGGAGCAAGTTCGTCCACAACTGCGCCATCAATCCGATAAGTGCGGCGACCGGCCTGCTGCCCTTCGAGATCGCGCGCTCAACAGCCGCCTCGACCTTGCTTGACCGGCTGCTCGACGAGATACTGGCGGTCGTTGCCGCTGCCGGCATCCGGCTGCCGGAGGACGATCCCCGGGAAATGATCCATGCCCATTGCCGCGAACGTTCCAATCGGCCCTCCATGCTGCAACACATTGACAGCGGACGGCGGACCGAAATTGATGCGCTCAACGGCGCCCTGGTGCAGCGCGGACAAGCCCTCGGCATCGCAACACCTTACAATCAGGCCATCGTCTTGATCGTGAAGGCCTTGGAGGCGCACCCCCGATCGGCATGAGAATTTGAATATAAAAGAAAATCGCATGGTAGCGGGAGAGGGACTCGAACCCCCGACCCCAGGATTATGATTCCCGTGCTCTAACCAGCTGAGCTACCCCGCCATGGCGTCGTGGCCGCGATATAGGGAACCCCGCCCCGATAAGTCAAGTTGCGTGGGCGCCCGGCTCATCCTTCTCTTCCGGCTTTTTGTAGAACGTCCGCCACAGCGAGATCGCCACGAAGTAGATCGACGCTCCGGCCCAGGCGGCAAGCTCGATCCATTCGACCGTGCCCCAGCCCACGCGGTCCTTGGCGCTGAGGATCAGGCTGAGCGACATCGCCGCCCACAGCACCGTCATCGGAATGGTGATCGACCGCCAGTCGGTAACCCGCAGGGGATGAACGAACTTGACCGGGATGAAGGTCAGCACGCAGAGCGCAGCGATTGTCGCCAGGTTGATCGTCCAGTTCGTGCCGAGGATGTAGAAATACAGAACGACGATGTTCCACAGCGCCGGGAAGCCCACGAAATAATAATCGTCGGACTTCATGCCGACATTGGCGAAGGTGTAGCACGACACCGCCATGATGGCGGCCGCCGCGGCAACCCCCAGCGTTCCCGGCACCATGGCGAACCAATAGACCATGAGGGCGGGCACCGCGACGTAGTTGAAGAAGTCGATGACATTGTCGAGGGTGCGGCCATCGAAGTTCGGCGTATATTCGAGCACCCGCGCTTTACGCGCCAGCGACCCGTCGATGCCGTCGACGAACAGCGCCAGTCCCAGCCACATGAAGGCGGCGACCGCATCGCCTTTGAGCACGGCGACAAGCGCCAGAAATCCGAGAACGATGCCGCAGGTGGTGAACGCATGCACCGCCCAGGCGATCCCCTTCTTCAGCTCACGGTCGATATTCGGATGCAGTTTCGGCTTCACCAGCAAAATCCCTCATCCTCGCCCGGCTGTGATCGGACTATAGGTAGGCTACCGTCGCAAAGCAAATCGACGGCGGCGCGCCGCTTTGAAAATGTCGCCGCGTGACGTAGCATCCGCGCCGGGGAAATTCCCGCCTCTGAAAGGCAAGCGCTTGGAACGACGGTTAGCCGCGATTCTGATGGCCGATGTCGTCGGCTACAGCCGGTTCATGGGCGAAGACGAAGCGGGAACGCTGGCGCGTCTGCAGATCTGCCGCCGGGACGTGATCGATCCCGCCATCGCGCGCTTTCGCGGCCGCGTCATCAAGCTCATGGGCGACGGCGCGCTGATCGAGTTTGCCAGCGTCGTCGATGCGGTGCAGTGCGCCGTGGCGATCCAGCGCGACCTTGCCGCGAATGGCGCTGGCGAGCCCCGCCGCATCCAGCTTCGCATCGGCATCAATCTGGGCGACGTCATGGTGGACGGCAGCGACCTTTACGGCGACGGGGTAAACATCGCCGCCCGCCTTGAAGCGGCTGCCGACCCCGGTGGCATCTGCATTTCGGGCACCGCCTATGACCAGGTGGTCAACAAGGTGGACGCCGGCTTTGCCAGCCTGGGTGAACTGCGCCTCAAGAACATCGCCGAGCCGGTGCGCGCCTACCGTGTCCTGCTCGATCCGGCGGCGGCGAAGAAAGCCGTCCTGCACCGGCGCAAGGCGATGCCCTGGACCGCGCTCGCGGTCCTGGCGGTGGTGCTGCTGGCCACAGCGATCGCCGCCGTGGTTTTTTTCCGGCAAGGCCCCGCTTCCTCCCAGCGCCCATCGGTGGCCGTGCTGCCCTTCTCCAATTCGAGCGGCGATCCACAGGATGCCTATTACGCCGACGGCATCACCGAAGACCTCATCACCGATCTGGCCAAGCTGTCGGCGCTCGAAGTCATCTCGCGCAATTCGGTTTTCAAATACAAGGACCAGCAAATCAATCTCAAGGACTTGGCGCGCGATCTGAACGTGCGATACGTTTTGGAAGGCAGCATCCGCAAGAAGGGCGATCAAATCCGGATCAACGCCCAACTCGTCGAGGCCGCGACCGGCGATCATCTCTGGGCCGACAAATATGACCGCCGCGCCGCCGATGTCTTCGCCATCGAGGACGAAGTCGTCGGCCACATCGTCGACGCGCTCGGCATCGAACCGAGCAAGATGGAAGTCGAAATGCTGGCGCGGCTGCCGACCGCCAATCTGGAAGCCTATGATTACTATTTGCGCGGCGAGCAGGCAGCGCGCAGCGGCCAGCCGTCGCAACTCCGCAAGGCGTTGGACTTCTATGCCAAGGCGGAGACCCTCGACCCCACCTTTGCCGACGCCTACGCCGCCGACGCGCGAACCGCCGCCTTCGCCTGGAGCAGTGCCTACGACGATGTCCTGCCGAGCCCCGTCGCGAAAAAACGGGCCTATGAGATGGCGAGCCGCGCGCTCGAACTCAATCCGCGTTCTTCCCAGCCCTATGCAACCCTTGCCACGCTTCAGGCCGTCGACCGTCAATACGAGCACGCGCTGGTCTCGGCGCGGCAAGCGGTGGCGCTCGGGCCGAGTAATGTCGACGCACAGATAGCGTTGGCCTTTGTGTTGACATCCGCGGGCCAGCTTGGGGAAGCGGCGGCGGTCATCGAAACGGCTGAGCGGCTCGATCCCAACCTCTCCGCCGCCGACAGGCAGGTTGCCGGGCTCGCGATGTTCCTGGGAGGGGATCATGCCGGCGCCATCAAAACGCTTGAGCAAGCCCGCGCCGATTCGCCCGATGTGAACAATATCAATAGTCTGCTCGCCGCGGCCTACGCCGCCGCCGGCCGCACGGAGGAAGCTCACGCGGCAGCGGCCGTAGCGCTTGGTCTGCGCCGCAACATGTCCATCGCGAGTCGCCGGATGGATTTTTCCTATTTTCGCGACAGCCGGGATCTTGAGTCACTTTTCGCCGCTATGCTCATGGCCGGTATTCCCACCTGGCCCTACGATTTCCAGGGCGACGAGCGCAACCGGTTGAGCGGTGAGGATATCTCGCGCCTTGTTCTGGGGCACACATTGCAGGGAAAGATCAATGCGGGTTCGCCAGCCCTCATGCAGATCGGCCGGGATGGCAAGATGGTCTTTCGCTCCGCGACGCTGCTCTATACAGGCGAGGTCTTTGTCGATCATGACCGGATGTGCCAGCAGAGCGAAAGTGTCGGGCTGGGACGTACGAATTGCGGCCCGGTATATCGCCAGATAACCGGCGGGGGCGAGTTGGCGTATATTTATGTCAACGCGACCTACATTTTTTATTTCTCGCCCATCGAGTAGGGTCTTTCCGGAATTGACGGAATCGCGGCGGTTTCCCCCCATCTCGTCATGCCGGCCTTGAGCCGGGCATTTTCGTCAGCATACGGAGAGATGGCCGGGACATCGCCCGGCCATGACCGGAGGTGGTCCTAGTAATACTTTCCCAGTTCCAGTTTGGCCTCGACCGTGGGCCAGTTGGCTTTGGCTTTCGGCAGCCATTTATCCGGATGTGCTTCCAGGTCCGCGGCAAAGTCCTTGCCATAACCGAGATATAGCTTGCCGTCGATGATGCGCCAGGCATCCGGATCGATGTTGACGGTGATCCCTTCGCCGGCAACTTCACCGGCGCAGTAGCCGCCGAACTGCGGCGCATACTTCGCCGGCTCGCTCATGAACAGGTCGCGGTTCTTGGGGCTGGCGAAAAGCCAGGGCGTTCCCAGCCAGTCATAGCTGTATTCCTCACTGCCCTTCGTTGCCTTGCCATCGGTGAAGTAGGCGACGGTGTCATAACCTAAAATCGCCACGCCGCCGAAATAACCGGTATTCACCTTGTTGTCGGCCAAGGCGGGGGCATAACCGGCAGCAACTGCTGCTAAAAATGCCGCCGCAGCCAGGATTGGTTTTTTCATCATCCGTCCTCCATTCAATCTTTGATTTCGAGGCATTTAGGCATGGCGGCCGGGTCCACCGGCGGTGACTCGCACACTAGCCCGTGCCGCTTGAGCAGCCGCACCATGTCCGTGTGCCCTTTCCAGAAGGCGCGCGTCAAAGCCGAATAGCCGTGCGCTTCCCGACCCTTCACATCGGCGCCCCGCGCGATCATCAGTTCGACGATTTCGGGATGGTTCGTCTCGGCGGCAATGAACAGCGGCGTAACGCCCGCTTTGTTCGCCGCGTCATCGCGGGCCGCCTTGTTGTCGAGCAGCAGGATAGCGACCGGCAGGCTTCCCGAATAAGCGGCGGCGTGCAGCGGTGTGAACCCACCGCTGTTGCGCGCCATGACATCGGCACCCTTGGCCAGCAGCAGCTCGGCGGCTTCAACCTGGCCGCCAAGCGCTGCGGCGTGCAGGGGCGTTTCCTTATCCGGCCCCAGGGAATCCACCGCGGTTCCGCTGGCCAGCAGGCTTTCAATGACAGCGGTATCGCCCTTGGCCGCGGCCTTATAAAGCGACTCGTCCGCCGCTGCCGCCACTGGAATGCAAAGAGCAAGCACGATCAGGAGAGTTCGAAGCATGACAGCCCTCAGGGAAGGTGGCGTAGCGTAGGCCAGAAAGGCAAAAAAGTCAAAGACGGGCTAAACACCTGCCATATCCGGCGCGTGTGGCGAGGTGGGCGCAAAATTCCGCTCGCGCCGGGCGATATAGCCGCCGCCCAGCATGCGCGCTCCTGCGCCCGCGCTGTCATAGAGCACGCAGGCCTGGCCGGGCGACACGCCCGATTCACCCCCCGCGATCGTGACTACGGCGCGTCCGTCATCGATCCGGATCGATCCTTCCAGGGCCGGCCGCGTCGAGCGCACATTGACATGAACGGGCACTGGCTGATCGCCGATCGGTCCCCCCAGCCAGTTGAGGCCGTTCAGCGCAATGTCGCGCTCGATCAGCGCCGCCTTGGGTCCGGCGATCACCCGCCGCCCCGCCGCATCGAGGCCCACCACATAAAGCGCCTCGCTGCCGCCCGCGGGCAAACCTTTGCGCTGTCCCACGGTAAAATGAATGATGCCGGGGTGGCGCCCCAACACGCGTCCATCGAGATGCACCACATCGCCCGCCTCGCCCGCATCGGGGCGAAGCTTCAGGATCACATCGGCATAGCGTCCCTCGGGCACGAAGCAGATGTCCTGGCTGTCCGGCTTGGCGGCAACCGAAAGACCAAGTTCGACGGCGATCTCCCTGGTTTCCGCCTTGCTCAACTGGCCCAGCGGAAAACGCAGGAAATCGATCTGCGCCTGCGTCGTGCCGAACAGGAAATAGCTCTGGTCGCGGCCCATGTCGGAGGGCGTGAACAGCGCCCGGCCCTGCCCTGCGCTGCGGCTGTCGATATAATGCCCCGTCGCCAGGGTGGCGGCATCGAGATCGCGCGCCCGCGCCAGCAGGTCGGCGAATTTCACCGTCCTGTTGCAGGTGATGCAGGGCACCGGCGTCTCGCCCCGCATATAACCATCGACGAACGCATCGATCACGCTCTCGCGGAAGCGCTGTTCGAAATCCAGCACATAGTGCGGAATGTTCAAGCGCGCGGCCACCCGCCGCGCATCGTGAATATCCTGGCCCGCGCAGCACGCACCCTTTCGCGCCACCGCCGCGCCATGGTCGTAAAGCTGCAGCGTGATGCCAACCACATCAAAGCCCGCCAGCTTGAGCAGCCCCGCCACCACGGAGCTGTCGACGCCTCCCGACATGGCACAGACGATCCTGACCTTGGCCGGATCGCCTTCGATGCCGATTGCGGCCCGGACCTTGTCGAGAATATGCGTCGCCAGTGTCATGGCCGTCTCATGCTCCGGCGGGGGTAAAATGTAAACCTGCCGCTTTCGTGCGATTTATCCCGCATTCTGTACTGTTTTGAACCAGACTTCCGCCCAAATTTGCCAATCATTCATCACAGCTTAGGTCAATCTTAAGCCAGGGCTCCTAAGGTTGGGTCGTTGAGTTCCTGTTTGTAAATTTGAGTAAAAGCGTAATGAACGGTCAGTTGCGTCCACGCGTAAACTACGTCATCGGGCCCGATGGCAGTCCGCTAACGATCGCCGATCTGCCGCCTCCCGGCAATCATCGCTGGGTGATCCGCCGCAAGGCGGAAGTGGTGGCGGCGGTGCGCGGCGGCCTGCTCAGTCTTGAGGAAGCGTGCGAACGCTATGTTCTCACCGTCGAGGAATATCTGAGCTGGCAGCGCTCGATCGACCGCCACGGCCTGGCAGGCCTGCGAACCACCCGGATCCAGACCTACCGCCAGCAGCACTAGTTTATCAGGATTTCGCCAGAACGTCCGCCTTCGCTGGCTGCTCGAGCAAAAAGCGTCCGCCGCATCGTATGGCCACCCCCTCCAGCGTTTCGATAAGCTGCGCCCTGTGGCGTGAGGCAGCCAATTGCCGCGACGGGTCCACCGTCACGATGCGTTCGATGAACTGATCCACATCGCCGAAACTTTCCTGGCGCGAATAGCGCAGCGTGCGGACCAGCGTGCCCTCGCCCGCCGCCACGAAGTCCCCGATTGCCCTTTGCGCGGTGTGACGCACGAGGGTCTCGTCATCGACGATGCGCAAGACCTCGAACGACGTACCTTGCGCCAGAGGTTCGATCACGATGAAATAACCTTGGGGCTTGATCGCGCGCACGCCCTCGCGCAACGCCTGCCGCATCAAAGCCGGCGGAACATGATGCAGCGCGTTCACCATCACCGCCAGGTCGAATGTGTCATCGTCGAACGGCAGGGCTTCGGCGCCCGCCACATCGAAAGCGATCGTTGGAAATCTTCGCCGCGCTGTTTCGATGGCGTCAAGTCCCGGATCGATGGCGGACACCACCGCGCCCAACGTCGCTAATTGTGCAGCAAAACCGCCCGTGCCGCAGCCGATATCGAGAACGCGCCGCCCACCGAGTTCGGGCAGCACGGATCGGATGACATCGAGCGGCGCCGAGATTGATTGCATCGGCGGAGGTTAGCGATTGACGCAGCCTTCGTCCCCTCCCTTAATGCTATAGCATGCGCACAATCGTTTCCGTCGTCTGATGAACCTCGCGGACTTCCTGCTCGGCGCCTTTGTCTATCTGGCGGCCGCCGTCATTGCCGCACCGCTGGCCACCCGGATCGGCCTGGGCTCGGTCCTGGGCTACCTGATCGCCGGCATCGTTATTGGCCCCGCCATCCTCAACCTCATCGGCAGCGAGGGCCAGGACGTCATGCACTTCGCCGAATTCGGCGTCATCGTGATGCTGTTTCTGGTGGGGCTCGAAGTGCAGCCTTCGAAACTCTGGCAGTTGCGAAAATCCATTCTGGGGCTTGGCGGTTTGCAGGTGGCGGGCACCGCCGCCATTCTCTGCGCCGGCGGTCTCGCGCTGGGTTTGAGTTGGAAAGCCTCCCTCGCCATCGGTCTCATTCTCGCGATGTCGTCGACTGCCATTGTCCTGCAGATCTTGAAAGAGCGGGGCCTGCTGAAAACCGCGGTCGGGCAATCGTGTTTTTCCGTGCTCCTGTTTCAGGACATCGCGATCATCCCCATTTTGGCCTTCCTGCCCTTGATCGCCACGCGGCCTGAAACGGCGGACGACAGCGGCAACCTCATCGCCGTCCTTCCCGGCTGGGCGCAGGGCATTATCGTGCTCGCCGCCGTGGCGGCGATCATTCTCGCCGGGCGCTATCTGATGCGGCCCGCATTCCGTTTCATCGCCGGCACCGGCATCCGCGAAATCTTCGTGGCCTTCGCCCTCCTCATCGTCGTCGCCATCACGCTTCTCATGCAGTTCGTCGGATTGTCGGCCGCACTCGGCACCTTTCTCGCCGGCGTCGTGCTGGCGGAAAGCGAATACCGCCACGAACTTGAAATGGACCTCGATCCCTTCAAGGGCCTGCTGCTCGCGGTGTTTTTCATGGCGGTGGGCGCCAGCATCGATTTCACCTTGCTCATGGGCCACCCCATGACGCTCATCACGCTCCTGCTTGCCTTCGTCCTCCTGAAACTTGCGGTGCTCTACGGTCTCGCCCGCGTCTTCCGCATGAGCAGGCCGGACGCTTCGCGCTTTTCATTCGCCCTGGCGCAAGGCGGTGAATTCGCTTTCGTCCTCATTTCCTTTGCCGTGGGGCTGGGCCTGCTCGCCGCGTCGCAATCCGGCATGCTGGTCGCCATTGTGGCGCTCTCGATGGCGCTGGCGCCGCTTTTGATGATCGCCGACGAAAAACTCATCCAGCCCCGTTTTGTCAGCGGCGGCATGCAGCGCGCTCCCGACCGGATCGAGGAATCGGGCGCCCGCGTCATCATCGCCGGTCACGGCCGCTATGGAATGACGGTTGGCCGCCTGCTCAATGCCAGCGGCATCCGCGCCGTAGTGCTCGACCAGGATGCCGAACAGATCGACGCGCTCCGCAAGTTCGGCTTCAAGGTCTATTACGGCGACGCCTCGCGCCTCGACCTGCTGGAGGCGGCCGGTGCCCGCGAAGCGCAGTTGCTGGTCGTCGCCATCGACAATCGCGAAAAGACCTTGGAAATCGTCGCTACGGCGAAGCTCCATTTCCCGCATCTCCGCATCTTCGCGCGCGCCTTCGACCGCGTGCACGCCTATCAGTTGCTGAACGCCGGCGTAAAAGACGTCTTCCGCGAAGTCTTTTCCTCGTCCGTTGACATGGGAGAGCGCGTTCTGGCGGCACTCGGACAGAGCCCCGGCGAAGCCCACCGCGCCGCCCGCACTTTTTACGATCACGACGAAACCCTGATGAAGGTCTCCGCCACCCATGTGGACGACATGGACAAGCTGGTCGACATCGCCCGCGCCGGCCGCGCCCATATCGAAAAGGTGCTGTCGGGAGACCACACCGCGCCACCCACATCCGGAACCTAGGCGGAGTGAGGCATCGGCGCCCTTTACGCCGGGCCCGCGGAGTGGGATGACTGCATTATGCGCACCCCGCCGCTTGCCATCCTCCCTGTCTCGGCCGTCACGCTGGCGGTGCCGCTCCTGTGCGCCGCGCCTGTCTCCGCCCATGTCAAATGGTTCGCGCCTTATATCGTCGGCGCGGCACCCAAGCCCGTGTCCGACACGCTCGGCAACCCATGGTTCTGGACCGGTATCGTCATTGCCGTCATATGCTTCGTCGTCGCCCGTGTGGTCGAAAAGACCACGGCGGGAAGCAAGATCATGGCATGGCTGGACTGGTTCACCTTGCCTCTCTGGCTCCGCCTCGACGATTTCATCCGTGTCGTCATCGGCGCCTTCTTCGTGGCCATTTTCGCCATCGGCGGCATTTATCTGACGCCCGATCTCAAGACCCCGGCGGAATGGGTGTCATGGGTGCAGCTGCTGATCGCCGCTTTGATCTTTTACCGCCGCACCCAGCCCATCGCCGCGCTTCTCATCCTGGCACTGTGGTTCCTGGCGCTCCGCGACTACGACATGTTCCATTTGCTCGACTATCTGGCGCTCGGCGTCGGCGTCGCTGCCTATCTGGTGCTGGAGTCGCTCGGTGGTGAGCGCTGGCGCAAACACCGCTTCGACGTCCTGCGCTGGAGTGTCGCCATCGCGCTGATGTGGTCGAGCCTCGAGAAGTTCGCCTATCCCGACTGGTTCTATCCCCTCGTTGACGAGCGCCCCTATCTGACCTTCGGCCTCGATCGCGAAACCTTCATACCCATGGCGGGCGTTACCGAATTCACGCTGGGGCTCGGCCTCCTGTGGACGCCGCTGGTGCGCCGGCTGTCGGCCATTGTGCTGTTCCTCATCTTCAACGCGGCGGTCTATCCCTTCGGCCGCATCGATCTTGTCGGCCATGCTTTGATTATGGCCATCATCGTGGCGATCGTCGCCGACCACACCCGCGAAGTGCATTTCCTGCCGGCCGTAAAACGCTCGCTGGCCGGCGTTCCAGCCGCACTTGCCACCGCCTTCGCCATCTTCATCGCGGGATACTGGGGTCTCCACATGATGTTTTACGGCCAGGACGGAACGATGCCCCCCACCGATTTCAGCACCCACACCCACGACCCGGTGGTCCCACAGCAGTAGGGTGAGGCGCAGTTGACCGTTTGTCGCCTATGAGCTACAAATGATTGAAATTAGAGAAACAGAGAGATTTGCGGCTTGGTTGGCAAAGCTCAGGGACCGGGAAGCAAAGGCAAAGATCGCTGTCCGCATCCGGCGACTTGCCTTTGGCAATGCGGGAGACGTGTCGCCCATAGGCGGAGGCCTCAGTGAATTGCGTATCCACCACGGCGCCGGGTATCGAGTATATTTTGTCCGCCGGCAATCGGCGATTGTCGTGCTCTTGTCGGGGGGTGACAAATCAAGCCAGCACGCGGATATCGCTCTCGCCAGAATACTAGCCAAAGGATTGACGTTATGAATGTGAAGACGAGGGCGTTCGATCCCGCAGCCTATCTCAAGAGCGATTTGGCACGCGCTACCTACATGACCGAAGCGCTCCAGACAGGCGACCCGGCTTTCATTGCGGACGCGGTTGGCGTTTTGGCGCGCGCACGCGGAATGAGTAAAGTGGCCAAAGAAGCTGGATTATCCCGTGAAAGCCTCTATCGCGCTCTTTCACCCGAAGGAAACCCGGAATTCGCAACAATCCTGAAGGTGATGACAGCGCTTCATCTCAAGCTGAAAGCAGCCCCGAATTGAGTGATCGATTTACATGACAAACACCCTCCACGACATCGCCATCGATCCGCGCAACCGCGACATTCTGATCTCGATCAACGGCGAGCTTTATCCCCGCGCCCAGGCCATGGTCTCGGTCTTCGATTCAGGCTTCATCCTCGGCGACGGCGTTTGGGAGGGGCTGCGTCTGGTGAACGGTGGCGTGCCGTTTCTGCACGCGCACATCGAGCGCCTTTACGAAGGAGCGAAAGCGATCTTCATGGATGTGGGTGTTACCCCGCACGAGCTGGTGCGCCGTCTTTTTGCTTGTCTCGACGCCAACAAGATGGAGGATGGCGTCCACATCCGTCTCATGGTTACACGGGGCGTGAAGGCCACACCCTACCAGGATCCCCGCGTCACCATCTCGCCCGCCACCATTGTCATTATCCCGGAGCACAAGACGCCGAACCCCGAGAAATTCGTGTCGGGCCTCCGCCTTCACACCGTCAACGTCCGTCGCGGCGCGCCCGACGTCCAGGACCAGAAACTCAATTCGCATTCGAAGCTGAACTGCATCACGGCCTGCGTGCAGGCGATGAATGCCGGCGCCGACGAGGCCCTGATGCTCGATCCGCAAGGCTTCGTCGCCACCTGCAACTCCACCCATTTCTTCATCGTGCGCCGCGGCGAACTGTGGACCTCGACCGGGCAATACTGCATTCCCGGCATCACCCGCGCTAACATGATCCGCCTCGCCCGCGATCTCGCGATCCCGGTCTTTGAGAAGGCCTTTTCGCTTTACGATGTCTATGGCGCTGACGAAGCATTCTGCACCGGCACCTTCGCCGGCCTGACACCGGTGCGCGAAATCGACGGCCGCCCCGTCCGCCATCCTCTGTCGACGGACGAATGGGCGGGCGCCGGCCCGATCTCGAAGCGGCTGTCGCAAGCCTACAGGGAACTTTGCTTGCGCGACGCGCGCCGGGCGCTCGACTGATGCTGGCATTCCTTCTCGCATCCGTGCTGATTGAACTGACGCCCGGTCCCAACATGACCTGGCTTGCGGCACTCGGCGCCTCGCGAGGCCGCGCCGCCGCGCTGGC
>JANLYR010000484.1:0-7188 GCA_031365765.1 Hyphomicrobiales bacterium | reverse complement strand
GCGAAGCTGCGTCAGGATACGCTCGCTATCGACCAGCGCCTTGGGGCAGCCGAGCGAAACCAGCCCGACTTTGGGAACCTGCATGTTCATGATGGTGGGGTCCATAGCCGAATGCCAGGTCGAGGGCAAATCACCGCCGTTGGAGACGACGCGGCTTTCATCGCCGCCGCGCTAGGCGATATCGCACGAGCCTATGGCATGGGGCGATTGGCCAATGAAACCGGCCTGACGCGCGAGGGGCTTTACAAGACCTTGTCCAAGGATGGAAACCCGAGCTTCAGTTCCATCCTCAAGGTGATCGGTGCCTTGGGTTTGAAGCTCAAACCTGAAGCGGCATGAAGTGCAATAATTAGGCGGGTCCCTTTTGGACCCGCCTCCGGTCGGATTTACTAAGCCGCCGCCGCCAGCAGGCCTTCGGCCCGCATCGCTGACTGGACCGAGGGGCGCGCCGCCATGCGCTTGAGGAAGGCTGCGATGTTGGGCCATTTGGCCATGTCCACGCCCACCCACTGACCCCAGTTGAGGACGGTGAAAGCATAGGCATCGGCGACCGAGAAGCTTTTTCCCAGCATGTATTCCTGCTTGCCGAGAACGCCGTTGAGCCAGTCGAGTTTGCCGGACAGCTTGTCGATGATGGCCTTGCGGCCGTCTTCCGGCATCGCCTGGTTGAACAGCCCGCCCAGGCCCTTGTGCAACTCGGTGGCAACGAAGTTCAGCGTCTCCATGGCCCTGTAACGGGGCATCGAGCCGAACTTCGGGAGGATCGCCTCGTTGCCTGCGGTGTCGGCCAGATATTGCAGGATGGTCGAGACTTCGGTCAGGGTTTCGCCATTTCCGATGTCGAGAACGGGAACGTAACCCTTGCCGTTGACCGCCAGGAAGTCGCCGCCATTCTGGGTCTTCTTGGTGCCGAGATCGACCTTGTCGAGATCGTGCTTCACGCCAAGTTCCTCGAGAACGATATGCGGAGCCATCGAGCAGGCGGACGGTGCATAATAAAGCTTCATGGGCAGTCTCCTTGTGAAATGAACAAGGACGTTATAGCAGCCAATATGTAACAAAGGAAGTCACATATTTTTGTTCACTGGGTATTGAATGGTAGCACTGCTGCCCCATCTGTCAGCCCCTCCGAAGATTGGGGCAAATGCAGTTTGAAGCGCCAAGTCTACTTCTGCCATTGTTGCTTTGACGCCAAGTGCGGCGAGGCTCGTCACGCCATGCTCGCTCACCCCGCAGGGCACGATGCCGGAGAAATGTGAAAGATCGGGATCGACATTAATACTGATGCCGTGAAACGTTACCCACCGCCTCACCCTTATGCCGATAGCGGCGATCTTCGCTTCGCCGGTGCGATGCCGCACCCAGACGCCGACGCGGTCCTCGCGCCGTTCGCCCATAATGTCGAAAACCGCGAGCGTATCGATCAGCCACTGTTCGAGCCCTGAAACGAAGGCCCGCACGTCCGAACCCCGGTGTTTGAGGTCGAGCATGACATAAGCCACGCGCTGGCCCGGACCGTGATAGGTATATTGACCGCCCCGGCCGGTCGTGAACACCGGAAAGCGTTCGGGCGCGATCAGATCGACATCCTTTGCGCTGGTGCCCGCGGTGTAGAGCGAAGGGTGCTCGACGAGCCAAACCAGTTCGGACGCCAGCCCTTCGGCGATCGACGCGGCATGTCGCTCCATACGCGAGACGGCATCGGGATAAGGCACGGGGTGAACCGCAGTCTCCCAGGACACGGATTTCCCGGTCCACAGTTTTGGAGTGATATCGGCGCGCAGTTGCATTGGCGCTTCATCCCAGTTTCGACAAAGTGGTGCAAGCTGTGTAATCTCGGCGCGAGTCGGGGTGTTCACACGCATGGATGGGTTAGGTTTTCTGGTCGCCGCCGCCGGCTTCGTGATGGTGCTGATCGCACTCAGCAAGATCTCCAAACTCGATACGACAGTCGCCCAGCTGAAATTGCAGCTCGCCACATTGGCGGACGAACTGACGAAGCTGCGCCTGACGGGGGTGGCCCCAACGGATGTCCAGCCTGCTGTCATGGCGAAAAACGCCCTCGCCGCCGAACCGGCAATCGAGCAGGTCTTGGCTGTTGAGGCCGTGGCGGCCGTCGAATCCGATACGCCCGTTCTGCCGGAGATTGCCGCCGCTCTTCCGCCCCGCGACATGGAGCAGGCCCTGGCCTCGCGCTGGTTCGTCTGGATCGGCGGCATCGCCATCGCCATCGGCGGGGTGCTGTTCGTCAAATATGCCTATGACAACGGACTTATCCCGGCATCGCTCCAAGTGCTTTTCGGGCTGTTGATCGGTGCCGCACTGGTTGCCGCTGGCGAGTGGCTTCGCCGGCGAACGATAAAGCCGGGCCAGACCGATTACGTGCCGGCCGCATTGTCGGCGGCGGGGCTCGCTACCGCCTTCGCTGCGATCTTCGCCGCCTATGCGCTCTACGATCTGATAGCTCCCTTCACCGCCTTCGTGGGCCTCACCATTTTGGCGCTGGGATCGCTCGTCCTGTCGCGGCTGCAGGGGCCGCTCATCGCGGCTCTTGGCCTCATCGGTTCCTATGCGACGCCGGCCCTCATTCCTTCGTCGGACCCATCGGCCTGGAGTTTCTTTCCCTATCTGTTCATCATTCTGCTCGCGAGTTTCCTGACCCTGCGCGGCCGCGGCTGGTGGTGGCTCGCTTTTGCCGCGCTTGCCGGTTCCGGCATGTGGGCGCTGCTGTGGATCGGGGGAGGGGTGTACGAACCGTTCGACCGTGTGCCGATCGGGCTGTTCGCATTGCTCCTGGGCTTGATCGCCGTGTTCGGCATCGATGGCCTCGACATTCTCGATTCCGGCAGCGGTTCGTTGAAGCGTCCGCGTACCATGTCCATGCCGCTCGTCATTGCCGTGGCCGGTGTCGCCGTGGCGGCGGCCGTGCTGGCGGCGCAGGTCGTTCAAAGCGGGCATTCCGATCTTTCCCTCACCTTGTTTTTCATCGGGCTGGCGGCGGCGGTGGGACTGGGTTGGGCAAAGCGCGGCCTGTCACCGTTGGCCCCGGCATCGGCCTTGGTCGCATTCCTCGTCCTGATGCTGTGGAGCGAGGCGGCGTTCCATCAGTTCGCCATGGACGAACGCGGCTACTGGACGTCACTGCCCGGTCCCGCCGCATCCGCATTTCTCAACTGGATGATGGCGGCGGGCGCGGGCTTTACCGCCGTGGGCCTGGCCGGCACCCGGATGAGAGTGCGGCCCGCACTGTGGGCTGCTCTCGCCGCGGCTTCATCGTTCTGCTCTATCGCGGGAGCCTGGTCGCGGGTGGATCCACTGTTGCCGGATTTGGGGTGGGCCGCGGCAGCGCTCAGTGCGGCAGCACTTCTGCTCGCGGTGGTCTGGCTGGAGCGTGATCGCCATGATGAAACCAATCCCAATCGGGCTTGCGGATTGCTGCTCGTAGGCTCCGCCGCGTTGGTCCTGTTCGCGCTCGACCGGCTGTTCGACGGCGTGTGGTTCACCGTCGCCATGGCCTTTGTCGCCGCAGCCTATGCCTATGCCGCGCGCCACGTGCATGTGAGACTCATCGGCGCCATTGCAGCGGCCATCGCCTCGCTCACCGCGATCCGCCTGTTCGTGTCGCGCGAGTTGTGGAACGACGACCGGAGCGTGCTGTTGGGCCAGCATTGGCCGATCTATGGCTACGGCCTACCGGCGATCCTGTTTCTGCTGTCAAGCCGCTGGCTTCGCGCGTCGGGTCACCCCCGCGCCGCGACCGCGATGGAAGGCATCAGCCTCGGCCTTGCAATCTCGCTCGTGTCGCTGGAATTGCGCGTGCTGATCGGCGGTGGACTAACCTCGGACGAGCCGCAGCTTCTGGAGGTGGCCACACACATTCTCACCTGGCTGGGCGCTGCCTATGGCCTCATGTATCGGGAGCGATTGTTTTCATCCTTCATCTCGTTCTGGGGCGCGCGCATTCTCATCGCAATATCGTGCGCGGCGATCCTGCTGCTCAGCCTGGGCCTGCTCAATCCGGTCATCAGCGGAGAGCCCGTGCCGGGCAATGCGCTGTTTAACGCGCTGCTGCTGGCTTACCTCGCTCCTGTCATCCTGCTGGGGCTGATCGCCACCAAACTCGGTGTCCTGAACTGGCAGCGTTTGGGGCCGGCGATCGGACTCCTGGCCCTGATCCTGGCACTGACCTATGTCACACTCGAAACCAAATTCCTCTTTCAAGGCCGCATTCTTGAGCCATGGTCGCAATCGGTGGCGGAATCCTACGCCTACTCCGCCGTGTGGCTTGTCTCCGCCTTGGCGCTGTTCGTGGCTGGCATCAGGCTGGGCCGGCAATATATCCGCTATGCGGGACTGGCCGTCATGGTGCTGGTGGTGCTCAAGGTCTTCCTGTCCGACATGTCGGATCTCGAGGGTCTCTACCGCATCGCATCCTTTGTCGGCCTAGGCCTGTGTCTGGTCGGCATTGGCTGGCTCTACCAGCGTTTCGTTCAACAACCGGCGATAAAGGTCTGACATGGCGCATATCACATTGGGACTGACGGGAAATGTCGCCGGCTATTATCGCTCGGTTGCCTATCGCGAACCGCGGATACTGGCGGATTTGCGCGAGGAGACAACGAAACTCGGCGGACCGTCACAGATGCAGATCAGTCCCGAGCAGGGTGCCTTCATGGCGATGCTGGTCAAATTATCCGGCGCGCGCCGTATCCTCGAAATCGGCACCTTCACCGGCTATTCGACACTGGCCATGGCGCTGGCGGGTGAGGCCCGCATTACCGCCGCCGATGTCAGCGCCGAATGGACGGCGATCGCGCGGCGCTATTGGCGGAAAGCCGAAGTCGACGGCCGGATCGACCTGTCGCTTGACGGCGGCACAGCGGTGATCGAGCGCCTGCTTCAATCGGGCGGCGGGGAGACCTTCGATTTCATTTTCATCGACGCCGACAAGGTGGGCTACGACGGCTATTACGAAGGCGGTTTGAAGCTGCTGCGGCCGGGCGGCGTGGTGCTCATCGACAATGTCCTGTGGGGGGGCAAGGTGGCCGATCCGGATATCGCCGACAACGATACGATGGCGCTCCGGACCCTCAACGCCAAGATTGCCACCGACTCCCGCGTCGACCACGCGATGGTGCCGATCGGCGATGGACTGACGCTGGCGCGCAAACGCTGAGGAATCGACTGCGATTTATCGCTTGGGGAGAGCCAATAAGCGACCCATTGGATGACCGCCTGTCACTGCGGTGCAAGAACTTTCATGTTCAGGGCCGAACCCATTGCTGGGTCCGGCCCTGAAGCGCCGTCAAGTTTAAAGGATGGCCAAGGTTAGTGACCGATCCAGCGATTGTAGCCATTGAGGTCGCGGCCGCGTCCCCAGACCAAGTAAAATGGCTGGACCGTGCTTCCGTTCATTCTCCAGAGTACCGTCTGGAACGGGTCGCGCGTAGGATTCCACGGGGTCGTCTGGGTGTAATCACCCCACGCGCTAGCGCTGCTGATGGCAGGGATGGCGAAACTGTAGCCCCATGGCTGGACAGAATTGACGTTATCCTGCAGGAGAACAAATCCCCCCGGAGCGTTGGTTCCATATGCCATGGCGCAGCCGACATAACCGAGATCGTTCACCCCGCATCCCGGGTAAGCGAAGTTGGTGCCGCCGCTCCACGTCTGCTCGTTACCGAAGTACCCAAGCGAATGCAGCTTGAAGTAGTTATACACGATGTAGTTCTTGCCGTTGCTGAATGAACTCGGACCTGCCGATGTCGCCACCTGAAGGAATGAGTCACCCGCGAATGCTGCGTTGGTCTGTGCTCGGAATTCGGAAGAACTGATCACCACAGATTCGAACCTTGGATCCAACCGGCTGCACCAGTTCGGTGAACCGCAGGAGGCATTTCCGAATGTGTAGGGGTTGACCGCTCTCGTCACCCACGAGTAGTTGCCGCTGTTGTCGGGCCAGTAAAAGATGCGCAAGTTCCGGCCGTTGACCGTGCCATCAAGAAACCAATTCGACACCCAGTAGAACTGGTCATGAGCGCTCGGCGCTTGCGCCAGCGCGAACGTAAAATCGGTCGTGCGAGTCAGGAAGCCGTAGCCAAAGCCTGCGCAAGCAGCGAGCGAATCAAGCGGCATCCGTGCCAAACCGGTGCGAGCAAAGCCAGCATTCGGGGGGTAGTCGTTCCAGGTGATGAAAAGATTATTGTTCGACACTGCGATTTTCGCGAAGTCAGGTGTGTCGGTAGCTCCACCGCCAATCGCACCGGCGAACTTGTAGGTGCAAAAGGAGTTTGGCGTGTTGCCACGGGAGATGGACAATGCAAGACCGTTGGTCGCGGCCCCCTCGGAAGTATAATCGAGCTGGAGTAGAATGAAAATATCGCGGTCTGGATCATAAATGACCTGCTGGTCGCAGCAGAATCCCGACGAGATCGCGTAGGGATTGAGATTGAGCCAACTTGCGGCCCCGTTGGTGGAATAAGCAATGTTCCAGTTGCTCGTTTCAAGAACATTCCGTCCGCTATTCGCCACGGTCGGCTCGTTGATGGCCGACTGCCCGCAGCCCGGGCAGGTCGAATTTACTAGGCCAACTTTAAAAAAGGTGAAGTCGTTGGGGGCCCGGCTCGCAGTGGTCTGGGGGCCACCGTTGCCTCTCACGTCCGTCGAAGTGGTGTGCGGCCCAAGAGAAGGTGCCCGATGCTTCGCCAGACCCGCCATCGCCCGTTCTCGGGCAGCAAGCTGCTCTGGTGTTGGGGCGAACGGCGTGTCGCTTGGTTGCAGTTGAATCCTTTTTCCCGGCCCTATGGAGCCGGTCTGGACTGCCAAGCTTACGGCCCCCGCAGGACCTTCAGCGTTCGGGGCGGCGATTGTTGACTGCGACGTTGTGCCGAGGAACGCGGCCGATACTAGCAGCATACTCGAAGCTACCAGCATCGACCTCCACCTCTTGCGTAGAGCGAAAATGCCTTCCGTCATGATTTTCTCCCTATCCAATCGCGGTCTTTGCCTGACGCTGAACCAGTCGATTAGACGGGTACGAACATCACAAGTAGTACCGCGAGGATGGCACTGTGCGCCCCGCCAGAATGCACTGTCAACACGTACTGCGAGCATGTCCAATTTGAATCAATTGTCGCGGACTCTTCATGGAAAAATTCCATAAGAACATCACATGACAGAGGCTTGCCG
>JANLYR010000478.1:0-13866 GCA_031365765.1 Hyphomicrobiales bacterium | reverse complement strand
GATCACGGTCAAACCATTCTGCTGGACCAGGGTATGGTGCAGAAACTGTGGTCCATCCTTGGTAATGCCAGCACCTTTTCCATGTCTCGTTTGGACAGTCTGCTGGAATCGCTGCGTCCCTTTGCGCCAAGCCATCTCGTGTGGATCGTGACGCCCGCGGATATCGCGATGCAGAGGCTCATGGCGCGGCGTCACGGCACCAGCAGGCTGGACCGGCTTCCTCCCGACGAAGCCTGGGCCCGGCTCAACGCGATGACAGGGAGACTCGACATGCTCGTCTCCCGCTTCGCGGCCGTGACTGGCGGCAATGCGATTCGGCTGGACGGGCGTACCCCACCGCAAGATAACGCGGCGAAACTCGATCAGCTTCTCAATGGAACCATGGAGAACGGCGCGTGACGTGGATCGACGAACCGGTCCTGGTGCATGTGGGATTGCACAAGACGGCGACGAGCTGGCTGCAGCAGCATTACTTTCCGATCGCCGGTAACGGGTTCTGGGTGCCGCCCGTCCCCGGCCCGGCGAAGTACCCAGTCAAGCAGATCGGTTACATGATCGTTTCCGGCGTTCGGGGTCGCTTGATGACAGAGGACGAGTTCGACTCCGGGTGGCTGCGTGAAATCCTGTCTGGTTTCGACAAACCAGCGGGCGAGGCGGCCGTCATCAGCAACGAGAGGTTGGCGGGGCATCCGGATTCGAACGGCTTTGACCGGGAGATGCTGGCCAGGCGCATCAAGGCTGTCTTTCCGAAGGCCAGGGTACTGGTCACCATCCGCGAACAGAACAGCATCATCATGTCAAACTATATGCAGTATCTGAAAAATGGCGGCTGGCACACGCCCGAACGCTATCTGCAGCCGTTCAGCGACACCCGCCAGCCCGTGCTTACACTGCAGTATTGGAACTACGACAGGCTGGTGTCGCAGTACGTTAGTATTTTCGGTCCAGGCGATGTTTTGGTGCTTCCCCAGGAAATGCTCCGGACAAATCCCCGCGAATTTCTCCGCCGAATCGCGGCGTTCGCCGGGGTCGCTCCTCCTCGGACTTTCGCAACCGGGGTGGAGTCAAATCCCCGCCGGCCGCACGCCTCATCCTATCTGTTGCGCGGATTGACGTTTCTTAACCGGAAGAGTTCGGTCAACGCCTATAAGCCGTCGATCCTCGGCAGAAGTGCCGGCAAGGTGTTCGAGACGTCGGCCAAATCGCTGGTGCGCGTGCTTACGCCCGACGCTGTGGAAAAACACGTGCAGCAATCGTTGACCGGCAGAATTAACGCCATCGTCGGCGACACATTCCGCGAGAGCAACCGGCGTCTGGCGCGCAAGGTTGATTTTGACCCAGCGGATTTCGGCTACAGCTTGTAGCCGAAATCCGCAAGGTTGATTTTGACCCAGCGGATTTCGGCTACAAGCTGTAGCCCGGGTTTTAATCCTCAGCGCGCCGCAAGCGCGAAGGCGCGGGCGGGGTCGGCGGCATAAAGCTTTTCGATGAGCGTCTGGCGCACCGGGTCCAGCACGTCGCAGCCCGAGCCCTTGTCGACGCAATTGGCGCGGGCGAAGCAGATCATCAGAACGAGCCGGTCCTCGCTGTTTCCGCGGCTGCCGTAATGCAGGCAGCGCGCCGTGTCGACGATATAGCCCGCGCCCGGCGGCCCCACGGTTTTCACCACTTCATCGGCCGCGCAGCAGCGCTCGACCTGCTCATCGGTATATTCGTCCTGGGAATAGCCCACGATGCGGTCGACCTTGAGCGACGAACTGGCGGGGAGAAAATGCAGCGGGCCCGAATTTTCGCCCACGTTGTTGAGATTGATGAAAATCTTGGCCTGCCGCGTATCGCGGTGATCGTAATGGTAGAGCTGACTCCGGATGGCGGTCTGGTTGGGCGGCGTCCACCACAGTTGCAGCGCCACGACCCACGGCACCTGTCCCAGATAGCGCGTCACCGCGCCGAACAGTTGCTCGTCCATCGCCACCGTCATGATTTCCGGATGGTCGAGCAGATCCTGCGAGCGCAGGACGTTGCGCAAAAACGGCTTGTCGCTCTTGGTGCGCTGGGGGGCGCCTTTCCAGGCCGCAGCCAGTTCCGTCAGCCGGTCCAATTCGGCCGCCAGGCCAATATCGGCGCCGGTGAATTTCGCATATCCCTTGTCATCCTCGATGACGATGCGCGAGGCCTTGAGGTTGCCGGCCAGCGCCTGGGCCTTGCGCTCCACGCCACTGTTGGTGAAGGCCCTTGTCCTCCGGATGATCTCGCGAGTGGCCTTGTGGATGGCACCGGTTGCAACGCCCATCGTCACTCTCCTGATTGATCGCCTGTCTATAGAAATTCGGTCCCTCAAAGTCCAGAATTGATCTCCCCGGCGATCACGGCTTCGTAGGCAGCGAGCATCCGGGCCTGGCCGAAGCATTCGGCATAGGCTTGCAGTTCGGCACCATGGCGCGGTGCCGCGAGCCTCTTTTCCATCGCCTTCGCCAGCATCGCTGCATCGGCACGGGGCACGATGGGACCGATGCGGCCGTGATCGAGTTGCTCGCGAATGCCGGTCGGACAATCGACGGCCACCACGGGACAGCCACAGGCCAGCGCTTCCAGGATGACATTGCTGGCGCCCTCCCAGCGCGAGGTCAGCGCAAACAGGCCGGCGCGGGCGAAATAGCGATGGGGATTGGCCTCGAAGCCGGGAAGGCGCACATCGTCCGCAATGCCCAGCCGGGCAGCCTTCCGCAGCAGCGCGTTTCGATCCGGTCCGTCACCAAGGATGACCAGCCGGGCAGGCATCGTGCGCCGCAGTATGGCAAAACCGTCGAGCAGCAGTGCGTAGTTTTTCTGCCGCGACAGCCGCCCGGCCGAGACAATGACCGGTGGCTCACCGGAGCCGAACCACGGATCATCGAGCGGGGCCCCGGACAATCGCCTTACACCTTCAATATCGACACCGTTGGCGATTACCGTGATCCGCTCGGGCGCGATGCCCAACCGCGTTTCGAGATCGTCGGCCAGTTCACGCGAAACGGCGATCACCCTGTCCATGGCGCGATATTTGAGGGCATCGAGCGTGTTGGCGATCGCGGCAAGCGGCGGCGCCACGCGCGGTGTCGCATTGCTGGCACGCCCGATCAGCCTGGTTCGAGACGGCGCGCCCGCTTTTTTGAAGGCCAAACCCGCGGCCAGATGAAAGTGATTTCCCGCCGACAGCAGCACGTGCGGCTGGCGCGCGGCTATCGCCCGCGCAATCGCCGGCACCGCCAACAGTGTTTCGATCCGCCGGGGAAACCGGCTTCGGGATCGCCCCATCGGGATGACCGCGACACCTTGTGGAACCTGATCGCGGAAAGCCCCTTCGGCGCGCATCACCCACAGTTCCGTCGCAATTCCCGTATCCGCCATGTGCGCGGCGATCCGGATGGCGTTCCTCACCACGCCCGTGGCCGACAGATCATGCACGAGGATGGCAAGCATGGGCGCCATTACGCGCAGTTTGAAGCGCCGGTCAATTCGCGTTAAGCAGCCGCCATGAGCAACACACAGCAGTTCAGAATCCTGGTGACCGGCCATGCCGGTTTCGTCGGCTACCATCTCGCGCGGCGCCTTCTCGCCCTCGGCCATATCGTCACCGGTTTCGACGCCATGACGCCTTATTACGACGTCAAGCTGAAGCAGGCGCGGCTGGCGCGTCTTGCGGACACAAAAGGTTTCACCTCGGTCATCGGCCGTCTGGAGGATGACGGGGCGCTGGAGCGCGCCGCCGAAACGGCGCGGCCCGACATCATCTTCCATCTCGCGGCCCAGGCCGGTGTCCGTTATGCGCTCGACAATCCCCGCGCCTATGTCGATTCGAACCTCCTGGGCTCGTGGCGCGTGCTTGACGTGGCACGCCAGGCGAAGCCGCGCCATCTCCTGCTGGCCTCGTCAAGCTCGGTCTATGGCATGAATGCCAAGGTGCCCTTCGCCGAGACGGACAATACCGACGAACCGCTCAGCTTCTACGCGGCCACCAAGAAAGCCATGGAGGTGATGGCCCACGCCCATGCGCATCTTCACCAGGTGCCCTCGACGGTGTTCCGGTTCTTCACCGTCTATGGCCCCTGGGGCAGGCCCGACATGGCCTTGTTCAAATTCACCGATGCCATTTTGCGCAACCAGCCCATCGACGTTTACGGCGGCGGAAAGATGCAGCGCGATTTCACCTTTGTCGACGACCTCATCGAGGCGGTGGTGCGGCTCATGCCGCTGGTGCCCGGTCCCGCTGCCGCCACCGGCGTTCCCTTCCGCATTGTCAATATCGGCGGCGGCCAGCCCGTGGGCCTCCTTGATTTCATCGAAACGCTCGAGGCGGAGCTGGGGCGGAAGGCGATCCGCAACCTGCTTCCGATGCAGCCGGGCGACGTGCCGCGCACCTATGCCTCGCCGGCGATGCTGGAAACCCTGACGGGCTACCGTCCGACCACGCCCCTTTCACAGGGTGTTAAGGCTTTCGCCGCGTGGTACCGGGACTACTACAATTTGAACTAAAGCGTTGGCCAGTTCTTACCTTGTCTACTTTATCTCCCGTATGCGTATTAGTGGAGATGACGATGAATAGGTACGGTTTAGTCCGGCGTTTTCGGTCCGATCAGCGCGGCAATCTGTCGATCATATTCAGCCTTTCGGCGCTTCCGCTGATCGCTGCGGCGGGACTTTCCATCGACATGGCGCGCATCGACCAGGCCAAATCGCGCGTGCAGACCGTGGCCGACGGCGCGGCTCTTGCGGCCGCCACGGCCAAGGGAACGGATGCCGTCCGTATCGCCGTCGGCAAATCCTACGTCACCGCGAATCTGGGTAAACTCTATGGCGTCACCGCGGTCCCTACGGTTACCTTGAAAGGCAACGAGGCCACAGTTCTGGTCAATACGAAGGTTGAGGGAACGCTGCTCAAGATCGCCTTCAAAAGCGTGGCGGGCAAAGGCAGCAACCGCGCCAATGTCGCGTTCACCATCAAATCCGCCGCCCTGTCGGTTCCGGGTGAAGGCTATTACCGCTGCATTCTGGCGCTGAACACCACCATGGCGGATGCGCTCTATATCCGTGGCACGGGTGATTTCACCGCGGTCAATTGCGCCGCGCATGCCGACAGTTCCAGTTCCTCCGCCATCCATTTTCAGGGCAATGCGGCGGCCAAGGCGACAGCCTTCACCACCGCGGGCAATTGGTCGAAAACCGGCGGTGCCGGTTCCTATTCGCCCACGCCTGTCGGCAAGCAGCCGGTTTCGGGCGATCCCTTCAAGCTGTCGGTCACACTGCCGGCCGGAACCGCCACCGACATCACCGTCAAGAAGCAGAGCGGAGCCACTACGCTCAACCTGGCAAAATACAACAACATCACAATGCAGGCGCAGGGCGCAGCGACGTTCACCGCCGGCGTCCATTACATCACGGGAACGCTGTCGCTTGGATCGCAAGCCGTGTTGACGGCGACTGCCGGGGTTACGCTGGTGTTGGGCAACAGCGCCAAGATCGACATGAGCTCGGGCTCGACGATGAAGCTGTACGCGCCAAAAACCGGAACCTATGCGGGTTTCGCCGTGGTTCAGGATCAATCCGCCACAGCCCCTCCGGTAAACTCGATCCAGGGCGGGGCCGGCACGGAGCTGCGCGGCATCTGGTACACGCCCAAGCAAAAATTCTATATCACCGGCGGCGGCGATTTCAACGCGACGTCCCTCTATTCGCCGATCATCGCCGACAATATCGAGATCGGCGGCAACGGTACCTTCACCGTGCGCAATGACTGGGCCAGTTATGCGTATGACGAGCCCAAGAAACTTTACTATACAAGCGCCCGCACGTCGCGCCTTACTAACTAGCTTTGGCGCAACAACCCTCGGGGAAATAGGGAGGGCCATTGCACTTCATTGCCCTTGACGGGATCGCGCGGCACCAGCACGGAGAACAGCAGACCCAGTGCCGCGATCCCCGTGCCGATCCAGAATACCCAGGTGTAATGGATGTCCCAGACGAGCCCCAGGGGGATCGGAATAAAGACGGCGGCGATATGGTTGATCGAAAAGGCGACGCCGGCGGTCGGTGCCATGTCTTCCGGGTCGCCAATCTTCTGGAAATAGGTGCGGTGCGCGATCGACATCGAGAAGAAGGCGTTGTCGAGCATATAGAGCAGGGCGGCGACATAAGGGTCTTGCACCAGCGCATAAGCGGCGAACACGGCGATCAGGCCCATATGCTCGATGATGATCGAGCGGCGCTCGCCCCAGCGCTCGATGAAGCGGCCGAGGCGGGGCGCGATGACGGTGGTGAAAATGGCGTTGACCAGCAACAGCATGGTCATGTCGCCTACCGCATAGCCAAATTTCTGCACCATCATGAGGATGGCGAAGACAACGAAGATCTGCCGCCTGGCGCCGCCGATGAAGGTGATGACATAATAGAGCCAGTATCGCTGCCGCAGGATGAGGCGCTTGCGCTGCGGGGTTTCGCCAACGAAACGCGGGAATGACGCCCAGATCAGAAGACCAATCCCCGCGGCCACCAGGCCCCCCGCCAGGAACACCCAGACAAAATCCAGATGCAGCCATTTCCAGGTAACGAAGATCAGCCCGTATGCCCCGATGGTCGACAATGAGGCCGCGGCGTAGATTTTCCCCATGCGGCTTGGCGCGTGCGCCTTGTCGAACCACTGCAGCGCCAAAGATTGTCCGACGGTCTCGTAATAATGAAAGCCCAGCGATTTGATCAGCGTCGTCGCATAGAAGCCCATGGCCGAGGGGAAGAACCCGGTGATGGCGACGCCCATCCCCACTGTCAGGATCGACAGGATGCCCAGCGTCTGCTCGCGCATGAGTAGAAGCAGCAGCACCGCGGCAAAGGCGAAAAACCCCGGTATCTCGCGGACCGTGTGCAGGATGCCCTGCTGCTCGCCGCCGAAGCCCACGACATCGACCGCGTAATTGGCGTGAAGCGCATTCCACGTCGAATAGGCGAAGGCGTTGGCCACCGCCATCAAAGTCAGCGCCATGAACGGGGTGCGCCAGCCTCTGGCGGCGGCGATGGGTGTTTCGGACGGGGCCATGCTGCCCTATAGCAGGGCAAATTCGAAAATCGCCCCACAAATGTTTTGGACCCCGGTCATCCCGGGGTCCATGCAGTCAAGGCGGCTATACCTTCGTCTTACTGCGGTTTTTCCGTGGTCGAACCGGCGTCACCATCACCGTCATCGTCCTGCATCGGCATCTGGTGGCGCTTGCCATCGCGGCCCATCATGCGGTCGTCCTTGCCAATCATGCCGTCGCCGTTGCGGTCCATGCGGGTGACCATCTGGTCCACCGGTTCCTTGTATTCATCGAGCGTCACCTGGCCGTTGCCGTCCTTGTCGAATTGCTGGAATTCGCGGACCATCTCTTCGTTCCGGGCTTTCAGCCAAAGTGCCTGAAACTCCTGGAGCGACAAGGTGCCGTTCTTGTCGGTGTCGAATTCGGTGAGCCAGGATGTGCGGTTCTGGTCGACTTCGTCCTTCGAGATATTGCCGTCCTTGTTGGCGTCATAGCGCTCCAGCATGCCCCTCATCATACCGCCGCCATGCCGGCCTTGCTCCATGCCGCCCTCGTGCATGCCGCCACCCTGCATACCGCCGTGCTTGATGCGGTGGGCGCTGGCAGCGCCGGAAACGGCGATCACCGCGGCCAGCGCGCCCGCCAGCATAAGCTTGGTCTTGTTCTGCATCATAGTCTCCTGTCAGTTGATCCGATGGGGTAAAGACGCCCCGGTCCATTGCGTTCCGTCGTGCCATCCGATGAAATCTTGGTAATGTCAGGCCGGATCCTTGGAGAAACTCAACACTTCCTTGAGCAGGCTGGCGAGGCTTTCCTTGCGCGACGGCGGCGGCGGAATGGGCCGGCACACTTCACGCGCCGCCAGGCCGATGCGCGCGGTCATGATGCCGTTGACCGCGCCTTCGCCGAAGCGGGCCGACAGCCGTCCCGCCAGGCCCCGCCCGACAAGGTGCTGCATCAGATTGTCGGACAGCGCCAGGCCACCGGTCACGGCCAGATGGCCCGCCACCATCCGGGCGAGCCGCAGGGTTGCAAGGGTCGAGGGCCGCCCGCCGTAAAGTCCCGCGAGTTCCCGCAGCATTCTCAGGTTCTGTGCGGCAACCACGAGGAGGTCGAGGGCGGGTGCCGGGAGGACCGTGGTGATGAGCGTGATGCGGCGTGCGGCGCGCGCCACGATCCGATGCGCCTCGGCATCGAGCGGATCGAGCAGATAGCGTTCGGCCAGGCGCAGGCGGTCGCGGGGGTCGAGGACGTCGCCGTCGTGTTCCTTGAGCAGGAGAAGGCCGCGCGCCATGTCGGCCCGTCCGGCGTAGAGCGATGCGAGACCCTCCATGACGGTCACCGAATTTTCCTTGTCGTCGAGATTGAGCACCGCCGTGGCGGCGTTCTGAAGGTGTTCGATCCGCTTCAGCCGCGCCAGCCCCCACACTTCGCGCAGGATGATTGCAAGGGCGGCGAAGCCCGCGACCGCGGCGACTGAAGCGGCAATCCATCCCAAAATCTGCGAGCGCGCGAACAAATCCTCGACCAGCCGCGTAGCCGCCAGTCCGGCCGCCATCATGACGAGGCTGGTAAGAGCGCCAATCAGGATCGGCCCCAGTCGGAATTTTCGCGGCGAGGGGCTTCTCGAGGGCACCACGACGATTGGCGCGGACTCGGGCTCTTCGGGCGCGAAGTCGATGGTGGTCCGGTGTCTGGACCTGGTTTTTGTCTCCGCCTCCTCGTCGATGACAAAGGCCTGGGGCTTTCGGGTAGCGCTCATGCGAGCCTGTCTCCAATGAGGAATTCGATGGCGCGGTCGAGGCGGATATGGGGAAATTGCCCATTGCGCATCAGCGGCGGGCGGAAACGCACGAATTTCAGCGTCCCTTCCAGCTTGCCGCTCAGCGCCTCGGCCGGATCGAGCGGCAGGTCGCCTGGAAATACCGCGGCCTCCGTTTCGCCGTCAAAGGTGGTGGCGCCGATTTGTTCGCCCGCTTGCGGAATGCCGGCGATACAGTCCAGTTCCTCGCCCTTCTGCACAACGCGTGCCTCGCGCGTCGCCCGGATCGCGGCCAGTGCGGCAACATCGATCCGCGCCCCGGCATATTCGGCGCGCCGGCTTGCGTCCTCGACCATATAGCGCAGCACCGCTTCCAGCCGGTCGTGACTCGACTGATGCAGATGGTCGGCTTTCGTCGCGGCAAACAGGATGCGGTCGATGCGCCGGCCGAAAAGATTGCTCAGCACTGAATTCGAGCCCTGGCGAAAGCAGGAGAGAATTTGGCCCAGTGCCGTCTGCAGATCCTGGATCGCGGCGGTTCCGGCGTTGAGCGCGGTCAGCGTATCGGCCAGCACGATCTGCCGGTCGAGCCTGGCGAAATTGCCGAAGAAGAAAGGCCTGACAATGCGGTCGACATAGGAATTGTAGCGCCGCGCCATAAGTGTGCCGAGGGTGGCGCGGGAAAAATCCGTATCCGGTTTGACATCGAGGGGTGCAAAATTGAGGAGCGGCGAACCGGCATAGTCGCCCGGCATCAGAAAACGTCCGGGCGGCAGCGTGGAAAACCCGTCCTTGCGGCTCTGCGCCAGATAGGCGGTAAACAGTTCCGCCGCCTTGATCGCTTCCAGTTCATCGGCGCGGGCGGTGGCGTCCAGCGTTGCCAGATGGCCGTGCCAGGGCTTGGCCAAATCCGCGCGGGCGGGCTCGCGGCTGGCCTTGATGGTTGCTTCCGACCACTGCTGGTAGGTCATGTTCATCAGCGGCAGGTCGAGCAGCCATTCGACGGGATAATCGACGATGTCGAGATTGAGATAGCCCCGGCCGAAATTCCGCGCCAGAAGGCCCCGCGATGTGAATTCGATGGTGAGGCGCAACTGGCTGATGCGGTTGGTGCTCTCGGGCCACACCCTGTCCTTGGCGACCAGGTTGGCCAGATGCTCCTCATAGGGGAAACGCGGCAGTCCGTCGTCGGGCTGGGGCGCCAGATAGACCCGGGTGATCCGCCCCTGGGCGTGGGCCTGCAACATCGGCAGGCGGCCCTGTTCGACCAAAGCGCGAACCAGAGCGGTGATGAACACGGTCTTGCCCGAGCGTGCCAGCCCGGTCACGCCCAGCCGCAAAGTCGGCACAACGAGGCTGGCGCCGAAATCTCCCAATCCGCCCGCCGCAAGACGGGTGCCGTCGAGAATTGTCCTGAATTTCACGCCGCTGCCTTTGTCGCGCCCCGGCCATAATTGGGGCCGGGAGGCCGCCATGGCAAGGGCGGCTCAGTCGGCCGGATCGCTCATGATGTCCTTGGGGCGCACGAAACGGTCGAGCCTGCCACCGGTGTCGGCCAACACGCTCCAGTCCGCCGCATCGAAAACCATGATCGCCAGGGCGGCGGTGGGATATTTTTTGGCCATGCGGGCGCGCAGTTTCTCGTCTCCCGACACCGCAAGGCGGACCGCGAGCCGCTCCGTCGAAGGATTATGCCCCACCACCATCACGCGCCGGGCGGCGCCGCCTCTCTTTCGCACGGCATCGAGCACGCGGCTGCCATTGCCGAAATCGTAGATCGTATCCTCGACCACCAGCTTCGGCGCCGACTTTAGCTCCGCCGCCACGTATTTCCAGGTTTCGCGGGCGCGTTTCGCGGGCGAGCAGAGAACCACATCGGGATCGCAATTCTCGCTGGCGATGAATCGGCCCATGGCCTGGGCGGCGCGCTTGCCCCGTGGACTGAGCGGCCGATCGAGATCGGCGGTTCCGGCATCGCTCCAGCTCGATTTGGCATGGCGCAGAAGCATCAGCGTCAACATGGGGGTTACTCCTTCTGCCGCTCTAGCCTGGCCCGTGTGACAGCGGTGTGACGGCCAATCGCTAAAATACAACACAAATTCGCAGAGGAATTCTCACCTGTCGTCCGTAGGTTGCAGCAGCGTGCACATTCACTCCCGAACAGGCGATCCTCAATGAAAATGACGAAGTCTTTCCTAGCCAACTCGCGTGGATCGGTTGCCACCCTGTTTGCCATTGCCGCAGTTCCCCTGCTTCTTGCGGCGGGATCGGCCATCGATTTCATTCGCGCCATGCAAGCCGAAACCGCCTTGCAGGCCGCGCTCGACTCAACCGTGATGGCCATCGCACTCTCCGACAAGAAATTGATGGCCGACCGGGAACAGGCCGGCAAGGACTACTTCCTCCGGAACTTCGAGGGAACGTCGGCCATCGACGGGCTGACCATCAAGATCGAAGCGGGTCTGGTGCGCGCCTCCGCCCAGTACGACTATCCGACAAGCTTTCTCAAATTGGGGGGCATCGATACGCTCAAGATCGGTGGCCTTTCCGAAGTGGCATTGTCCGCCGACAAAAAGGCCGAAGTCGTGCTCGTCCTCGACTTCTCCTATTCGATGGTGACCAACAACAAATATTTGCGGATGCGGACCGCCGCGACCGACATGCTCAACGCCCTCGATGCCAGCGCCGAGCCGGGCCTCCTCACCGTGGGGCTGGTGCCGTTTTCCGCGATGGTCCGAGCGACAATGCCTGCGAGCTTCGTCACCCAGTCATCCGCCGGCGCGACCTGGTCGGGCTGCACCCAGGACCGGCACTACCCCTACAACACCGGCGTCGAGACGCCGGGTTCGGGTGCGGAGAGCAAGTGGGGCTATATCGAAGACGCCTACGAGAACAGATCGCCCTACGATTGCGCGAAATACGCCGCCAACAGCCTCGACATCGTTCCCTTGTCCGAGGACATTCCCGAGGTGGTGAGCGCGCTGTCCCGGATGGAGCCGGTTGGCAACACCAATATTCCCCTGGCTACCGAGTTTGGCTGGAATCTGCTCGATCCGGCCGCGCCTTTCACCGAGGCCTCCGAGTATGCGGATGACAACAACCGGAAATTCATCGTTATCCTCACCGACGGCGTGCAGACGTCAAAGCAATGGGGCAGCGGCGATTCGCGATCGGTCAGCAACGGCAACGACAACCTGCTCGAAATCTGCGCCGCCATGCGTGCCAAGGAGATCACCGTTTTCGCCATCGCCTATGACATCACCAACCCCGCGGTGACCAGCCTGCTCAAAACCTGCGCGCCGGGAAACTATTTCGAGCCCGATGCCGCCAAAGCCGATATCGACGCCGTCTTCCGCGCCATCACCAGGCGCATCAAGCGATCGACGCTCAGGCTGGCGCGCTAGAACGTCCGCGCCCTATTCGCCGCTCAGGAGCCGATGGCATTCAGATCGAAGGGCGTCGTCTGGTACACATCGTTGATCCAGTTGCCGAACAGCAGATGGGCGTGGCTGCGCCAGCGGTTTTCGGGCGGCGCTTTGGGGTCGCCGCCGGGAAAATAATTCTCTGGCAGACGGATTGATTTTCCGGCTTCCGTATCGCGCCAGTATTCCTCGGCCAGCGAATGCGTATCGTATTCGATGTGGTTGAACATATAGAGCGAGCGATGGGGTGCATCGGCGATGAGGCACAGGCCCGCTTCGTCGGACTCCATCAGCACTTCCAGCCCGCCGCTTTCGGGCACGTCGCTCCGGCGCACTTCGGTCCAGCGCGATACGGGGATCGAGAAATCGTCGGAGAAACCGCGCAGGAACGGCGAGGACGGATTGAGGTTGCGGTGGCGATAGACGCCGAAGGCTTTGGCCGAAAGCGTGTGCTTGGGCACGCCGTGAAAATGATGCAGTGCCGCCTGCGCCCCCCAGCAGATATGCATGCTCGAATGCACATGCGTCTGGGTCCAGTCGAAGATGCGGCGCAACTCATCCCAATAGGTCACGTCGCCGAAATCGAGAAGCTCCACCGGCGCGCCGGTGACGATGAAGCCGTCGAACTTCTCCTCCCGGATATCCTCCCAGCCGCGATAGAAGGCGATCATGTGATCGGCCGGCGTATTCTTCGGCGTATGCGCGGTGATCTTGACCAGCGACAGTTCCACCTGAAGCGGCGTGGCGCCGATCAATCGCGCGAACTGCGTCTCGGTCCTGATCTTGTTGGGCATCAGATTGAGCAGGGCGATGCGCAGCGGCCGGATGTCCTGGCGCTTGGCCGATGCCTCGGTCATCAGCATCACGCCCTCGCGCTCGAGCGTCTGGCGGGCCGGCAGGTCGTTGGGGATGCGGATCGGCATGGGTTCAGCGCCCGCCGATCGCGTTGCCGATAAGCGCTAGAAAATCGCTCTCGCTCCGGATGCCGGGGATATCCTCCATGCGCACGGTGTAGCCGTGGTGGCGCGCGATCGCCTGGTAGAGCGGAATGCGGTGATGCAGGAGCTGCTCGAACCCCCACACCGCGAAACCATCGGGATCGACATCGTCGTCGTTGACGATCTTGTTGATGGTCTTGAATTCGGCCCATTTGGCATCGAGGAACGCCGGCTGGTAATACATCGGCTTGGGGTTGTGGCGAAAGCGCTCGACCAGCATCCGCGTATGGGCGGGGTTGCCCTCGATATAGAGCATGAGCGTGTGACCGGCGAGCGCCGACAGCACCGGATCGGCGGCGTCATGCGGGTCGGTCACCTCGCACAGGCTGCCGCCCGAATCGCAGACAAAGTGCGTGTACTGATAAATATCGCGGGCCCGCTCGATGAATTCAGGAACATCGAGCAAAGCGCGGATTTCCGCGTCGCGATGCTGGTTCTGGCGGCGCTTGTATTCGGCGATCGGAATGCCGCCCTTGCTCGGATTTCCGGGCTTGCCGAGATAGGTCGAAAGCGGGCTCAGGTTTTCGAAGGTGATGTTGGAGCAGATATAGATCGAGTCCGACAGCAGCAGCTGACGCAGGAACGGCACCCGCATCGCCTCGCGCTTGAAATTGTCAACGATATGCTCGCCCATG
>JANLYR010000465.1:0-3204 GCA_031365765.1 Hyphomicrobiales bacterium | reverse complement strand
CGAGGCGATCACCCTTGTCTGGCCCAGGGACGCGGTTCACGTCATGGAAGGTGAGGTTTGAGCGCCCAGGCCCCTGCTCTACTGCCCATGGGATTTTCGCGGCGCGTTTCCGATATCCTGTTTCGCCACCCTGCGTGGTTTTTGGCACTTTTGCTGGCTCCGCCCTTGCTGTGGCTCGGGATCGTGTATCTAGGTGCCCTGCTCGCCTTGCTTCTGCAAAGCTTTTACTCGATCGACGAATTTTCCGGCCTCATCAAATACGAATTCACGCTCGCCACTTACGCCGAGTTGTTGCGCCTCTCCAACCTGGATGTAATTCTTCGCAGCCTGGTCATGGCGGCCGCAGTCACCATCGCATCCATCGCGGTCGCCTTTCCCTTCGCATATTTCGCCGCCCGCTATGCGAAGGGGCGCTGGAAAGCGCTGTTTTATATCCTGGTGATGTTGCCGGTCTGGTCAAGCTACTTGGTCAAAGTCTACGCCTGGAAGCTCATCCTAGCGCGCGAGGGAATTGTCAGTTGGCTCGCCGCCAAGCTCCATCTGACCTGGGCTCTCGAAGGACTTCTTTCCATCCCGGTGATTGGAGGACCATCGCTCTCGTTCAGTTTTATTGGCACCTTCCTCGTCTTCGTCTACGTTTGGCTGCCGTTCATGATTTTGCCGACCCAGGCCGCACTCGAACGGGTACCGTCAAATCTCATCGAAGCCGCCGCCGATCTTGGCGCCCTCCCCCGTCAAACGTTTCAAACCGTCATTCTGCCTCTGGCACTGCCTGGCATCATCGCCGGCTCGATCTTTACTTTCTCGCTGACGCTGGGCGACTACATCATTCCCCAGATTGTCGGCAACTCCACGTTCTTCCTGGGCCAGGCAGTTTACACATTGCAGGGAACGGCGGGAAACATACCCCTTGCGGCCGCCTTCACCGTGGTGCCCATCGTCATCATGGGGCTCTATTTGACTCTGGCAAAACGGCTCGGGGCGTTCGATGCGCTCTGAACGCGGTGAGCGAGCGCCACTGATGCTCAAGGCGGCCGCGGCGCTTGCCATACTTTTTCTCCATCTGCCGCTGGTGCTTATTTTTCTCTATGCATTTACGACGGAGGAAAAGAGCTATCAGTTCCCCCCGCCCGGCTACACCTTGAAATGGTTCGCGGTCGCATGGGAACGCGACGACATCTGGAAAGCGCTGTGGCTCTCGGTGAAGGTCGCGACGGTATCCATGGCGCTTGCCCTGGTGTTGGGAACATGCGCCGCGGCGGCCGTGGCGCGAGCGAAATTCTTCGGCCGGGATCACCTTTCGCTGCTCTTCATTCTGCCCATAGCATTGCCGGGCATCATCACCGGAATCGCGCTTCGATCGGCTTTCAACGTGATGGACATTCCATTCTCGACCTGGACCATCGTGCTGGGACACGCCACATTCTGCATCGTCGTGGTGTACAACAATGCGCTGGCCCGCTTCCGCCGGATTTCCTCCAGCATGATCGAAGCATCAATGGATTTGGGCGCTGACGGATTCCAGACCTTTCGCCATGTGGTGCTGCCGCAAATCGCTTCGGCGCTATTGGCGGGCGGAATGCTGGCTTTCGCGCTTTCTTTCGATGAAGTGATCGTCACCACCTTCACCGCAGGTCAACAGGCCACGCTGCCGATCTGGATGCTGACCGAATTGATCCGGCCACGGCAGCGGCCGGTCACCAATGTCGTGGCGCTGTTCGTGGTCGCCGTCACTTTCGTGCCGATAATCGCCGCCTATTATTTAACGCGCGACGGCGAACACACCGGCGGCGCGGGAAAATAGAAATTATCGTTTTTTCGAAGCTGACTTCTTGACGGCCTTCTTCACCGCTTTCTTCGCGGTCTTTACCGGAGATTTCTTGACAGTCGGTGCATCTTTCTTCATCGCCTCAGCGATCGCAACGAACTTGCCGAAAAACTGTGCCGCCAATGAACGCGCCGTCGAGTCGATGAGCCGCGATCCCAGCATTGCAAGCTTGCCGCCGACTTGCGCATCGACGTCGTAGATCATGCGGGTGCCTTCCGGCACTTCCTCGAGCTTGATCGTGGCGCCGCCCGTTGCAAATCCCGCAAGACCGCCTTTTCCTTCGCCGGAAATCCGATAGCCCTTGGGAGGGTCGAGATCGGTAAGATTGACGATGCCCGAGAAACGCGCCTTGACCGGACCCAGCTTCACCATGACAAGCGCTTCGAGTTTCGTATCGGAATGTTTGACGATCGACTCGCAGCCAGGAATGCTTTGCTTGAGCACGGCGGAGTCGTTGAGCGCCTTCCACACGATGTGGCGCGGGGCGGAAATCGTCAGTTCGTCGGACATTTTCATGGTGACTTGTCTCCCCAACGCAAAGTCTAAACCACAACATCGCCCCGTTGCCACTGCTCTTTGGTGGCTCTCCGATAGTCTTCGAAACACCCGGCGGCAATTGCGTTCCTGATATCATCCATCAGCGCCTGATAATAAGCGATATTCGCCCAGGACAGCAGCATCATGCCGAGGAGTTCGCCGGCGCGCACGAGATGATGCAGATAGGCGCGCGAGTATTGCGACAGCGCCGGGCACGGGCTTTCGGGGTCAAGCGGGCGATTGTCGTCGGCATGGCGCGCGTTCCGCAGATTGATTCGCCCGAACCGGGTAAAAGCCTGACCGTGCCGGCCCGATCGCGTCGGCATCACGCAGTCGAACATATCCATCCCCGCCGCCACCGACTCGAGAATGTCATCGGGCGTTCCGACACCCATGAGATAACGCGGCTTGCCTGACGGAAGATGCGGCACGGTATGCTGAATTGTCTCCAGCATGAGCTTTTGTCCTTCTCCCACAGCCAGGCCGCCGATTGCGTATCCGTCAAATCCGATGGATCGCAGGGCCAAGGCGCTTTGGAGCCGCAAATTCGCATCGACGCCACCCTGGACGATGCCGAAACAGGCGCGTCCCGGCTGCTTTCCAAAAGCCAGCAGGGAGCGTTCGGCCCAGCGCAATGACAATTGCATGGCCTGCTCGGCTTCCTTGGCCATGTGCGGATATCCGATACATTGGTCGAGCTGCATCTGGATATCGGAACCTAGCAGCTGCTGGATTTCCATCGCGCGCTCCGGCGTCAGTTCATGGCGGCTGCCATCGATATGAGACTGGAAGATGGCACCTTGCTCGGTGATTTTGCGAATCTTGGCCAGAGACATGAT
>JANLYR010000437.1:0-1907 GCA_031365765.1 Hyphomicrobiales bacterium | reverse complement strand
ATTGGATGCGGCGCAAACCCCGGCGGCAGCGAGAAGCGCCTTGCCACCAGCCAATGCGCGAGAATGATCAGCGCTTCGGTCACCGCGAAACGCGCGCCAACACAGACCCGCGGGCCACCTCCGAACGGCATGTACTGGAATTTGTGCAGCTTCGCCTTGGCCTCTGGCGCAAAGCGGGTGTGATCAAAGATATCGGGATTGTCCCACAGCTTGCGATGGCGGTGCATGACCCAAGGCCAGAGCGACACAAGGTCGCCGGGAGCAATCTCCGCCTCGCCCAGCCGGTCTGCCGCTTGCGCTTCACGATCAAAACGCGGCGCGGGCGGATAGAGCCGCATTGCTTCATCGAGGATCTGGCGTAGCAAGGGGAGACGGTCTGCAAGCGTTGTGACGTCGCCATCGAGCGCGGTCGACGCTTCCGCGTGCGCCTCATCCTGCAAGCCGGGTTGGGCTGCGAGCAGGTAGATCGTCCAAGCGAGTGCGTTGGCGGTCGTCTCGTGCCCCGCGACATAGAAAGTGATCGCATTGTCGACTGCCAAAGCTTCAGCTTCCGCCGCCGGGAACTGATCGTAAAGCGCGCGGATCAGCCCGCCAAAGAAATCATCTGCGCCGCCCGAAGGTCCGCGTTCGCGAACCATCTGGGTCAACGTATTGCGAAGATAGACCCGACCCCGCCGCGCGCGCGCCATCATTGGCGTCAGATCAAGATTCTGCAGTCCCAAAATCGTCGTGATCCTCGCCTGCCCGCTGGCGAGAACGAGATTGTCAATGTGCTCGCCCGCCACGCGCGCAGTCAGCCGCGCATCGCTTGAAAACAGCGTATCGGCAATGATCTGCATTGTGGCATCGGTTGCCACCCGCGCCATGTCAGTGCGGATGACACCTTTCAGCCAGCCGCCTGTCTGCCGCGCCGCAACTTCGGCAATGGCGCCCGTCATTTTCGCCACCGCGCCGGGCGCGAAGGTCGGCGCGACAATCTTGCGCTGCCTTTTCCAGTCATCCCCTTCTGAGGACAGGAGCCCATTGCCAATCAGCGGAGACAGTATCCGCTGGGCGATGCGCGGGCGGATATAATTCTCCTTGTTGTCGAGCAACACCCGGCCGACCAGATCAGGATCGGTTACGATATGGACTGTGAAACCCAGAATCCGGCGCTTGCGATAGAATTCATCAAAGGCAGGCTCTGGCCAGCCATAGATGGTATTGCGCATTCGTTCGCCGAACAGTCCGCGCCAGCCAGGTTGCCAGTCCGCCACGCGCGGCGGCTGAACGGGGATGAAGGGAGCAAGCGTCGCCATCACCCAAGCGTATCAGGAAAATCCGAGACTCATAGCCGCTTCCTTCATCTCCGCCTCACGATTGGGCGCAAGGGCGATCATGCGCGCTGCATAGACTTTGATCATCGCTTCACTGGCCTTCTCCGGTGAGCCTGAATCAAACGGCGGTGCGGGATCATATTCGAGCGCAAGTTGAACGAGGCGAGCATGCTCCTCACCGCGAATCGCTGCCATTAGCGACAGGGCAAAATCGATCCCCGCCGTCACACCGCCGCCAGTCAAGCGGTTGCTATCGAACACGGTGCGGGCCTTGACCGGCTCGGCCCCGAACAAGGTGAGGTGATGATGCCACGCCCAGTGCGATGTGGCTTTATAGCCCGAAAGGAGGCCGGCCGCGCCGAGTATCAACGATCCGGTGCACACGCTCGTCACCCACTGCGCACTGGCACCGATTTGCCGCACCCAGGCCATCGCCGCCTCATCCATCATCACGTCCGTCACACCAACGCCGCCTGGCACGCAAAGAATGTCCGCTTGCGATATGTCGGCAAAGGTGGCGGTCGGCAGGATCGCAAATCCGGCGTCGGTCATCACCGGGTCGCGACTCTTCCAGACGAGATCAATTTTGGC
>JANLYR010000427.1:0-1509 GCA_031365765.1 Hyphomicrobiales bacterium | reverse complement strand
GGAGTCCTCGACAGCGCGCGCTTCAGCCACTTCCTGGCCGACGAGTTCAAGGTGTCGGTCAAGGACGTTACCAGCTTCGTGCTCGGCGGCCACGGCGACACGATGGTGCCGGTGATCGCCTATTCGACCGTGTCGGGCATCCCCGTCCCCGACCTGATCAAGATGGGCCGCTCGACCCAGGACAGGATAGACGCGATCGTCAAGCGCACCCGCGGCGGCGGCGGCGAGATCGTCGCGCTGCTCAAGACCGGGTCGGCTTATTACGCCCCGGCGACCAGCGGCATCGCGATGGCCGAGGCCTATCTGTACGACCAGAAGCGCGTGCTCCCGGCGACGGCGCATTTGACTGGCCAATACGGCATCGACAATCTCTATGTCGGAGTGCCGGTCGTGATCGGTGCCGGCGGCGTCGAGCAGATCGTCGAGATAGCGCTTGACGACGAAGCAAGGGGCAACCTCACCGTGTCGGTCGACGCGGTCAAGGAGCTGCTGGTAGCGTGTCGGGGCATTGATGCCACGCTGAACTAATAGAGCGGCCAGACGAGGCTCGGATCTGGGCCCTGACCAGCACACTCAGGAGATTACATGAGCATCCTTGTCGACCGGAATACCAAGGTCATCACCCAGGGCATGACCGGCGAGACCGGCAGCTTTCATACCCAGGCGGCGCTCGACTACGGCACGCAGATGGTCGCGGGCGTCACGCCGGGCAAAGGTGGGACCACCCACCTCGACCTGCCGGTGTACGACACCGTCGCGGAGGCCGTCGCGAAGACCGACGCGACCGCGTCGGTCATCTATGTCCCGCCACCCTTCGCCGCGGATTCGATCCTCGAGGCGATCGACGCCGAGGTGCCGCTGATTGTGTGCATCACAGAAGGCATCCCGGTGCTCGACATGGTCAAGGTCAAGCGCGCGCTGACGGGCTCGAAGTCGCGGCTGATCGGCCCGAACTGCCCCGGCGTGCTGACCCCCGGCGAGTGCAAGATCGGCATCATGCCGGGCAGCATTTTCTCGAAGGGCTCGGTAGGCGTCGTCTCGCGCTCGGGCACGCTTACCTATGAAGCCGTGTTCCAGACCACCAACGCCGGGCTCGGCCAGACCACCGCGGTTGGGATCGGTGGCGATCCCGTCAACGGCACCAATTTCATCGACGTGCTCGAACTGTTCCTGGCCGACGACGCGACGCAATCGATCATCATGATCGGCGAAATCGGCGGCGATGCGGAGGAACAGGGCGCACAATTCCTGATCGACGAAGCGAAACGCGGGCGCAAAAAACCGATGGTTGGCTTTATCGCGGGGCTGACCGCACCGCCGGGTCGCCGCATGGGCCATGCCGGTGCCATCGTTTCGGGCGGCAAGGGCGGCGCGGAGGACAAGATCGCGGCGATGGAAGCGGCGGGGATTAAAGTTTCGCCGTCACCATCGGAACTTGGCGTGAAGCTGAAGGCATTGTTGAACGGGTAACGCATTACTTCGTCATTCCCGCGAAGGCGGGAATCCAAC
>JANLYR010000383.1:0-5103 GCA_031365765.1 Hyphomicrobiales bacterium | reverse complement strand
CGAGCGGCATTACGGCGCGCGCGTGGCGCTGGAGCGCGACGAGGACGTGCTCGACACTTGGTTCTCCTCGGCGCTGTGGCCGTTCTCGACTCTCGGCTGGCCGGACGCCACGCCGGAGCTCAAGCGTCATTACAAGACCGACGTGCTGGTCACCGGCTTCGACATCATTTTCTTCTGGGTTGCCAGGATGATGATGATGGGTCTTCACTTCATGAAGGAGGTGCCGTTCCACACAGTCTATATCCATGCCCTGGTCCGCGACGAGAAGGGCCAGAAGATGTCGAAGTCGAAGGGCAACGTGATCGATCCGCTCGACCTGATCGACAGTTTCGGCGCCGACGCGTTGCGTTTCACGCTGTCCGCCATGGCCGCCCAGGGCCGAGACATCAAGCTGTCGGCAGCGCGGGTTGAAGGCTACCGGAATTTTGGTACCAAGCTGTGGAACGCCGCGCGCTTCGCCGAGATGAACGGGGTTGCCCGGGACGAGAATTACGATCCGGTGGCGGCGCGGGTTACTGTCAACCGCTGGATCGCCGGCGAGACTTCGCGCACCCGTGATGCCGTGACCAAGGCGCTCGAGGAATACCGGTTCAACGAGGCTGCGGCACTCCTCTATCATTTCGTTTGGAACGTGTACTGCGACTGGTATGTGGAACTGATCAAGCCCATTCTCAACGGTTCCGACGAGGCCGCCCGCAATGAGACGCGGGCCTCGGCGGCCTGGGTTTTGGACCAGATCCTCCTGCTGCTGCATCCCATCATGCCGTTTGTCACCGAGGAACTTTGGCAGAAGACGGGAACGCGCCAAACCTGGCTGATCGAGGCGGAGTGGCCCAGCTACAAGGGGCTGGGCGACAAAGCGGCCGATACCGAGATCGGCTGGGTGATCGAGCTTATTTCGGAAATCCGCTCCGTCCGGGCCGAGATGAATGTGCCGGCGGGGGCGAAAATCGCCTGCGTCATGGCCGGGGCGGAAAGCGAAACGCGGCGCCGCGCCGCCCAGTGGGAAACAGAAATCATGCGGCTGGCGCGCTTGTCCTCGATCTCCTTCGAGGACAGCGTGCCGAAGGCCGCGGCCCAGATCGTGCTGGGCGAAGCGACCGTGGCGCTGCCACTGGAAGGTGTCATCGACTTTGCCGCCGAGAAGGCGCGCCTCAATAAGGAATTGGAGAAAATCGGGCGCGACCTGGCGGCCATTGCAGCCCGCCTCGACAATCCGGGCTTTGTCGCCAAGGCACCGGAAGAGGTGTTGATCGAGTCGCGCGACAGGAAAGCCGAACTCGAGGCGCGGGTGGCGAAGGTTCGCGATGCGTTGAAGCTGCTGGCTTAGATCAGCTCCGGCCAAGCCTTGTCATGAAGTAAGAGGCAAGCTGGCGGGTGAGGCGTCGCAATTCGGGCGTTGGCTGTTGCCGCACATAGCAGGCAGTGACCCTTTCCATGACCTCGCCGAGGGAGCCCAAATCCGTCCGCGTCGAAAGTGCCGCAAACGCCGGACGGTTCAGCGTATAGCTTTTCTGGCCATCCAGGACGCGCACCAGACCCTCCAGCCGGATCCAGTCCTCGGTCCGCGTTGCAAGCTGTCCCGCATCGGTGTCCGAAAGATGCGTGGTGACGGCTTTGAGCATGGCACGGTCGAACAGCGAGGACGGCAGGGGAATCTTACCATAGAGATTGCCAAGGCACAGCACGAGCAGTTCGAGGAAAGGATCGCGGAATGGCTCAACGGCAGCCGCCGCCACTTCGAGCGTATCCTTGCGGATCGAGGCCATTTCGGCCGAAATGCCCTTCACGAGATCTTCGAGTGAACTGGGATCGTTTGTCATGCCGCCACCTTGCGCAACGACTAGGCGGGCGAGTCGGCCTTCTTGTAAAGAGGCACCGGGGTAGGGCACTTTCCAATTCGCAGGAGCGAGGACCTGCGGCCACCCTCACATTTGCGCAAGGGCCTCCCCATATGAAGGAAATCCCGGTATAAGGAATGTCCACGAGAGGTCCAGCCGATGAATGTCCAGCTTGCCCGCGCCCAGTCTGTTGAGAAGCTTGATCCCGTGTGGAGTCGCATCGTGGGCGAAGCCGGCGATATCGCGCGGCAAGAACCGGTGCTGGGGGGATTTGTCTTTTCGTCGATCCTCAACCATGACAATTTCGAGCAGGCGCTGATCCACCGCCTGGCGCAGCGGCTGGGCAATGCCGACCTCGGCGCCGATCTTGTGGTCAAGGCGTTCGAAGACGCGGTCGAGGCCGAGCCGGAGATCGGCTTTGCGGCGCGCGCCGACATCATCGCCACTTTCGAACGCGACCCGGCGTGCCACCGCTATGCCGATCCCTTGCTCTACTTCAAGGGCTACCAGGCGATCCAGACGCATCGCATGGCGCACCGCTTGTGGCATCTGGGGCGCAAGGATTTCGCCTATTACCTGCAGAGCCGCTCGTCGATCATTTCGGCGGTCGACATTCATCCGGCGGCGCGCATCGGCAAAGGCATCATGGTCGATCATGGCCATGACATCGTCATCGGTGAAACGGCGGTGGTCGAGGACAATGTTTCGATCATGCAGGGGGTTACGCTGGGTGGCACGGGCAAGGAAAGCGGCGACCGGCACCCGAAAATCCGGCACGGCGTGCTGATCGGGGCGGGGGCCAAGATCCTCGGCAATATCGAGATCGGCCATTGCTCGCGCGTTGCCGCCTGCTCGGTGGTGCTGCATCCGGTTCCGCCCAACACCACGGTGGCGGGGGTTCCGGCCAAGATCGTGGGCTATGCCGGCTGCGAGCAGCCTTCACGCGTCATGGACCACAATGTCGAGCCCGTTGCGGAAGGGTGATTTTACGGCTAGAGGGGCGGCTTCGTTCCCAGGGAGTTTGCCTTGAAGCCCGATGAAATCGCCAAGCTCAGCAAGTTCCTGAAAGCCAAATTCCAGCTTGAAAGCATCAGCGTGCGCAAGCGCCCGGTGAAGGACGATTCGGCTGAAGTGTATATCGGGGAAGAATTCGTCGGCGTCATTTTCCGCGACGATGAGGACGGTGAATTGTCTTACAATTTCTCCATGGCGATCCTCGATTTCGATCTCGAATAGTGCCCGCGCATTCACTTGACTCGGTCGATCATCCCCTTCATATACCGCTGCACTGAAGGGCCCGGGCCAGTCCCGGGCTCGTTGGCGTTTGGCTCTAGCATCGGTTTTGCCCACTTTTCTCGCGGGCGATTCGGGGGAGTGTCCCGAGCGGCAAAGGGGGCGGACTGTAAATCCGCTGGCTTCGCCTTCGTAGGTTCGAGTCCTACCTCCCCCACCATTTGGTGCCGGATGCAGGAGTCAGGTGTCAAGGGTAGCAAAGCGGGTGTAGCTCAATGGTAGAGCAGCAGCCTTCCAAGCTGAATACGAGGGTTCGATTCCCTTCACCCGCTCCAGTTTAGAAACAAGGTTAGTTCGAGAAAATGGCCAAAGAGAAATTCAACCGCGACAAGCCGCATTGCAACATCGGCACGATCGGGCATGTCGATCATGGCAAGACGTCGCTGACGGCGGCGATCACCAAGGTATTGGCGGAGACGGGTGGGGCGACCTACACGGCCTATGACCAGATCGACAAGGCGCCGGAGGAGCGGGCTCGCGGCATCACGATTTCGACGGCGCATGTCGAGTATTCGACGAAGAACCGGCATTATGCCCATGTCGATTGTCCGGGTCATGCCGACTATGTGAAGAACATGATCACCGGTGCGGCGCAGATGGATGGCGCCATCCTGGTGGTATCGGCGGCCGACGGTCCGATGCCGCAGACCAGGGAGCACATTCTGCTGGCGCGCCAGGTTGGCGTTCCGGCACTTGTGGTGTTTCTCAACAAGGTCGACATGGTGGATGATCCGGAGCTCCTGGAACTGGTCGAGATGGAGATGCGCGAGCTGCTGACCTCGTACCAGTATCCGGGCGACGACATTCCGATCATCCGGGGTTCGGCCCTGCAGGCGCTGAACGGCACCAACCCGGAGATGGGGCATGACGCGGTTCTGAAGCTGATGGCGGCGGTTGATTCGTACATTCCGCAGCCGGTCCGGGCCAAGGACCAGCCGTTCCTGATGCCGATCGAGGATGTGTTCTCGATTTCGGGCCGGGGCACGGTGGTGACGGGCAGGATCGAGCGCGGCATCGTCAAGGTGGGCGAGGAAGTGGAGATCGTCGGCATCCGCGACACGGTGAAGACGGTGGTGACGGGCGTCGAGATGTTCCGGAAGCTGCTGGACAGTGGCGAGGCGGGCGACAATGTCGGCGCGTTGCTGCGCGGCATCGACCGCGAGGGGGTCGAGCGTGGCCAGGTTCTGTGCAAGCCGGGTTCGGTCAAGCCGCACAAGAAGTTCAAGGCGGAAGCGTATATTCTGACCAAGGAGGAGGGTGGCCGTCATACGCCGTTCTTCGCCAACTACCGGCCGCAGTTCTACTTCCGCACGACGGACGTGACGGGCGTGGTGACGCTGCCCGAAGGCACCGAGATGGTGATGCCGGGCGACAACATCTCGTTCGATGTCGAGCTGATCACGCCCATCGCCATGGAAGAGAAACTGCGCTTCGCCATCCGCGAAGGCGGCCGAACCGTCGGCGCCGGCGTCGTTGCGAAGATCACGGAATAAGAAGATGCAACGCCAGAACATCCGCATCCGTCTCAAGGCCTTCGATCATCGCATCCTCGATGCATCGACCAAGGAGATCGTTAACACGGCCAAGCGCACCGGCGCGCAGATCCGTGGGCCCGTGCCGCTTCCCACCCGCATCGAGCGCTTCACCGTGAACCGTTCGCCGCATGTGGACAAGAAGAGCCGCGAGCAGTTCGAGATGCGGACGCACCGGCGTCTCTTGGATATCGTCGATCCGACCCCGCAGACAGTCGATGCTTTGATGAAGCTCGATCTGGCCGCCGGTGTCGATGTTGAAATCAAGCTCTAGCGCATCGGACGAGCAAATGAAGTTGTTTGCGAAGTGGAAGATGCGCCAGATCATAACCGGTCCAGCAGCTTATCGACGGTCGGTCGACCGTCGGCTGCTGGAGCGAGCTTTCGAGGAGTGAAGCGATGCGTTCTGGCCTCATCGCACTGAAACTGGGAATGAC
>JANLYR010000367.1:0-1535 GCA_031365765.1 Hyphomicrobiales bacterium | reverse complement strand
CGAATCCCAGGTCACCAGTACCGCAGCTTCCGCAATGGGAGCGTTCGCACCTCTAAGCAGGACAGACTGTCCCTGTCTCAGGCGCTGGGCTTCCGCGTCTCTCACGGCCAATGCCGGGATGCCGTCCAGCATGGTCTCGAGGGGGCGGAGAACCCCGTTCATGGCATTATCGCCGGGCGCCTTATGGCGCAATTCGTCAAGCTTTTCCAGCGAAATCATATGCTCCTCGCGGAGCGGCCCCACGGCCAGGCGGCGCAGGGCGGAAATATGCCCGTAACAGCCCAGCATCCGCCCCATGTCGCGGGCCAGCGCGCGGACATAGGTGCCCTTGCCGCAGGTGACCTCGAAAACCGAGTGATCGGCATCCGGGATTTCTGTCAAAACCAGTGTGTCGATGATGACCGCACGCGGTCCCATCGCCACTTCCACCCCGGCCCGTGCCAGATCATAGGAGCGCTCGCCGGCAATGCGGATGGCCGAATACGCCGGAGGCGTTTGTGAAATCTCGCCTTGAAATTTAAATAGTATCGCCTCGATATCTGTAGCATCCGGCCTCGTGTCCGATTGAGTCGTGACAACACCTTCCAGATCGTCGGTGTTGCGCTCCTCGCCCCAGGCTACGGTGAAGCGATAGACCTTCCGCCCGTCCATCGCCCATTGCACGGTCTTCGTCGCCTCGCCGAGCGCAATGGGCAGCAGTCCGGTCGCCAAGGGATCGAGCGTTCCGCCATGTCCAGCCTTCGCGGCATTGCACAGCCAGCGCACCTTGGCCAGCGCCTGGGTCGAGCCCATGCCGTAAGGCTTGTCCAGCGCCACCCACCCATGGACCGGCACGCCCCGCTTTTTCAGAACAGTTCCTCCGGGTTATGCCGCTGGTCGAACACCGCCAGGATTTCAATATCTTCGTCCGTTACCCGATAGGACAACGCGTAGAACTGTCCTGTCACTTGAAGCAGGCGTAACGACCCTCGATCGGTCGCCTTCCCAATATTCGGGTATTGCTGAAGCCGGCGGGTGGAGTGGAGAATTTGGCCGACCACGCGCTCGGCCGCCGGATGGTTTTGTTTCGCGATCCAGCGCTTGATCCGGCTCAACTCGCGCTTGGCGCGAGGCGACCAATGCACTCTCATTTCTTTTTCTTGAAAATATCCGGCTCGGGTGGAGGCAATTCATTCGGCCTGCCCCAGGACAACATCCAGGCCGACATCTTCTCGTGGGAAATCCACTCGCCGGATTCGTCGGCCTCCCGCACGGCTTCATCGATCTGCTTTAGCAGCCACGCCTCGCGGCGGACATAGTCATCCACCGCCTCGGTGATCAGAAAGGCCTTGGACCGGCGTTTTGCTTCCGCCAGCGCCTCCAGCTCCTCACCCAGTTTCTCCGGAATACGGGCCGAGATCATGGTCTTGCTCATCAGGCACCTGTTTACAAATGATTACAAAGAAATCATATGCTGACAGACCCTCGCCGTCAATCTTCGCGCTTTAAATCCCGCGCTACTTCCGGGCTTCTCAGGAGTTCCTCGATCTTGCCGA
>JANLYR010000355.1:0-4263 GCA_031365765.1 Hyphomicrobiales bacterium | reverse complement strand
CGACAGCCCTGGCGGAAGCTTCCCCCCCCAGCGGTTGCGCTCAGGCCCGGGTGGTTGCGCGGGAACCACCTAAGATACTCCCTCCCCCTCGGGGGTTGGGGGGCGCGTAGCGCCGGGTGGGGGCCGCTCCGGATGAACCAGCTCCCCACCGCGCATTTGCGCTGCAAATTCGGACCTCTCCGCGAGAGGGAGGTATGGGTCAGTTGGCATGGGATCGACGATCTCAGGCTCAGGCGGCGGCAGTGCCTCCGGTTCCCAAGCCGGCGGCAGCACTTCTTCCTTCTTTCCCGCCACACGGTTGAAAAGCTTCTTGAAGAATCCGCTCATGCGGCGGGTCTTGCGTCGAGATGGTTTTCGCCACTCCCGGTCATTTTTGCCCTGACGATGGCGCCGGGCGTCATGGCGGCCGAAAATTTCACCCCTGCGAAATGTTCGGTGCGGCCCGTATTTGCGGTTTCCACCAGCACGTCCCGGACGGCGCCCACTTCGCTTTTCAGAAACGCACCAAGCCGATGCGCTCCGACAGCGCGAAGACGCGCCGCACGATCGCGGATGACACTCCTCTCAAGCTGCGGCATGCGCGCCGCCGGTGTCTGCGGACGGGGCGAGAACGGAAAAACATGCAGGTAGGTGAGGCCGCAGTCATCGACGATGCGCAGCGAATTGTCGAACATCGCCTCCGTCTCGGTCGGAAATCCCGCGATGATGTCGGCGCCGAACACCATGCCGGGACGGCGGGCGCGCAGCTTCGCGCAGAAATCGATGGTGTCCTGGCGGGCATGGCGGCGCTTCATCCGCTTGAGAATGAGATCGTCGCCCGATTGCAGCGACAGATGAACATGCGGCATGAAGCGGGGCTCGCCCGTCATAACCGCGATCAGCGCGTCGTCGGCTTCGATTGAATCGATCGACGACAGCCTGAGCCGCTTGAGATCGGGCACCGCCGCCAGAAGCTCCGTACACAGACGGCCAAGCTTCGGCGCACCATCGAGATCGGCGCCCCACGAAGTGATGTCGACGCCGGTGAGCACGATTTCGGCATAGCCGTTGGCAACGAGGCGGCGCGTCTGCTCGATCACCTCGGCGGCGGCAAGCGAGCGCGAATTGCCGCGTCCGAACGGAATGATGCAGAAGGTGCAGCGATGGTCGCAACCTGTCTGCACGGCGACAAAAGCGCGAGCCCGCTCCGCCAGGGCATCGATAGGCGTGGACAAGGCCTGGCGCGCCGGCATGATGTCGGACACGCGGACGCGGGGGCCCTCACCCGGCAGCCAGTTTTCGGCGCGCAGCTTCTCGTCATTGCCAAGCACGAGATCGACCTCGGGCATCGCGGCGAACATCCGGGGCTCGATCTGCGCGGCACAACCGGTGACCACGATTTTCGCCTGCGGCTGTTCCTTGCGGGCGCGGCGGATCGCCTGCCGCGCCTGGCGCGTCGCTTCCGCGGTGACCGCGCAGGTGTTGAACACGACCGCATCGCGCAAGCCGCCGCGCGCCGCGTGGCCGCGCATCACTTCCGATTCGAAAGTGTTGAGGCGGCAGCCGAAGGTGACGATCTCGGTCATGCCAGAAGCCCTTCGGGCAAGGTTCCTTCATACTCAAGTGCTACGGGCCCGGTCATCAGGACATGATCGTCGGCCGCGCGCCATTCCATCATGAGATCGCCGCCGGGCAGGCTGACCGTGCATACGCGCTCGACCAGCTTGATCCGCACACCGGCCGCAATCACGGCACAGGCCGCGGTGCCGCAGGCCCGGGTGAGGCCGGCGCCGCGCTCCCATACCCGGAGCGTGATGTGTTGGGGACCGTCGACGCGGGCCAGAGAAATATTGGCGCGCTCCGGAAACAGCGGATGGAATTCCAGCATCGGCCCAACCTTGGCCAGATCGACGACGTCGAGGTCCTTCACCCAGAAGATGCAGTGCGGATTGCCGACATTGACCACCGACGGCGAATGGATGAGCGGTGCCTCGATCGGCCCCACCTGCAATTCGATATGGCGCGTGTCGTGAAATGCTTCCGACAGGGGAATGTCTTTCCAGCCGAAACGCGGCACACCGTTGTCGACGGTGACCATGCCGCCGGAAGCCTTGCGCGCGGTGAGAAAGCCGCCCTTGGTGTCGATCGTCGCCGTGTCGCTCCGTTTCTCGGCGAACAGCAGTTGGGCGATGCAGCGGGACGCGTTGCCGCAGCTCTCGACCTCGAATCCCTCGTTATTCCAGATGCGCATGGTGACGTCGGCGCGCCTTGACGGTTCCAGCACGATCACCTGGTCGCAGCCGATGCCGGTTTTGCGGTCGGCGATGGCGCGGGCCTGATTTTCGCCGATTTGAATCGTCCGCGCGCGCGCATCGAGCACGACAAAGTCATTGCCGAGCCCGTTCATCTTGCGGAAAGGAATGGCGGAAAGCGCTGCCATGGCCGGGCTTATATGGGAAAAGCCGGAACGAAAGCTAGCCCGCTTGCCTGACCCTGGTAAATGTGGTGGGAAGCCTCATGCCCGCAAGCACCCGCATCAATCCCTGGCTGATCGTCTGGCTGTGCTTTGGGACGCTTGCCATCGTCATGTCGGCGCGCCAGTCGGTGTCGATCATGACCGGCGAATGGGTCTCGGCGCTGGGCTGGTCCAAGACCTTTATCGGCGCGGGCCAGTCGATGGCGCTGGTGGTGATCGCGTTTGTCTCGCCCATCACCGGCAACATCGTCGACCGCTACGGACCGCGCGCCGTCATGACCACGGGCCTGCTGCTGATGACGCTGGGCTTTGGGATTTTTGCCATCTTTCCCACGGCACCCATTTATATCGTGGCCTATGGATTGGTCGCAGGCATCGGCTTTGGCTCGACCAGCTATCACCTGATCGCCGCGACGGTGGCGCGGCTGTTCGACAAAAACCGGGGTTTCGCTCTGGGCACCGCCAATGCCGGCAGCACGGCGGGACAGTTCATCACCGTGCCGCTGCTGACGATCGGACTTGGTTATTTCTCGTGGCGCTGGAATATCGCCGGGATCGCGGTGGCCTGCGCGCTGATGGCGGCGGTGATCTGGATCGTTCTTGGGCCCATGGCCAAGGAGATGGCGGAGACCAGGGCCGGATCGCAACCGACCGAGCCTCTCCGTGACCGGCTGAAGTTTCTGCTGTCGAGCCGCACCTTTCATATTCTGTTCTGGAGCTTCTTCATCTGCGGGGTGACGACGACGGGCGCCATCGAGACGCATTTCCTGCCCTATGCCGCCTTCTGCGGCCTGCCGCCGGTCCCGGCGTCCGGCATCTACGGCCTCACCATGGCGATCAATTTCGGCGGCATGCTGCTGGCCGGCTGGCTGGCCGACCGGGTCAACCGGCCGCTGCTGCTGGGAACCATTTACATCATGCGCGCGCTGTCTTTCATCGTGCTTATGCTTGCGGGGTCGAGCTACGAGATGATGATCCTGTTCGCCGTGATATTCGGCATTTTCGACTATTCCACCGTGCCGGTGACGGCGAGCCTCGTCGCCTCGCATCTGGGTGTCAGGATCATGGGGCTCGCCATGGGACTGATCTCCGGCGGCCATGCGCTGGGGGGAGCACTGGGCGCCTTTCTCGGCGGCTATCTCTTCGACCTGTTTGCGCGCTATACCGAATTGTGGTGGTTCGCCTTCGGCACCGCCCTGCTGGCGGGCGCTATGGCTTTTCTGCTGAAGGAGAACCGCATTGCCCGAGGCATCGCCCCCGCCGCGACGTGAACCCCGGCAGACGCTGGCCACCGAGGGGATCGCGCCGCTCGAACGGCCAGGCGCGCTGGCCCGGTTTTTCCTGCGGGTGGTGGCGGGAGCCGAAAAACTCAATTTGGCCTTCGCCCGTCATGGCAACCCGCCGGTCTATGACAATGCGCTCTTTCCGTGGGTTGAGGCGGTCGAGAAGGCCTGTCCGGCGATCCGCGCCGAGCTTGAACGCGTGCTGGCGCGGAAAACCGAGCTGCCCAATTTCCAGGACATTTCGCCCGACGTGAAGACCATCTCGACCGACGACGGGTGGAAGACGTTTTTCTTCACCGCCTTCGGCCAAGAGGCCAAACGCAACACCGCGCGGTGCCCCGAAACCTGGAAAGCGGTCAACACAATTCCCGGACTGAAGACCGCGATGTTCTCGATCTTCGAACCGGGCAAGCATCTGAGCCCCCATCGCGGCCCCTATAACGGCGTGCTGCGTCTGCATCTGGGCCTGATTGTGCCGGAAATCTCCGATCGCCTGGCGATCCGCGTCGCCGACCAGGTCTGCCA
>JANLYR010000296.1:0-21357 GCA_031365765.1 Hyphomicrobiales bacterium | reverse complement strand
CTCATTGCGCGCGCCATTGCCGATGGCGACGATGAATATCAGCGATTTTCCGCTTTTGCGCCGACGTGGGCCGGGGGGCAGGCCGGGCGCATAGGGGTGCAGGCATCCTATTGGTGGATGCAGTTCCGCGACCGGCTCGATGAACGGCGATCGCTTCGTTCATAGATTTTCCCGGCACAATTTTTGCTTCGCTGCAACTGTTAATTTTGCCGTTACGTAAGTCTGGCATAAGGGAAGCCATGGAGGCTTGTCGAAGTTCTGCAAACTCGCTACAAGCCCGCGCCTAGAACCCGGTGGAGAGACTTTTATGAATGTACTAGCCGATCTGGATTATAAACCGAGTGAAAATGAGCCGTTCATGAACGAACGGCAGGTTGCCTATTTTCGCAACAAGCTCAATGTGTGGAAGGAGGAATTGTTGCGCGAGAGTCGTGAAACGATTTCGCATCTGCAGGATGAGAATCACGTTTTGCCGGATCTGGCGGACCGGGCGTCTTCGGAAACCGACCGTTCGCTGGAATTGCGCGCGCGCGACCGACAGAGAAAGCTGATCTCCAAGATCGAAGCTGCCTTGCAACGCATCGAGAACAGAACCTATGGCTATTGCGAGGAAACGGGTGATCCCATCGGCCTCAAGCGGCTTGACGCGCGGCCCATTGCAACGCTTTCCATAGAAGCCCAGGAACGCCATGAACGCCGCGAAAAGGTTCACCGCGACGATTAAGCCTTGTGGCTGATTCCGGCCTCACTCAACAAAGAGATCAACCTTTTTGAAGGTTCTGACGTCGATCAAGCCTACATCGGATATCCGCAATTCGGGGATGACGACCAATGCCAGCAGCGAATGCTGCATGAAGGCATTGTTCAACGAGCAGCCACAGGCTTTCATGGCCGCCACCATTTTTTCCGCTTTGGCAGCAACAATTTCCGCAGGTTCATCTGACATGAGGCCGGCGATGGGAAGTTCCACGCGGGCAAGTTCGTGCCCTGCACTGATCACCACCACGCCGCCACCGATTTCACTCAGGATATTTGCGGCTTGGGCCATGTCGGCATGATTGGTGCCAACGATGATCATGTGGTGGCTGTCATGAGCTACGGTGCTGGCCACGGCGCAATCCACGCCATAACGGAAACCTGATACAAAAGCATTCACCACGGTGCCCAGGCCGCGGTGGCGTTCAACAATGGCGATCTGACAGACATCTTCTGACCGGTTCATTTCAACCAAGCCTGATTTCACGGCCAGGGATTTTTGCAAAGCCCTGGTGGGCGCCTGGTTTTCAATCACGCCGATAACCCGGGCTTCCACCGAGTTTGCTCCGGGGGGTGCCGCGATTTCAAAGTCCTCAGGCACAATGCGGCGACCCACATGCACCGTGTTTTTGGCATAAGCCGGATATTCAAATTTTTGCGGCTCCTTTAGCAGCTTGCCGTTTTCGGCAAGCACGACGCCACGGGCAATGACAGTTTCAATGGGCAGTGAAACGAGATCAGACGTCAGGATGAGGTCCGCGCGGCGGCCAGGCGTTATGGAGCCTAACTCGCGTTCCAAGCCAAAATGCTGGGCCGTGTTCAGGCTGGCCATCTGGATAGCCGTAATCGGGGGAAGGCCCTGGGCAATGGCGTGACGGACAACGCGGTTCATGTGACCTTCGTTTACCAGGGTGCCGGAATGGCAATCATCAGTGCACAGAATGATATTGCGCGTATCGATGCGGCGCTCGGTTACCGCCTTGATCTGGGCTGCCACATCATACCATGCGGAACCCAGGCGCAGCATGGCGCGCATGCCCTGACGCACCCTGGCAATGCAATCATCCAAATTGGTTCCCTCGTGATCATCAGCGGGACCACTTGCCACATAGGCGTGGAAGGGATGACCCAAATCGGGCGAGGCATAATGGCCGCCCACGGTTTTTCCAGCGTTTTGCGTGGCGGAAATTTCTGCCAGCATCTTTGCATCGGCGTTGATCACGCCTGGAAAATTCATCATTTCACCCAGGCCAATGATATTTGGCCAGGTCATGGCATCGGCCACATCTTCGGGGGTGATCGTCGCGCCGGAATTTTCCAGGCCTTCGGCGCTGGGCACGCAGCTTGGCATCTGCACGAATACATTGACAGGCAACGCCATGGCCTCGTCATGCATGAGACGGACACCTTTGGAACCCAGGACATTGGCGATTTCGTGGGGATCAATGAACATGGAGGTGGTGCCGTGGGGAATGACAGCGCGGGCAAATTCCGTGACTGTCACCATACCGCTTTCCACATGCATGTGGCCATCGCACAGGCCGGGCACGAGATAAAGGCCGTGGGCGTCGATCACGGTTGTGCCGCTGGCAATCATGCAGCTTGCATCAGGCCCCACATAGGCAAAGCGGCCTCCCACAATTGCCACATCGGTTGCCGAAATGATTTCACCGGAATGGACATTCACCCAGCGGCCATTCCTGATGACCATATCCGCTGGAGCGCGACCTGCTGCCACGGCAATGAGGGTAGGGGCAAGTTGGGCCCATGATTTCAACTGGCTCATAAGGTCATGGCCTCAATGGCTTCCTGCAGCAGGGCCTCAGAGCCCGCACACAGGATGTTGCCGCCTTCGGCAGGGGTGCTGCCGCTCCAGCTTCCCACGGCACCGCCTGCGCCTTTGATGATGGGGATGAGGGCTGCAATGTCATAGGCCTGCAGGCCTGCATCCAAGGCGAGGTCCAGGTGGCCTGCGGCCAGCACGCAATAGAAATAGGCATCACCGCCATAGCGCATCAGCCTCACCCTGCGACGCAAGGCCTGGAAGGCAATCTGGTCACTATTCCGATAAAGCTCCGGGGCTGTGGTGCCCGCCGCTGAAGACTGCAATGCAATGCCTTGGCGCGCATGCAGGGGCCCCACGTGGCCGCGGTAGTCGTTCCATGCTCCATGCGGGTTGCCATAGAACATGTCGCCTACAAATGGCTGGTTCATAACGCCTATCATGGGCTTGCCTTCGTAGTTCAACGCAATGAGCGTGGCCCAGGTTGGCATGCCGGAAATGAAGGAACGGGTGCCATCCACCGGATCCAGTACCCAGGTGAAGCCCGAGCGGCCTTCTTTCACGCCATATTCCTCGCCATTGATTCCATGGTCGGGAAAGCGCTCCTCAATCATTTTCCGGATGATTCGCTCACCGGCGCGATCACCTTCGGTGACCGGATCCCAATCATGGTGGGGTTTTGTGTCAATTTCCGCGTTTTGCCGGAAATGGGGAAGAATTTGCACGGCAGAAGCCCGCGCCAAGGCGATAGCGAAGTCGGTCAATTCAGTCCAATCCGCTATCAATTTCTGTGTTCCCTCAAAAAACAGCTAGTTTAACTCCTAGAGCAGAGCCAGGTTTTGCTCAAGCAGTGGAAAAATGTTGCAATGCACTATAAACTTCGACTTATGCAAATTTTGCATAACTAGGTTAATTCAATCGATTATTGATTATTAACAGCGGCCTATAGAATTTACGTAATGCAGGAAGTGTGTCATTTTTTGATCACTCGGAAAATATAATTGTCGATGTCTTGAATCAGAAATGGTGCAGTGCCATATCAAACACGTGAGACTAATACTCTCACTGCCCTTTTTGGGCGTTTCCTCCCTAGACTTGGGCCGCGCTGTACGCAGTTGCGGCCCTTTTTTTATTCCGCTGCATGGCGAATGGGATTGGCAAATTCCGTCAGGGTTTCGAGCATTGTCTTGATGACTGCGGAAAGGGTTTCCTGCAGGGGCTGGAAATTGGCCGATTTTTCGAAGCGGGCCTCATTCATATAAAGCGCCCGGTTGATTTCAATTTGCAGGGCGTTACGGCCGAGCATCGGGGAACCATAGTTCTGGGTGATGAACCCACCTGCGTAGGGCTTGTTGCGCACCACGCGCAGGCCCTTGGCCCGGAGCAAATCTTCCACAAAGTGGGTTATTACTTCGGGGCAGGAGGCACCATGCCGATCACCAATCACCACATCAATGGAGGATTTTTGCGGTGGTGACGAAAAGCTTGCCGCATTGGAGGGCATGGAATGGCAATCCAGCAACAAAACACTGCCGGTTATGGCCAGCACCTCGTCAAGCAAGGCTTTAAGGGTGCGGTGATAGGGGCGGTAAATCTGCTCAACGCGGGTGAGTGCATCTTCCAGGCTCAGGCGTTCCCGGTAAATTTCTTCGCCTTCCGCCACCAAGCGGGGAATGGTTCCCAAACCTCCGGCGACGCGTGGCGAGGTGGTGTTCATGAAGCCGGGCAACTCACCCACAAACATGCGGGGGTCAAATTCATAGGCTTCGCGGTTAAGATCGATATAGGCGCGCGGCACATGGGCCCGCAGCAATGGCGCGCCACGCGCAATACAGGGCATGAAGAGTTCATCAATATAGCAGTCTTCCGATTTGCGCAGCGCATCCACCGACAGCCGCGTCATGCGCAAAAGGTCTGTTGGATAATTCCTGCCGCTATGAGGCGAATTGAACACGGCGGGCGCCGTCCAGGCGACCGGTGCAAGAATTTCAAAGGAAGGTTGGTGCTTCTTATCTGCCATGATAGGTTCTATGAGTATTGATCAGGCGAGCTGATCTGTCCAGACAGCTTCACGTCCTGTTTACCCAATAGCTATTAAGTATGGCCAAATTCTAATAGATGTTTCACAAAGAGGCTGGAAACGATATGATGACCAACACCATGGCAAAGATCATTCTGGCTGAAGATGATGAAGACATGCGGCGCTTTCTCGTGAAAGCGCTGGAGAAGGCTGGCCATCATGTAACCGCTTTTGGCGAAGGTGCGAGCGCATTCGAGGAAATCAAACAGACGACGTTTGACCTGCTGCTCACCGATATCGTGATGCCGGAAATGGACGGAATTGAACTGGCCAGGCGGGCCGCCGAACTGGATCCCCACCTCAAGATCATGTTCATCACCGGTTTTGCCGCGGTGGCGCTTCATCCCGATTCGCGGGCGCCCAAGGACGCCAAGGTGCTGTCGAAGCCGTTTCACCTGCGCGACCTGGTGGCCGAGGTCGATCGCATGATGGCCGCATAAGGCTTGCCACTCCCCAACCTTCCCGATATATGCCCCACGTCGCTAGAAAAGTGTGGGCGGTTAGCTCAGCGGTAGAGCACTACGTTGACATCGTAGGGGTCACAGGTTCGATCCCTGTACCGCCCACCATTCATTGCCCGATATTGGTAAACCGCCTCGGCGGAAGCGCGGAAAGCCTAGCCCGGACTTCCGGCGCGCGGCTGGTTGCCGCGGCCCCGCAGGATGCTGTTGTCGACCTGGAACAGGGCCATCAGCAGGCTCTGATCGAGGGCGAAGGGAAAGTGCTGTTTGATATAGGCCCGTTTCGCGGCGGGGTCCTTGATCTCGCGGACATCGCCATTCGACGCCACATCGAAAAGCTCGCCGCGGTCGACATTGCCGCATTTCTTGAGCCTGTTGCAGACCACCACCGTGCCCTTATAGGTCAAAATGCCGGTGCCATCGGGGCGCGATGAAATATCGAAGGCGGTTCCGCGAACGCCGATCGTCGCGTTGGCGGTGGTAATTTCGTAACTCTTGGAGGGGCTGTGGCCGCTGAGGAAGCGGAATGACCCGCGCAATGCGCTGATCGACAGATCCTTGACGGTATCCTGATTGCGCAGGAGATAGGTGTCGATCCGCAGCGCGGAATTGGGCCCGACGACCAGACGTGTATCGTCCTGGAAGACCAGTTGGGCCAAACCGATGGGGCCGGATTTCAGCAGGTCGCCCACGAAAACATCGCCGCCAACTTCCAACGTGCGGACAATGGCCTGGCGTTGCGCCGTGGCCTGCTGGATCACCGCCACGGTCGTGCCGATCGAGGCATAGGCAACCTGTACGGCGGCAAGTGCCGAAAACGCAATTCCGGCGAGGTTGAAGGCGGTACGGCCCAGGATACGCATTTGCGAACTCTTGCTCCCTAGGATAAATCTACGCCGAACGGCAGCCGAGTCAAATGATATTCCAATTTGCACGAAGGGCGCCCGGTTGTTCCTTGCCTTTGTTCGCTTGGGATAATCCGGCCGGAATAACTGACGAGCCCATGCCGGCAGCCGGTAACCGATGAGACTGCCCGCGCTGCTTTTCGGGTTGTTCTGTGGCGTCGTCCTGCTGCTGCTCAGAATGGAGGATCCGTATTTTGTCCGGATCGTCCGCGAAATCGCCTTCGATCAGATCCAGATATTCAATCCCCGGCCCTATGCGGATCTGCCGGTCAAGATCGTCGATATCGACGAGGCATCGCTCAAAGCCTATGGCCAGTGGCCGTGGCCGCGATCGAGGCTGGCCGAACTGGTCAGCAAGCTTCGCGCCATGGGGGCCGCGGCGATCGCCTTCGACTTTGTGTTCATCGAGCCCGATCGGCTCTCCCTCGCCAATATCGTCGATTCCCCGGAATTCACGCAGTTGCGGTCCTATATCCCGGAATCCGTCCTGAAAAACCTGCCCAACAACGACCAGATGTTCGCGTCGGCGGTAGCTCAGGGCGGCGTGTCCCTGGGCTTTGCCGCGCTGGGCGATGGCGACCGGTCCTATCCGCCGCCCAAGGCCTCGTTCGCGGCGACGGGGGAGAAAGCCCTGGACGCCCCGCCGCGCATGAGTGCCGTCACCCGCAATGTCGCGGTTCTGGAGGATGTGGCAACCGGTCTGGGCAGCATCAGCCTCAGTCCCGAGACATCGGAGGGCACGTTGCGGCGCGTGCCGCTTTTGTGGAGCGACGGCCGAAACTTCTACCCCAGCCTGGCGCTCGAGGCGCTGCGCATCGCCCAGCAGGAACAGACCATCGTCATTTTCGGGGCCAAGGACGAACCGGGGATCATCGAGGGCGTGCGGGTCGGCCAGTTCGAGGTTCCGACCGCGCGCAATGGCGAGATGTGGCTCTATTATTCGCGGGAGGTTCCGCAGCGCTACGTCTCGGCCAAGGACATCCTGGCGCCCGAGCCCGATCTCAAAGTCAGGCAGGCGATCGACGGCGGCATCATCTTCGTCGGAACCTCGGCCGTGGGCTTGCTCGACATCCGGACGTCGGCGCGGGGCGAGCATATTCCGGGCGTGTCGGTCCATGCCCAGGCCCTCGAACAGATCCTGTCCAAGGACTTTCTGACGCGTCCGGACTGGCTGGAAGCGATGGAGCTGGTTCTCCTCGGCCTGACCCTGGTGATGATCGTGACCGTCACGATCTATCTGGGCCCGATCTATTCCCTGGTTTTTGGCGGAGCGGTCGCCGCCGCAACCGTGTTCGGAGCCTATTTTTCTTTTCTGTATGCACGGCTGCTGGTCGATTTCACCTTCCCCCTGCTGGCGGGCGCTTTGGTCTATCTGCTGATGACGGCGTACCGCTATCTCACCACCGATCGCGACAAGCGCCTGCTGCGCGGTGCTTTCGCCCACTATGTCGCACCCTCCATTCTCAAGCAGATCGAGAAGGATCCGGGACAGGTGCGGATCGGCGGCGAGGTGCGCGACATTTCGGTGATGTTCCTCGATGTGCGAAGTTTCACCAGTTTGAGCGAGCGCCTGTCGCCCACCGATCTGGTCGCCTTCCTCAACCGGTTGTTCGCCGAGATGACGAAGCATGTGGTCCGCAACCAGGGCACGCTCGACAAATATATCGGCGACTCGATCATGGCGTTCTGGAACGCGCCGACCAACATTCCGCAGCATGAACGGCTGGCCTGCGAGGCAGCCCTTGCCATGCGCGCCGAACTGAAGACGCTGAACGAACAGGATGGTTTTCAGTTTCGCCAGCGCGGCGTGCTCGACGAGCCGATCGGCATCGCCACCGGTATCGCGTCGGGTGAAGCCTGCGTCGGCAATATCGGCTCCGACGCGCTGTTCAATTATTCGGCGATCGGCGACACCGTCAACGTCGCATCGCGGGTGCAGGATGCCTGCAGGCACCTGGCCTTCGATATCGTGGTTTCGGAAAGCGTGATGCTGGCCAGTCCGGGTCTGGCCTTCCTCTATGCCGGCGAGGGAAATCTCAAGGGCAAGACGGGAAGACTGCCGCTTTATATTCTGGTGGGCGGGGCCGAACTTCTCGCAAACGAAAATTTCACGGCGCTGAAAGAAAGCCACCAGAAGCTCGTCGGCGCCATCGCCCGGAACGATATCATGGCGGTTTCACTTCTTGCCGACTGCGTCAGGCTTTCCGCGCCGGTGCTGAGCGAGCTCCGTGCTTTCTACGAGCGGTTGCCGCGGCGCGAAGACGACTTCAAGGTCGTTCCCGATCTCGTCCGGCGGCCGCCGCCATTCGATTCCGGTCTGAAAAAACCGGAAACGGTCTGAGTTCGCGCCGGTGGAAAAGCGGACCTCACTTGGCGCTGCTTTTCACCCGATCACTTATGCGGCGATGGTGGAGGAGATACTCCGGTGCGCTGTCAAACGCCAAGCCATCCATATCGGCTACATGAATTTGCATGGCGCGTTTCTCTACCAGCGCGATCCCCGCTTCCGGGAATTCCTCGACACCGCGCATATCGTTTACGCCGATGGATTTCCGGTCATGGCGTGGCGGCGTATGCTGTGGGGCGATGTCAGCGCCGGCATGCGCTTCAGCCTCACGCATCTGTTGCCGGCGTTTCTGACATTCTGCCGCGATCACGGACTCGCGGTCTATTACATCGGAAGCGAACCGGCGGTGGTGCAAGCGGGCATTGCGCATTTCGTCCGCGTTATTCCCGGCTTGAAACTCGCTGGATGCGACGGGTTCTTCGATATGACGGCCGGCAGTTCCGGCACGCTTTCCCTGTTGCGCCAAATTGCAGAGTTCAAACCGGACATTGTATTGTTGGGCATGGGAATGCCCCGGCAGGAAATCTGGGCGCTCGACAATCGCGGTGTCATCGCCGCGCCGGTTGTCTATGCCTGCGGGGCTGCAATCGAATACTATTCGGGGTTGATTGCATTGCCTCCAGCCTGGCTCGGTCCTGCGGGAATGACCTGGCTGTTCCGATTTCTTCACGATCCGCGCAAACTGTGGTTCCGCTATCTGGTGGAACCTGTATTGTTGATTCCGCAGGCGCTGACCGAATTGGCTTCGCGCCTGACGGGCGACGGACATCGAAAACGGTAATCCCATGGTCGGCACTTTCCTTGACCTCCGGCTTGGCGCGGCTTCACACCGGTGATGAGCGCGAACGGAATAAGCCGGTCTTGTCTTTATGCGGTCGTCATCGCGTCGCCCCTGCTGATGGGCAGCAACCGCCCGGTGTTCTGGATCATGAACGCGGCGCTGGCTGCCACTTGCCTCCTGTCATTTGCGGCGGCGGAATGGCGGGGCAGGGACCATTCCGAAATCAGTTGGCGCATGCCGCTTGCCGTGGCCTGCGCGCTTGCTGTTTCGCTGCTGTGGATGGCGGTTCAGTCAATCGGCACCATGCCAGCCGCGCTGGCCCATCCCGTGTGGGCGCAGGCAGCACAAATTCTTCCGGTCGAAAGTGCCATCAGCATCGCACCGCGATTGACGCTCACGGCCATCGCCTGGGCCGCGCCCCTGGCGCTGTTCATCGCCGCATACCGGCGCGGCACACGCAGACGGGACGTTCAGGTCATGCTGCATCTGATGCTCGGCGTCGCATGCGTGGTGGCGGCCTTTGGAATTCTCGTCGAGGCCGGCGATCTTCGCACTGTCGGGATTGCGGCGAAGGAGGCCTATCTGGGCTGGCTCACCGGAACCTTCGTCAATCGCAACACCGCGGCCTGCTTTCTCGGCGTCGGTTTGGCCGTGGCACTCGCTCTGGCATTTGACTGGTCCGCTGAATCGCGGGCGTCCCGCAAGAGTGTGCGCGCGAATTTCCATGTCTGGCTTGGATCGCGCTCCGTTCTCTTCGCGCTGGCGGCGGTATTCCTCTGGGTGGCGGTCCTGCTCACGGGGTCGCGGGGTGGCACCATTGCAACAATTCTGGGAGCCGGTGCCGTCGTCCTCCCCGGCTTGGCGCGGCGTGCCGCGACGTGGCGATCGCGCGTGCTGTGGATCGTTCCGCTGGGGCTGGCGCTGGCATTGGCGGCGATTGCCCTGTTGCGCCGGTCCGACGACGCGGTCGACAGCAATATCAGCCGGCTCAGCCTCTATCGGGAATCGCTCGACGCCATTTTCAGCCGCCCACTGCTCGGTCACGGAAGCGGCGCGTTCGAAATGGTCCAGCCGCTCTATCATTCGGCCACGTCCCCCAGCCACTTCATCTGGAACCACGCGCATTCCGGCGTGCTCGAACTGGCGGTGGGAAACGGTTTGCCCGCGGCCCTGGTCGTCATCGTCACCTACATCTTGCTCGTTCTGCATCTCGTCAATGCCGCGCTGCGCGATCACGGCTCGCGGCCCGCGGTACTCGCCGGACTGGGTGCCATGACGGTTGCCGGCACGCATGCGCTGTTCGATTTTTCGCTCGAAACACAGGCCGTCGCGCTGTATGTGGCGATTCTGGCGGGCCTCGGATCGGGGCAGGCATCGAGCCATGATTTGACGAGGAAAACAGGTTTGGAGGGAGTGGGCCGTGAACGACTATAATCTCCCACAACTCGTGGTCCCGGCGGGCGAGTCAACGCTTGGCGATGAACGCAAGATCGATCTGCGCGAAACACTGGCGACGCTTTATTCCCAGTTGCCCACCATCATCGCCGCCTCGTTGATCATCCTGGCGCTGGCGGCGGCCGTCATCTGGCGCATCCAGAGCAGTTATACCGCGGTGGCGCTGCTCGAGGTCGATCCCAGCGAAGCGCAAATGGTCGGCGTCAATCAGGACAATGCGGTTTCGGGTACAACGCTCACCAGCCTGATTGAAACCCAGGTCGTCATCCTAAATTCCTCGCGCATCGCGCTCAATGTGATCAAGTCGCTGGAGCTGTGGAACGACAATGAATTCGGGTTGGAGCCCGAAGGTTCGGGGCTTCTAAGCCTCTTCAGCTTCGCGCAGCCGCCGGCGTCTTCCGATGCACCCGTCAGTTACGACACGCTGACGGATCGCCAACGGGCCGAGTTGATCGGCACGCTGGCGCGGAAAATGAACATCGAACGGCGCGGCCTCACCAGCGTGATCGGCGTCGGCGCCAAATCGACATCGCCGGAAAAGGCCGCGCGCATCGCCAATGCCTATGCCAACGCCTATATCGACGTCACCATCGAAACGCGGTTGCAGATCGCCCAGCGCGCCGCCGCGTTTCTGCAGAACCAGCTCGATCTGCTGGCGGACAATATCAAGCGCGACGATGAACAGGTGACGCGCTTCATTCTCGACAATGGCGAAAAATTCGGAACGCCCGAAACGCGCTCGCTGCTCGACACGTTCAAGACCAAGGTCAGCACGCTCGATGCCGCGCGTTCGCGTCTGCTGGGGCGGATCAACGGGGTTACCCTGCTGACCGAAGGCAATGACTTCAGCGCCGCTGGCAAGCTTGAACTCGGCGAACAGTTTCGCACGCTTTCGGCAAAACGGCAGGCCCTGGCCTCACAGCTTCACAGCAGCAATGTTTCGCTGAAGGACCAGCTTGCCGGGGTGGAAAACCAATTGCGCGCGCTTGCCGTCAAACAGTTGAGCGAAGACGCCCAGCAGGTCAAAACCTACGACGCCGAGATCGCCGACGCCCGCAAGTCGATCACCGAAACAATCGCCACGCAGAATATCCCGGCCGATCTGTCGGTGAGCCTTTACCGGCTGCAGAAAGAGTCCGCCAACAATCAGCGCCTGTACGAAACCTATGCCTCGCGGCTGAGCGATGTCGAAAGGATCGTCGGATTGCCGATCTCGTCGAGCCGTCTGATCGCGGAAGCGATCGCCCCCGCCAAAGCCAATGCGCCATCGCGAACCTTGCTCTTTCTCATCGCCGCCGTGCTCGCGGCGGGACTGGGCGCGGCCGCGGGCCTCGTCAGGCATTATTATGTCGGCGGATTTCTGTCTTCAGCCCAGCTTGAATCGCTCGGCGGCCATCAGGTCATTGCCAATGTCGTCGAAACCGACGGGGAGCCCACTCTGGCGATCATCGCCAATCCCGATTCCGGCTACGGGGAATCGATCCGCCGGGCGCGGGTGGGACTGGAAGGAACCTCGGCATCGGGAGGGGCAAAAGCGATCCTCGTCACTTCCACCGATCCCGGCGAAGGCAAGACGACGATCGCCATCAGCATCGCCCGATCCTTTGCGCTGTCGGGACGGCCCACGCTGCTGATCGACGCCGATCTCCGCCGCCCGAGGATTGCCGGACTGTTTGGCATGACGTCGCATGCCGATCTGCTGGGCGCCATCTCGGCGCGGCAGAACCCCCTCGATCTGTCCAGGTTTGTCTGGACGGAAGAAGCCTCCGGCCTCGATATTCTGTTCGCCGGCGATCGGGGCGGCATCGCCAGCGATCTCATTCTGGCCTCTTCGGCTTTTGGCAAAATCATCGACGATGCGCGGCAGCGTTATGAATATGTCGTGTTCGACAGCCCGCCCGTCGGGCACGTCGTGGACGCGCTGGTGCTGCAGCGCTCCGCTGATGTCGTTCTCTATGTGGTGAAAAGCGGCAGCACCAACAAAATGGAACTGCGGGCGGCCGTCGGACAGATGCGGCGGCAACAGAGCGCGCCACCACTTTACTTTATCCTGAACCGCGCCAGGAATGTGCTGACCGGCTACGGCTACGCGAAGCAGCAATATGGCTACAGTTAATCCTTCCCAAGGCGATGTCCGGCACTTTGGATACACGTCGGCGCGCGCGCGTGGCAAAACCGCCGTGGTCTATTTTTCAGCGATCTATGGCGTCCTGTGTCTGTGGGCGGCCCTCTATCTGACCGCGATGGAACTTGCTGTCTCCCCGTCGCTTTGGCTGCAGGAACTCCGCCTGTTCGATCCGGCGTCCGGTCCGGAGGCGCCATCGCCCGGTCCTCTCAATGCGCGATTTGCCAACTGGTTTGTCGAACCGGGCGCCATGACGCGCTATGCCCTCTGTGAGGCGCGTCTGCAGGACGCCTTGGCCGTGAGCGAAACCAAGGTCATCGCGGAACGAAACCTCGAATGCCGGAAGGTCGTCGAAGACGCGTTGCGGTCAAACCCATCTTCGGCGCCGCTATGGTTCAACCATGCGCGGCTGCTGGCCGCGGGGGGCTCCGGCGAAGCGGAAATGCAGCGTTCGCTGCGGTTGTCCTATAAATACGGCGGGCGCGAGGGTTGGCTGGCGGAACGCAGACTGGCTTTTGGACTTTCACGGTGGGATACGCTGCCAGGGGACTTGCGCAACAATGTTGAGTCGGATGCAAGCCTGATGTTGCAAAGCTGGACGCAATTGAAGGCATTGGCGCAGATTTACGCATCGGATTTTTCCGTGCGCGGCCGCTTGAGCGAAATCCTCGAACGGCAGGCCACGGCCGAGCAGAAATCCACATTTGTGTGGCTGGTGGAAAAAATTATGAAAGGCGAAGTGTTGCCATGAATACATATCTTGTCTGGGTGAACGCCAGAGCACTGATCATCGCAGCCGCTTTGGCCGCGGCCGGGTTTCTGACGCTGCCGTCGCCAGTTTTTGCCAAACCGGGAACGCTGCGCATCCTGGCCGGGGGCGAGGATTTTGAAGGTCCGCCCAACCTTCTGGTTCGGGCCGATGCCACGCTGCTGGGACTCGTCCCGGTGAAGAACGCGGTCGACGGCGCAAGCCTGAAGAAAATGAGCGAGGCGGAGATCGCCAAAACATTGCAGCCTTACGAATTTGCAGTGCCGTCGCTGGAAACGGTGGGCACCTTTAGCATCGAATTCAACAATGACCGGTGGGGCGGCGACACCGCCAAGGGCGATCGCAACCTCTATATCGGCGGTGTCAGCGTTGGGGGGACTGAAATCCCGCTCGAGAGCATGGCGTTCGTGCAGGGCAACGGCAAGCGCGTGGGCACCTTTGCTGTTCTCCAGTCGAACGGCGCAATCCGCATTTCGAGGCCCGCGCAGGGGTGGCAGCCCGTGGCTCAAGCCGTGGCCAAACCCGCCGCGTGCGTGGCGAAATCATCGATTGTCCTGCAAGGTTACGCCGAGAACCAGATCGGTCCCGGGGACGGTGATGCGTCGCGGCTGGGCACATCGCTAAAAACCATCGCCGGTATCGCCCGCTGCAAAATAAAGATCACGGCGTCCACATCGCCGTCCGGCACCGTCTTGTCCAACGCGCGGATCGCCAAGGCGCGTAGCGATGCGGTCGTTCCACTTCTGCTGAAGGCGGGTGCTGTGATGGAACAGATTTCCATCCAGAAACCCACAAGCGGCGATCGGGGCGTGATTGTGTCCGTCTCGCCCTGATCGCTGGCGCTAGATTGCGTTCTCTCCGCGGATGATCGCGGGAAATGTGCGCAGCAGAATGCCCAGATCGAAGGCGAAGGACTGGTTTCTGACATATTCGAGATCGGAAGCGACACGCGCCGCCATGGTTTCAAGCTTGCCGGTGGGGCCCCGCTGGCCGCGAATCTGGGCCAGCCCGGTCAGCCCGGGCTTTACCGCGTAACGCCGGTAGTAGCCGGGGATTTGCATGGCGAAATGCCGGTCGAGGCCGATCGGGTGCGGGCGCGGGCCGATCATCGCCATTTCTCCGCGAACCACATTCAGAAGCTGCGGCAGTTCGTCAATGCTGGTGCGCCGCAGGAAAGCCCCAAGCGGTGTCAGCCGGCTATCGTTGGGAACGCATTGAACCGCGTTCCATCCGTCTTCCATGCAATGCATGGTGCGGAACTTGTAGAGGGTGAAAAGCACGCCTCCCTTGCCGCAGCGTTCCTGCCTGAAGAACACCGGCCCGTGCGAGAACATCTTGATCGCAAGTGCTGTCAGCAGAAACAGCGGAGACAGCAGGATCAAAAGGACAGCGGCGCCGGCGGCATTCGTCAGGTGGCGTAAAAACGTGCTGGCCGGACGGGCAGTGGAGCGCACGGCACCGTCGCCGAACGAATGCACATGTTCGCCGAACGCATGCACGTGGAAACCGAGCAATGAATTTTCGCTCGGCTCCGCTCCGTAGTTGTCGAATTTGAGATACACAACGCCCTGCCTGTCGACGGCCGGTACAATAAATTATTTGTTAACCATTGAAAAGGCAATTGTTTGCAGGGGCGGTTTGGCTCAATCTGCGTTTCACAACCCGGAATCGTATCACGGTCGGTGTTGCGTAAGTGTAACAATAGTTTTTAAATTCAATGTCTTGCAGCTTTTGTCGGCTTTCGGGGAGCAAACGGAATGAAACACGCGGCGTGGATAGTGCTTTGTGCCTGGGCATGGGTGTTTGCGTGGAATTCCCTGCCCGCGATCGCTGCCGACAATGCACAGGTCGCCGCTGAACTCCGCACCATCATCGACAATGGCGAGCCCGCCATCGGCAATGAAGACAATGATGAGCGCGTCGTTGAAGTCTATGTCTTCTATGCGTCCGACCGCGACTTCAAGCCGCTCTGGGTGCGCGACAGCGGCCCCAAGTCGAAAGCGCGCGAAGTGCTGGCGGTGTTCGCCGCAGCCGGAGAGATGGGGCTCAATCCCGGCAATTACCGCATCGCCGAAATCGAGAAGCGACTGAGTGACAGCAAGACACCTCGGCAACTTGCTGAACTCGAATTGCTGCTCAGCCGCGCCTTCATCGATTTTGGCCGCGACATCAACCGGGGCCGAATCCTGCCGGGCACCGCGAGCTCGGAAAATGCCATCGTCGCCAGGGAGATCGGTCCGTTGACGCTGATCGACGGCGCCGAGGCCGCCGACAGCATCGCCGATTTCGTCAAGACGCTGGAACCTCCCACGGGCGATTATCGCCGGCTGAAAGACGCGTTGGCGTCCTATCGCAAGATTTCCGCCGATGGCGGCTGGCCCTCTATCCCCAAAGGATCGACACTCAAACCCGGAGCCAGGGATGCACGTGTCGCAACGCTGCGCACCAGACTGCTCAGCACGGGCGATCTTGGCCCTTCGGAGTCTTCCGCCGGCGACACCTATGATGCGGCGCTCGAAACGGCCGTGAAAAAATTTCAGGAACGCCATGGGCTGACCGCCGACGGCATCATTGCCCAGACGACGCTCGAGGAACTCAACGTTCCCGTGTCCGGCCGCATCATGCAGATCGAACTCAACCTCGAACGGCGGCGTTGGATGGATGACGACCTTGGCCAGAACTATGTCTTCGTCAATGTGGCGGAACAGAAAATGTCCGTGGTTCAGAACGGCAAAACCGTGCACAGCGCGCGACTCGTCGTTGGCAAACCCTTTACCCGCACCCCGGTTTTTTCCGAGACGATGAAATATGTCGTCCTCAATCCTTACTGGAGCGTGCCGCCGTCGATCGCCAACAATGAATATCTGCCGAAACTGAAAAAAGATCCGGGCTACCTGATTAACCAGCGCATCCGGATTTTCGCCGGGAATGGCGATGGCGCGGGCGAGGTCGATCCCTATGGCGTCAACTGGTCGGCGCTCACCCGCATGCCTTATTCGCTGCGCCAGGATTCGGGCGGCAAGAATGCCCTGGGCCAGGTCAAGTTCATGTTTCCCAACCGGTTCAACGTCTATCTCCACGACACGCCCTCCAAGAGCCTGTTCGCCAAGGATCTGCGGGTGTTCAGCCACGGCTGCATGCGGGTCGAGAATCCGCTCGATCTCGCGGCCCTCTTGCTGGCGGACCAGAACTGGACGCGAAAGAAGATCGATGCCGCCGTCGCCACCGGCAAGCAGCGCGTGATCAACCTCACCAAGCCCTTGCCCGTTCACGTCACCTACCTCACCGCGTGGGTGAATGACGATGGCAGTGTCAATTTCCGCCGCGATGTCTATGGGCGCGACAAGCAGCTGGCGGGGGCGCTTGCCGAAGGTCTGCTGCCTGCCGGTGCGGTATCCTCCGGCGGCTGAAAGTAATTCGTCCGCCCGGCTGGAAACCTCGCTTTAATCCTTCGCCGTCAAAGTGGAATGCGTGAGTTGCGTATGCGTACCCTTTTTTTGGCGACAGTCGCCGCCTAAACCATCCTTACGTCGAATGAGAACGCCCGGCGGGACTGCGGAAGCAGCGCATATGCTGCCGAAGTTTCCCCGCTAGATGGATTGCAAAGGCCCGCATCGCGGCATCGCGGACAGTGCAGTGGCGCGGCGCGCCCTTGCCCTTGAGCAAAGGGATGGCAGCTGAATCCGCGCGCAGAACAATCTCCAGCGCGAAGGCAATCTCCGCCTCCGACAGTTCGATCAAATCCAACCGCTCCATTTTAGGAACATAGACTGATATTGGGATAAAAAGTAAGGGCTGAACCTTGCGATTGTCCATGCTATCCACATGGAAATCGCGCCCAATCGCAGGAGATTTTCATGGAATATCGCCGTCTCGGCAGGTCGGGAATGACCGTGCCGGTTCTCAGCCTCGGCACCGCGACGTTTGGCGGCGGCTCGGAGTTCTTCAAGGCCTGGGGCGACACCGATGCCAAGGGCGCAAGCCGCCTGATCGACATCTGCCTCGATCACGGCGTCACCATGTTCGATACGGCCGACGTCTATTCCAAAGGGCTGGCCGAAGATGTGCTCGGTGCCGCGATCAAGGGGCGGCGCCAGGGCCTCATCATCTCGACCAAGGCGACCTTTCGCTTCAGCGACAAGCCCAACGACGTGGGCTCGTCGCGCCATCACCTGACCGAGGCGATCAACGGTTCGCTCAAGCGGCTCGGCACCGACTATATCGACCTGTTTCAGCTTCACGGCTTCGATGCGATGACGCCGATCGAGGAAACGCTGGCCACCCTCGACGGATTCGTGAAGGCGGGAAAGATCCGCTACATCGGCTGCTCGAATTTCTCCGGCTGGCATTTGATGAAATCGCTTGCCATCTCGGAGAAATACGGGCTCGCCCGCCATGTCGCGCACCAGGCGTATTATTCGCTGGTGGGCCGCGATTATGAATGGGAGCTGATGCCGCTGGCGCTTGACCAGGGGGTGGGAACGATCGTGTGGAGCCCGCTCGGCTGGGGCAGGCTCACCGGCAAAATCCGGCGCGGCACTCCTCTCCCGGCGCAAAGCCGCCTGCACAAGACGATGGACAACGGCCCGCCGGTGCCCGAGGCGCTGTTCTATGGCGTGATGGACGCCCTGGACCTTGTGGCGAAAGAGACGGGGAAAACCGTTCCCCAGATCGCGCTCAACTGGCTGCTCGGATGGCCGAGTGTCGCCAATGTCATCGTCGGCGCCCGCGACGAGGCGCAGCTCAAGGACAACCTCGGCGCGGTGGGCTGGTCGCTCACCGACGATCAGATCGCACGTCTCGACGCCGCCAGCACCACAACGAAAACCTATCCTTACTGGCACCAGGCGGAGTCCGGCGAAATAAACCCGAGTCCCGTTTAGCGCCCACGCATTGTCAGGGATACAGCGCGGGCTTGTCCACGAGTTTGACGCTCGACCGATGTGTTTTCGCCAGCGCCTCGAGCCCTGCATCGGCGACGGCGCCCGCGGCATAGCCATCCCAGGCGCTGGCGCCCACGAAATCGGTGCCGGTCTGAATGGCGTTGATCCAGGTCCGCATCTGGATGCGGTAGGCGGCGGCGAAACGTGGCCGCCAATCGGCGGGGTGACCCAGTCTCTGGGCAAGGACGCTGTTGGTCTCGATGGTGACGGGGGAGCGCAGTGACACCGTTCCCTTCTCGCAGACAAGTTCGCCCCGGACATCGTAACCATAGACCGCGTTGTTGAACATCTCGACATCGACAATCTGTCCGGCGGAGGTTTCAAATATCAGGAATACCGGCGCCGACGGCGATGCCGGGGGCTTCATCACGGTGACGCTCGTCAGTTCGGCGTCGAGCAGCCAGCGCGCGATATCGATCTCGTGCACCGCCGAATTGGTAATCGCCATGCCTGCGGTGAACCAGTCCGGCGCCGATACATTGCGGTGGATGCAGTGGAGCATCAGGGCCTTGCCCATGTCGCCCGACTGGCAGGCCGCCTTCATGTCGGCATAGCCCGGATCGAAGCGGCGCATATAGCCTACCTGTACCAGCCTCCGGCTCAATGCCGTTTCGGCGGCGACGACCGCCAGACACTCAGCTTGCGTCGGGGCCAGCGGCTTTTCGCATAGCACGGGCTTTCGCGCGGCGATGCAGGCAAGGGTGAGTGCCTGATGCGTCTGGTCGGGCGAAGCGATGATCACCGCATCGACATTGGGATCGTTGATGATGGCCAGGGGATCGGTGATGGCGGTTTCCGCTCCCAGTTCGGAGGCAAGCGCCTTGACGCGCTGGCCATCGGCATCGGCCAGCGCTTGCAATTTGGCCCCCGCCGTTTCGCGCGCGACGATCCGGGCGTGGTCGGCGCCCATAACGCCCACGCCGATAATTCCAACCCGCACCGTCATGGTAATCCTTTCACATGATCCCGGTTCACCACGAGGGCGGGATCGAGCTTTCCATCGAAGAAATCAAGAACGTTCTGCACCGCGGCCAACGCCATCCGCTCGGCGCATTCGCGCGTGAGGCTGGCGTTGTGCGGGCTCAGCGTCACCCGGTCATTGGAAAGAAGCGGATGATCCGGAGGCGGCGGTTCCTCTGAAAACACATCGAGCGCCGCGCCTGCGAGCTTTCCCGCCCGCAGCGCCGCATCGAGCGCCATCTCGTCGATGAGGCCGCCGCGCGCGGTGTTGATGAGTATGGCCGACGGCTTCATCCGTGCCAGTTCGTCTGCGCCGATGAGGAACCCCTTTGGCGAAAGAGGAACATGGAGCGTGACCACGTCGGCGCCGCCCAAGACCTGCGCCAGATCGGTGGCAGGCGTCACACCGGCCTCGCTTAATGACGCTGCCCCAAGGAATGGGTCATGCACCGTTATTTTCATGCCGAAGGCCTGGGCCAGTTTCGCCACCTTGCGCCCGATTCGGCCGAAGCCCACGATCAGCAGCGTCTTGCCTTCGAGTTCGGCGCTGTCGAAATTGTTGCGGAGCTGCCAGTTGCCCTGGCGCGTGGCGGCGTCGTGGACAATCGAGCGCCGCGCGCTGGCCAGCATCAGCATCAGCGCATGTTCGGCGACAGCGCCGGAGTTGACATCGCCGACGATCGCCAGCGCAATGCCACGCTGGTTCAGCGCCGCGACATCGACCGCGTCGTAACCCACGCCGTGGCGCGACACGATCTTCAGCCGGGGAGAATTTTGGATGACCGCCGCCGTCAGTGGCTGGGTGCGGATCACCAGGCCATCGGCCTTGCCGATCAGCCCGGCGTAGGATTCGACCGAAATCTCGTTGACCAGATCGAAGGTGACGGTGCGCGCCGATTTCAGCAGTTGAATTCCGGCGTCGTGGATGCGGCCGGCAACGAGAACATGCGGCATGTCAGTAGGCGCTGGTTGCGGGCTGCACGGCCTGGGCCTGTTCGCCGATGAGCTTTCGCGTGGTGGCCACGCTGGCCTGCGCGGCACCCGCCAGCAGGCGGACATCGTTCAGCAGTGTCACCATGTCGAAGCCCCAGCCAATCGCCTTCGCCGCATAGGCCGACGAGCCGCAATGCAGCGCGGCCCGAATGCCGGCCTTGTGCGACTCGCGCAGAATCTTGTGGATCGCCTCGACCATTTCCGGTTCCTCGCGGTCGAAGCCGGTGGGATATTTGCGTCCCGTCAGTCCGAGCGTCAGGTCGGCTGGGCCGATATAGACGCCGTCCAGTCCGGGGGTGTTGACGATCGCTTCGAGGTTTTTCATGCCGGCCGCGGTCTCGATCATGGCAAAGCACAAAACTTCCGCGTCGGCGTGCTGGCCATAGTCGGCGCCGGCCGAGAAATTGGCCCGCACCGGGCCGAAACTTCGCAGGCCGTTGGGTGGATAACGCATGCAGGAAACGAGCTGCTCGGCCTCCTCGCGTGTGTTGATCATCGGGCAGATCACGCCATAGGCACCGGCGTCCAGCGCCTTCATGATGGAGGCGGGGTCGAGCCAGGGCACCCGCATCAGGGGCGTCACACCGCTGGCGCGCACCGCCTGCAGCATGGTGGTCGCCACCTCGTAACCGATCAGGCCGTGCTGCAGATCGATGGTGACCGAGTCATAGCCCTGGCCCGCCATGATCTCGGCGCTGAACGGGCAGGCCAGCGACAGCCAGCCATTGAGTACCGGCTTTGACGAGGCCCATTTTTCGCGGATTCCGTTCGGTATCATGCTGGTTCCTGCAACGCGTTCCGCAATATCTGTTGCAATTTGCCGAGGCGCAATAGAATGTTTTTTACAACGCGAAATCTGAAGAATTGACCCGGGAGGAATTGCAATGCCGACTGTCCGTTTGACCATGTCCCAGGCCCTTGTGCGCTATCTGTGCAACCAGTTCACCATGCTCGACGGCGACAAGGTTCCGCTGTTTCCCGGCGTGTTCGCCATCTTCG
>JANLYR010000287.1:0-2578 GCA_031365765.1 Hyphomicrobiales bacterium | reverse complement strand
TCGCACTTGGCCTCTACCAGGGCGGGCTGAAACACGAAGGGGAGGAAATCGTCTGCGCCTATCCGTTGAAGAACGAACAGGCCCGCGCCCGCATCGTGTCGCCGCATTTCATCGACAGGCAAGGACTGCGCCTCCATGCTTGAGCGACGATCAGCGCTGACGACCGCAGCACCTTACGCAAGCGATGTGCTGCGCATTGGTGAAAGTCGCGGTTTCACCCTCACGCAAGTCGCAGGAACCGACAAGGCCGTGGGCGGCAAAGTGCCGAAAAGTGTCGGAGTTGCGCTCCTGCTCGGCGGCCACACCGTCTTCCGCATCGGACCCAGCCAATTCTGGTTCATTGGAGAAACGCCCCCGCAAGTCTCAACCGGCTGCAAACTCACGCCTCTCTCCCACAGCCGCACCCGCATCTATCTTGAAGGCGCCCCCGCCAGAGTCGTTCTGGCAAAAGTCGTGCCCCTCGATTTCCACGCCAGCGCTTTCGCGCCCGGATTGTTCGCCCAGACCGGCCTCCACCACACCCCGGTTCTCGTTCACTGCATCAGCGAAACCCGCTTCGAACTTTACGCCATGCGCACCTTCGCCATGAGCATATGGGACTGGCTGACCGATGCGGCGCTCGAATATTCGTCAACCACATGAGGACCGTTTCGGGATTGCCGCAGTTCTGGTAGTGGCAAGATTGTGTCTGCTGCGGGAGGACCACGATGCGCCACATTCTCGATCTCGACCGCTATCCGCTTGATCGTCCAGGGACGCCGGAATGGGCGGCATTGGTGGACCGCTGCCGAGCCGATCTTGCGCGCGAGGGCATGTTTAACCTCGATGGTCTGGTGAAGCCGGATGCGCTTGACAAGGCAATCGCGGAACTCCGCCCGGTCATCGACACGAAGTCTTTCACACACAAGCGCATGCACAATATTTACTTCAGGAAAGATATCCCGGGCCTTGCCGCCGATCATCCGGCCCTCAGGCTCACCGAGACGATCAATCATACGGTTTGCGCCGACCAGATTACCCAGTCGGTGCCTTTGTGGATTTACGAATGGGCGCCATTCATCTCGTTCCTCGCCGCCACCATGGGCAAGGATGCGCTTTATCCGATGCGCGACAGCCTGGCGCGGGTGAACGTCATGTCCTATCGCGACGGCGAGGCGCTGAACTGGCATTTTGACCGCAGCGAATTCACCACGACCCTGTTGCTGCAATCGCCCGATGAGGGAGGCGAATTCGTCTATCGCAGCGACCTGCGCTGCGACAATGATCCAAATTACGATGGTGTCGCCCGCCTGTTGCGGGGCGAAGATGCGGCAGTCAAGACGCTGCGGCTGAAAGCTGGAACGCTTAACGTATTCCGCGGCAAGAACACCGCGCACAAGGTCTCGACCGTGCGTGGCAACCGCGAGCGCATCGTCGCGGTTTTCTCTTACTTCGACCGCCCCGGCGTGGTCTTCACCAGAGAAGACCAGATCGGATTTTACGGGCGAGCGGGTTAACTCCGCATCCTCTTCCCTGCCGGATCGAACAGCGGTTCGGCGATGATCGTCGCTTTCCGCTTCTCTCCGATGATCTCGATCTCGAAGGCGCCTTTCGCCACCTCTCCCGCCAACTCCTTCGGCACATAACCCTGTGCCATCGAGCGGTCGACGTAGTGTGCATAGCCGCCCGACGTTACCCAGCCGATGACCTTGCCCTCATGCCAGATCGGCTCGTCGCCCAGGACATCGGCGTCCCCTGCCTCGACGATGAACGACACGCGCCGGAGCTTGCCGCCGCTCCGCTTTTCTTCCATTGCCACGTCGCGGCCGATAAAATCGTTCTTGGTGAGGTCGATGAAGCGGTCGAGCCCTGCTTCGAAGCCGCCATAAATCGGGCGAAGCTCGCGGTACCAGGTCGGGAAATTTTTCTCGAGCCGCATGGAAAGCAGCGCCCGCATGCCGAAATTGGCAATGCCATGCGCTTTCCCGGCCTTCATGATCTCCTGGTACAGCCGCCGCTGGTATTCGGGCGCCACCCAGATTTCATAGCCGAGATCGCCGGTATAGGTGACGCGGTTGATCAGCGCCGGGCAATTGCCGATATCGATGGCGCGATGATCCATGAACCTGAACCCGGCGTTGGACATATCCTCGTCGGTCAGCGCCTGCAGCACTTCGCGCGATTTGGGTCCGGCGATCGAGAGGCCGACCAGCCCCATGTCGAAGCGATGGATTTCGACGGAACCGTCCGTGGGCAGATAGTTTTCGAACCAGCGCATGTGATATTTCTGCGCCTGGCTTGAACCCCACATGTAGAAACATTCCTCCTTCGCCTTGGCGATGGTGAAATCGCCGATGAGGCGGCCTTGCGGGTTCAGCATCGGCGTCAGGATGAGCCGCCCGGTTTTCGGCATCTTGTTGGTCATCAGCCGCGACAGGAAGGCTTCGGCACCCGATCCCGTGAAACGGTACTTGGCAAAGTTAGCGATTTCGGTGACGCCCACGCCGTTGCGCGTGCCCAACACTTCAGCCTTCACATGGGCGAAGTCGTTGGAACGGCGGAACGACACGATGTCCTTTGGCTCCACACCCTTGGGCGC
>JANLYR010000136.1:0-4271 GCA_031365765.1 Hyphomicrobiales bacterium | reverse complement strand
GTGACGGTGGCGCTCTACGGTGATCGGGCGGAACTGAAAGGCGACGCTGGCGTGATGGCCGGGCGGTGGGACGGATCGGTTGAACCTTTGGGAGTGCCAATGGGGACCGGGCTCATCGTCGATGCGCTGTTCGGTGCCGGTCTGTCGCGTGAATTTCCGGCCGACTTGGCGGCGGCGATCAATGGAGCGGGCGTTCCGGTCGTGGCCGTGGATGTTCCGTCCGGTCTCGACGGGGCCACGGGGCTGGTGCGGGGCAGCGCCGTCAGGGCCGATGTGACGGTGACCTTTTTCCGCAAGAAGCCCGGCCATGTGCTGTTGCCGGGGCGGATGCTATGCGGCGAGACGGTGGTGGCCGATATCGGCATTCCGGATCGCATCCTCCGCGAGATCGAGCCTCGTCTTCACGAAAATGGCCCTCCAATTCTGCCGGAACCGTCCCTGGCAGGACATAAATACCGCAAGGGCCACGCGGTGATCGTCTCGGGCGGACCATTGGCCACGGGGGCCTCGCGGCTGGCGGCGCGTGCAGCACTCCATACGGGCGCTGGCCTGGTGACGATCACCGGTGATGCCAAGGCGCTGGCGGTCCACGCTGCGCAGGTGAGTGCAATCATGTTATCGGCCGAGAGCATCGCTGCGCTGCTGGCGGACAAGCGCAGGAATGCCGTCTGCATCGGACCCGCAGCTGGGGTGGGACGCGAAACGCGCGACAAGGTGATGACGATTCTGGCGAGCGGCGCCAGCGCTGTCCTCGATGCCGACGCCCTGTCGTCGTTTGCCGAATACCCCGACGCGCTGTTCGCTGCCATCACCGGACCGGGCACCGTTCTCACCCCGCATGAAGGCGAGTTTGTGAGACTTTTCAAGGATTTGGGCGAAGGAACAGAATCAAAGCATGAACGCGCCAAAAAAGCCGCGCGGCGCTCCGGTGCGGTGGTTGTGCTGAAGGGTGCTGACACCGTGATTGCCCATCCCGATGGCCGCGCCGTGATCAACACCAACGCCCCGCCCTGGCTGGCGACAGCGGGATCGGGCGATGTGCTGGCCGGCATCGTCACCGGACTGCTGGCGCAGGGCATGGACGGGTTCGGCGCCGCCTGCGCCGGGGTGTGGCTCCATGGCGATGCCGCGCAACGTGCCGGCACCCAGGGCTTCACCGCCGAAACCCTGGTGGACTGGCTCGGAAAACCCGGCAGGAACACGCGGGGCGACCGGCAATTCTTGTCTGGCATCGCTAATACCCCTCTGCTATAGACCGCGCCCATTGCAACGGCCTCAAGGCCTGCGGGCGCGCGGGCGTGGTGAAATTGGCAGACACGCAGGATTTAGGTTCCTGTGGGGAAACCCGTGGGGGTTCAAGTCCCTCCGCCCGCACCAAGCGCGCTTCCAGACCTAAAGGCATAATCCGAAATGAAGAGCAGCACACCATGCAGGTTACCGAAACACTGAGCGCCGGCCTCAAGCGCGAATTCCAGGTCGTCGTCAATGCCGCCGAGCTCGACAACCAGCTCAACGCCAAGCTGAAGGAGCTGTCGGCCAGGGCCAATATCAAGGGCTTCCGGCCGGGCAAGGTGCCGCTGCCGCATCTGAAGCGCATCTATGGCAAGTCGGCGATGGCCGAAGTCGTGCAGAAGGCGATCGACGATCAGTCGAAGCAGGTGGTGGCCGAGCGCAACCTGAAGCCCGCCTATCAGCCCGAGGTGAAGCTGCCGGACAACGAGCAGGAAGTGCAGGCGATCATGGACGGCAAGGGCGACCTGTCGTTCTCGCTGGCCTTCGAGGTGATCCCCTCTTTCGACATCAAGGATACCTCCGACCTGACGCTGACGCGTCACGGCGTTGAGGTGAACGACACGCATATCGACGAAACCATCAAACGGCTGGCGGGCCAGGCCAAGACTTTCGACCAGAAGGATGGCGTTGCAGCCTCGGGTGACCGGCTCACGGTGGATTTCGTGGGCAAGGTCGATGGCACGGCATTCGAGGGCGGCACGGCCGAAGGCGTGGCCCTGGAAATCGGCTCCGGCCCGTTCATCCCGGGTTTCGAGGACCAGCTGGTTGGCGCCAAAACGGGCGACGAAAGGCAGGTCAAGGTCACCTTTCCGGACACCTACGGCGTCAAGGAACTGGCCGGCAAGGCCGCCGAGTTCGAAGTCAAGGTGACCAAGGTCGAAGCGCCGAAAGACGTTGCCATCGACGACGACTTTGCCAAGAAAATGGGGTTCGACGATCTCGCCAAGTTGAAGGACATGGTGAAGTCGAGGATCGGCCAGGAATTTGGCCAGATGACCACGATGAAGCTGAAGCGCGATGTGCTCGATGCGCTCGACAAGCTCTATGATTTTGAATTGCCCGAACGCCTCGTCGAGCAGGAATTCGATGGCATCTGGTCGGCATTGAGCCGGGAGATGAGCAAGTCCGCCAAGAGTTTCGCCGATGAAGGCACGACTGAAGAGAAGGCCAAAGAGGAATATCGCGCCATCGCCGCGCGGCGCGTCCGGCTTGGCCTCGTGCTTGGCACCATGGGTGAGAAGGAAGGCGTCAAGGTCAACGAGCAGGAATTGCAGCAGGCGTTGTTGGCAAGGGCCAGGCAGTTCCCCGGCCAGGAGAAGCAGGTGTTCGAGCACTATCGCAAGAATCCGGCCTCCATCGTCGAATTGCGGGGACCCATCTTCGAGCAGAAGGTCGTCGATCTGATCGTGTCCAGGGCCAAGGTCGAGGACAAGGCGGTGACGCGCGAGGACCTGCAGGCCATGGTGCAGGACGACGACATGGGAGAGCATATGGCCTCGACCGCGGTGGACGAGCACGGACACGATCACGATCACGATCACGATCATGACCACGATCATGCCCATCACGATCACGATCACGATCATCATGGCCACGATCATCACCAACACGACCATCACAACCACGACCAAGCGCACGCCCATGGTGGTCAGAGTCATGGTGCCAGCCCCAAGCCCCGCAAGACGGCACCGTCAAGCGGGGGGTGATCGTAAAAATTTCCATGGCCGGGCATGACCAGGCCACCCAGTCTGGTTCACCGGCTCAAGGCCGGTGATGGAGAGTGAGGGGCAAGGGGGACTTCCCTCGACCCCTTCGATCTCCTATCTATAGTGCAAATCACCACAAGGCTGTTCATGCGCGATCCTGTCGAAGTCCTCACTACCAGTTCGTTCTGGCCCTCTGTCATCCAGCAGGAGTCAAGGGGCGAGCGCGTCTATGATCTGCCCTCCAGGCTGCTGCGCGAGCGCATCATCTTCATCACCGGCGCCATTGACGACAATGTCGCGGCCTCGATCTGCATGCAGCTTCTGTTTCTCGAAGCGGACAACCCCAAAAAAGAAATCTCGATGTATATCAACTCGCCCGGTGGCGTGGTCACATCGGGTCTGTCGATCTACGACACGATGCAGTTCATCCGCCCTGCGGTATCGACCACCGTGATGGGGCAGGCGGCCTCGATGGGCTCCATGCTGTTGGCGGCGGGCGACAAGGGCATGCGCTTTGCACTGCCCAATGCGCGGATCATGGTGCATCAGCCCTCGGGCGGATTTCAGGGCCAGGTCACCGATATCCTGATCCACGCCCGCGAGGTCGAGGGCCTGCGAAAGCGCCTGAACGAGATTTATATGAAACACACCGGCCGCACCATGAAGGAGATCGAGGATGCGCTGGAGCGCGATAATTTCATGACGGCGGAGACGGCCGTGCAGTTTGGAATCGTCGACAAGATCCTGGAGAAACGTCCAACCCCCAGTGAAACCAAATAGTTGCGAGCGGAAAGCGGTGGGGGCTCGGCTCAGGGATGGGCCGCGATTGGGGCCAATAATTCTTGATTAACCATGCCAACGCATGCTGAATTGAGTCGGGAAGTCCGGTCCGGCGATTGCTTGAGGCATTAAAGTCAGGTCCCGTTAACAGTGCGAGCCTATCCTCTCGCCGAGATCGACCAAGGAGTGATCATGAGTAAGGCAAGCGGAAGCGACAACAAGAACACCTTGTATTGTTCCTTCTGCGGGAAGAGCCAGCACGAGGTCCGCAAGCTCATTGCCGGACCTACCGTGTTCATCTGCGATGAGTGCGTCGAACTGTGCATGGACATCATCCGCGAGGAGAACAAATCCTCGCTGGTCAAGTCCAAGGACGGCGTGCCGACGCCCCACGAGATCCGCAAGGTGCTGGACGATTACGCACGGTGTTGGCGCCGGGCTGGCGCAGCACCGCCAGCGTGATCGAGCTTTCGCCGTTCAAGTTGGCCGAGG
>JANLYR010000233.1:0-3582 GCA_031365765.1 Hyphomicrobiales bacterium | reverse complement strand
GGGTTTTCACGGCGTTTTCGGACGTCCCATGGAATTTTTTGATCCGGAGGTGCTGTTTGATCCACTTGAAGAAAAGCTCAACCTGCCAGCGGCTTTTATACAGGCCGCGGATCGTCATCGCCGGCAGCATCGTTTGATTGGTCAGGAACACAAGGGTCTTGTCAGTTGCAGTATCTCTGAAGGGCACACGCCGTATACGGATCGGGTAGTCCTGGCTTGTATAATGCCCATCCAGCGCGATCTTCTGATCGGCGATGACGCCGGTTGTCCGATCGGTGGCAGTCGAATACACGCGATGCGCATTGAGATTGGATTTGGCATGGGTAACGAAAAATGCCCCTGCCTGATGCAGCCTATATAGTCGGGCGAAGTCGACATACGCTCGACCCATGGCGTAGATCGCGCCGGCCTCGGGCACAATCATATCGAGAGCGTGTACATCGTGCAGCTTTCCGTCCGAAATATGGACGAAACTTGGGATGTTGCCGCGCAAATCCAGCAGTGTGTGCATCTTCACAGCGGCTTTGGTGGTCCGGAAATGGGCCCATGGAAACAGAGACAGGCATAAATCTGTGAACTCGCTTGCAATAGTGACCCCCTGAGGGGGGATTTTCGCATCCAATCGCGACCCCTCTGACGTTTCGTCAGTGTCGTCTCCTTTTGGCCCGTGTTGGCCGGGAGGAGTTCGTGGGGATGATCGGCGTGGACAGGATCGGACAAATACGGCGCGCGTTTTTCGAGCGGCATCTGCCGATCAAGGAGATCGTGCGAACGCTGTCGGTGTCGCGCGCGACGGTACGCAGGGTTGTCCGTGGGACGGCGACCGAGTTCAGGTATGAACGTGGCGTCCAACCGGCGCCAAAACTGGGCGAATGGGTCGAGGTTCTGACCGCGATCCTGGAGAGGGAAGCCAAACCTCCCCGCCGCGAGCGGCGGTCGACCCAGCGATTGTTCGAGGAGTTGCGTGGTCGCGGCTACGACGGCGCCCATGACAGCGTGCATCGGTTCGCCAAAGCGTGGCGGGACGAGCGGGCGCGTGTTCCGGCGCGGGCGTTCGTGCCCCTGAGCTTCGCGCCCGGCGAGGCGTACCAGTTCGACTGGAGCCACGAGACAATCACGCTCCGGGGCCTGCCGCTGACCATCAAGGCGGCGCACATGAAGCTGTCGCACAGCCGGATGCCGTTCGTGCGCGCCTATTTCCGCGAGACCCAGGAACTGGTTTTCGACGCCCACGACAAGGCGTTCGCGTTCTTTGGCGGTGTCTGCCGGCGCGGCATCTACGACAACATGAAGACGGCGGTCGAGGCGATCTTCGTTGGCAGGGCGCGCCAATACAATCGCCGCTTCCTGCAAATGTGCTCCCACCACCTGATCGAGCCGGTCGCCTGCACGCCCGCCTCGGGCTGGGAGAAGGGACAGGTCGAGAACCAGGTCGGCAACCTGCGCGATCTGCTGTTCCGCCCCAAGCCGCGGGTGGAGAGTCTGGCCGAGCTGAACGCCTGGCTGGAGGATCAGTGCATCATCCACGCCCGACGAACCAATCACCCGGAGTTCAAGGACCGGACGATCCGGGACGTATTCCAGGATGAGCGGTCGAGCCTGATGGAGCCGCGCGGGCCATTCGACGGCTTCGTCGAGAAGGCGGTGCGCGCGACGACCACCTGCCTGATCATGGCGGACCATAACCGCTACAGCGTCGATGCGCGGGCGGCCGGCCGGATGGTGTTGGTGCGCTCGCATGCCGAGCGCATCGTGGTGCTGTTCGAGGATGAGGTGGTGGCCGACCACCCGCGCCAGTACCGGCGCGACCGGATCGTCTACGATCCCTGGCATTACCTGCCGGTTCTGGTGAGGAAGCCCGGCGCGTTGCGCAATGGCGCCCCCTTCAAGGACTGGGACCTGCCACCCGCCCTGGCCCGGATCCGCGCGAAGCTGAAGCCGCATCCGGACGCCGATCGCCAGTTCGTCAAAGTGCTGGGCGCGGTGCTCGATCACGGACTCGCCGCGGTCGAGGCGGCGTGCGCCGAAGCACTGGAAGCGGGCATCGCCAGCGGCGATGTGATCCTGACCGTACTGGCGCGCCAGCGGCAGCCGGCCGCGCCACCCAGCATCACCACCCCGGATGCGTTGCGTCTGAAGATCGAACCCGTGGCCGATTGCGGCCGCTACGACAGCATAAGGAAAGTCGCCTGATGGAACGCCATGAGATCCTCGAGGCCATGACGGAACTGAAGCTTTACGGCATGCGCGCCAGCTTCGACGAGATCGCCGGCAAGGGCCTCAACCGGCGCGATGAGATCTTTCCCCTCCTCGCCGGCCTGATCCGCGCCGAACGGGTCCATCGGCAGGCACGCTCCATCAGCTATCGCATGAGCGCCGCCAGGTTCGCGGTTCTCAAGGACATTGGCGAGTTCGTCTTCGCCGGCACGCCGGTCGACGAAGGTCTTGTTCGCGAACTCGCCACCGGCTCCTTCCTGGACGCCCGGCGCAATGTGATCTTCATCGGCGGAACCGGCACCGGCAAAACGCATCTGTGCATCGGCGTCGCCGCGGCCGTCGTTCGCGCCGGCGCGAAGGGGCGCTTCTTCAACCTCGTCGATCTTGTCAATCAGCTTGAACAGGAGAAGGCCGCCGGGCGCACCGGCCGCCTCGCGGAGAAGTTGTTGCGCTACGACCTCATCGCCATCGACGAACTGGGCTATCTGCCGTTCAGCCAACCTGGCGGCCAGCTGCTGTTCCACCTGATCAGCAAACTGTACGAAAACACGTCCCTGTTGATCACGACGAATCTGGCCTTTGCCGATTGGCCGCAGGTATTTGGCGACGCCCGGATGACCACCGCCATGCTGGATCGCCTGACGCATCATTGCGACATCATCGAGACCGGCAATGACAGTTGGCGCTTCAGGAACCGCAATTGAGACGTCGTTGCCGGCCCCGCGTATCGTGACGTAACGCTTCGGAGTGGAAATCATGCCGCGCAGGTCGATCGGTGAAACCGCCATGACCGACGCCGAACGCCAGGCCCGCTATCGCGCCGCGCGCGGGGCCGGTGTGCCGGTCATCCGCGTGCGGCGTCCGGCCGACCATCGCGGCCGGGCCCGGCGATGGTCCGACCATGTCACAGGCCTCGTGGAAGCGCAGGTTGAGTTCGCGGCATGGCTGGACAGCCTGCCGGAGAACCTGCGGGACGGCGCGACGGCCGGGGCTTTGCGAGCGATCTGCGAATTTGACCTCAGCGAACTTCAGGCGATCGTCCCGCCTCGGGGCTTCGGCCGGGACTGACCATTCATCGCTGGTTCGGCTTGCACCGGTGGGTCCACAGGCCCCCCGCGCGCCGCTGCGCCTGCCTTTGAATGGCACCCTGCGACGCGCGGCCACCCAAGGACCACCCGCACAAGCCTCAGTCGGAGGGGTCGCGATTGAACGCGAAAAGGGGGTCGGAATTCAAAGCGATTTGACAACGCACACCATGGTCATGCCGGAGCCGGCGAGTTCGATCATGGTGTCCAGCACCTCCTTGATCATCTCGGGGTCGAGTGCCGAGGTCGGCTCGTCGAACAGCATGATCCGCGGCTGCAT
>JANLYR010000218.1:0-16245 GCA_031365765.1 Hyphomicrobiales bacterium | reverse complement strand
TTGTATGGCCCTCGGCAACCGCGCCTGATGACGAGGCAAGACGGAATTTTTCAGTCAATGTCGGATCGAACGTTGCCTATGTCGTTCTGAACACCGTCCTGATGATATGGTACGTTCCGTTTCTTCTCAAACATCTAGGCGCACCCGCATATGGAATGATTGCGCTGGCAAATTCGCTTGTAGCCTTCGTGGCGATCATCACTGCGAGTCTCGACACGTCGATCAATCGATATCTGGCGATCGACATCGCCCGGAACGATGAGCAAGAAGCGCAAAGCACGTTCTCCGCAGCGCTCGTTCTTGCCCTCGGCATAAGTCTCGCGTTGAGCGCACTGGCAATGCCGGTGGTCTATTACTTCCCGACGGTGTTCCAGGTTCCTCCCGGCTCACAAGTCGAGACACAAATTCTGGTCTCCAGCGTTATTTTCACAACCATCACAGCAATTGTCAGTGGTGTGTTTGGTGTCTCCAGTGTTGTGAAGCACAGGTTCGATCTGCGCAATCTCGTGCGCATGGCGGTTTCGATAAGCCGAGTCGGCATAGTTTGGATCGCGATATTTTGGATGCCAGCGACGCTAACGTTGGTAGCGATAGGGTTCTTTATATCGGCGCTGATTGGGCTCTGCGGCGACATAGTGACCTGGAAGAAATTGACTCCGCGTTTGCTTTTTCGCCTAAGCCGTGTGAGCCGCACGAAAATCGACTCTATGGCAACTTTAAGCGGATGGGTTGCGATCAGCGTCTCAGGCACGCTGTTGTTGATGCAGACCGATATCATTTTCATTAACATGTATTTCGGTCCGAAAATGACCGGCCAATATGGTGCGGTGCAGCTCTTTCCAGTACTGGTCATCGCGATGCTTCAGACTATTGTGTCGGTCCTTAGCCCTGTCATCATGGCGCGCTATGCCAGAGGCCAGTTGGACGCTTTGCGTCACGTCTGTACTCGCTCAATCAAATTTATCGGGATCGCTCTGGCTCTGCCAATCGGGTTAGTCTCCGGGTTCAGCCGACCGTTGCTAACTCTGTGGCTGGGGCCCGATTTTGCAGAACTTGATCTGCTTCTCATTATTTTGACGGCTCATCTCGCCGTCAGTCTGACAACACGTCCGCTCTCCTACGCGATAAACGCCCATAATCGCGCACGAGAGGAAGGGCTCGTAACGCTGCTGTGTGGCACGGTCAACGTCGGTTTGATTTATCTCGCGGTCAGCCATGGCGGAAACGCTACTTTGGTTGCCACCATAGCGGCATTCATGTTTTTCCTGCGCAACGCTTTGTTCATACCGGCCTATTCCGCCCGAGTAGTTGGGGTTCCATGGTTCACCTTTTTTGTACCGATGGTGCACGGAACTGCCGCGGTAATCTGCGTGGGTGTTGTGAGCCGCTTTGCCGCAGATATTTGGCTTCCATCGAGTTGGCTGTCTCTCGGTTTTGCCGCCTGCACCATCTCGGTTTGCTATATCGCAGCCACTTACTTCTTCAGTTTGACAGCGGATGACCGCCAGCTCATCTGGAGTCTGAGTGGCTCACAAGTAAAATAGGGTATCTCCGGCCTCTTACTCCTGCCGACGAATATCCAGGTGCCCAGCCTAAGGACCATCGAACATGTTACTCTAAAGGCACCACACTCAGCCGCCGTTGAAAGAACCATCAACAGTTTGCCGCAATTTAGCGGCACATTCGCACACAAACGGCGTCACTTGACAATCAGCGATTCGACAGACTGACAGAGAGTGTACAAGTCACGGGTCAGATTTAAAGAATTCGTAAACCTTCGGCGCCACGATCAACGAATCCGAGGCCTGCAATGCGGTTGAATGGGATGCCGCAAAATCGTGAAGTTGCAATGTAAGGCAAGTTGGATCGAGTGGCCATGAAGACCGGACTGTAGATCATGAAGATGTCCAGAATTTCTTGGACCGGGGTCATCCTTTTACTGTTCAGCGCGATGTTCTCATTCGCTGCGCACGCGGCAACTACCTATTATGTCGCTACCAACGGCCTGGACAGCAACGCCGGGTTGGAGTCGAGTCCCTTCAAGACTTTGAAAGCCGCCGTTAAGAGGGTCAAGCCCGGCGATACCGTCATCGTTCAAGACGGACTTTATAAAATAACGGAGTGGACGGGCGCCAATCTATCGGCAAGCGGGACTGCGCTCGATCCGATCACCATCAAGGCCGCACATCCAGGTTTAGCGAAACTTTATGGCACCACCGGAACCATATTTGGTCTCTATCTGGAGCCCGGCGTCTCCCATGTGAATATACGTGGATTTGACATTTCCAATGTCAAACGAATTGGCATTTACGTCGGCGACAACACCAACATCGGTATATCCAGAGTCACCATTCATCATATCGGCAATGTTTGTTCAGATGACGAGAGAGGAAAAGTCGGCATTTATATAAGAGAAAGCAGCGCAATTTCGGTTGTAAGAAGCGTGTTCAGGAATATCGGACGTCTCTCTCCAGGGCAGAATGGCTGTAGGCCAGCAACAGATTTCTACAAAACTCACGATCATGGCATTTATATTGACGGCGCAGCGGGGGTTGCGGTCTTGCACAACAAGTTTGACAGCTTACAGCATGGATGGCCAATTCAATTGTTTAGCAGCTCAGGCCGAGTATCGACCGACATCGTGGTGAGAAGCAACGTATTCTTGAATCCAAACCCCTACGCCGAGGGCCACATCATGCTGGCGCGTCCTGGAATGAAATCAGTCACCATTACAAACAACGCTTTCGTCCACCCCAAGGGCGTAGCAATTACATTTTGGGGCACAACCAGGTATTTTTCGGTAAAAATCTACGGCAATTCCATCACGGGTGCTGGCGTCAGCCGGCTGGCCCTTCCCGGCGTCATGATAGGTGCAAACTTAATGATACCTTAGGACAACAATCAATGGCATGACCAGCATTGCGAATTGCTGGCGATGCGCAAGTTGCTTTTTTTCCAGCCGCCGTTGTAGACAGCAGCGGCGCAACTCGTACCGAATCCTCAATTGACACCGTGTTTTCCATTGCCGATGTTGCCTATTAATTGCATCAGCGGATCATAAACCGCCTGCGCGCTGTGGTGGCGGCGGACATATTGAAATCCGTTATCGCCCAACTCTTCATTGCGGCTCTTAGATGTCGCGATATCCGCTACGTCGATTGCCATCCTGTCGCTTGTCTTGCTAATCGCTCCCAAACCTTTTTGCACGATGATCCCTCCAGGGTCGACAGTCAGTGAGACCACGGGCAAGCCAACGCTCCACGCCTCCAGCATGGTTATGGGAAACCCTTCGGAGGATGACGTGTTAACAAGAATTTTGCTCTGCGCGAGCAAATCGATGACCTCATCGGCACGGCGTGGCCCGAGGTATTCCACATTTGCAAGTCCCGCAATGCGGTTCATGAATGAAGTTACATCGTTGGAGCTTATGCCCGGAGCAAATCCTCCCACGACAGCAAAGCGCAGATTTGGCAACGCCCGCGCAAGATCGAGATATACGTCAAGTTGTTTGACTGGCCGGATTAAGGCTATCCATATGGCATCATAGTTGGCGCTATCAAATTCCCGCTTCTTCGCGCCAAAGCATCGCATCAAGTTCGGAACTATAGCCATTCGCTTCCGCAGGCGCGGTGAAAACATAGCTCGCTGGCGTTCGTGTTGAATGGCGATGCCGGCCGCCGAGGATAGAGCCAACCCATACAGAGGCTCATGAAACCACCGGTTATACGAGTAGGACCCCCAAGGCGAGCAGTGGACGTCATTCGCCACCCAATGTACATATACGCCCGCGTTTCGCCGCGCGTAAATTCCAAGGAGCGGCAGAAAATCGTGAGGTAAGGTGGAGAATAACACGTCAGGCTTGGATGCTTTAAGCGCCGCGTAGAATTTCGCAACACTCAACGGCTTTCTCCACGTCGGCATCAAATCAATGCAGGTCACGCCGTCAATCAGTTGTGTTTGCGGGTCACCCACTCCATCGCCATAAAAAAAAACAACTTCGTGTCCTCGAGCCGCAATCAGTTTTGCCAAATAGGCCATTTGAGCTTCGGCGCCGCCAGAATTCCGGGTGTCACCTAGAAATACTTGCAATGAGCGGAAACCTGGGGAGAAAAAGCACCATTTCATCCTATATGTTTCCTTCAACACCGGCATTTCAGACTTGTAGTAGCAAGCCGTTGGGTTGCATTCCCCACACTTATCGTTTGCAAATAAACAGTTATTCCTCTGCCGCAAGCAGGGTGTGCAGCATGGCCACGACCGCCCTGGATTGCCCCGTTTCGAACAGTTTGAGAATATTCATTTTCATATTTGCCATATACTCCGGATTACGCACGCGAGAGCGGGCGAGCCTTACGCCAGGCATGTCTGTTTGTTCCTGCTTCTCATTATCATCAAACAGTTCTTCATGTAGCTTTTCACCGTCGCGGATCCCTATCGACCTGATCGCAATGTCTATATCTGGACGGAAGCCGGCCAAAGCGATCATGCGACACGCAAGGTCGAAAATACTTACCGGGCTGCCCATGTCGAGCACCAGGATCGCGCCTCGGCTTCGTATGTTTCCACAGCCATAAGCAGACGCCTGCAACACCAGTTCGACTGCTTCGCGGATAGTCATGAAGTAGCGGGTCATCTCTGGATGGGTGATCGTAACTGGACCGCCTTCACGAATTTGTTGCTCAAAAAGTGGCACCACCGAACCGCTGGACCCCAGAACATTGCCGAAGCGCACGACCAGAAACCGCGTCTGCTTAACATCGGCCTGAGCACCAAAATCGAGCGACTGACAGTACATTTCTGCAAAGCGCTTAGAGAGACCCATAACACTGCTCGGCTTCACTGCTTTGTCGGTCGATACCATAATCATTGCGGCGGCACCGACTTCTGCGGCAGCGTCGGCGACATGTGTTGTACCAATTAAATTCGTCAGTATGCCTTCGGCGGGGTTTAATTCGACCAGTGGAACATGTTTATACGCGGCAGCATGGAAAACCAGATCAGGCTTGTGGGTTTGAAAAATGGCCCGGATTGTATCTTTGTCGCGAACGGAAGCTAGCGTGAGCTGCAATACACCCGCGGAAGCAAGCGGACCCAGCTCTCTTCCAATCTTAAACAGATTGAACTCGCTGTTGTCGATTACAACCAGCTTTGCGGGTTCGCGCTCCAGCAACTTGCGACAGAGTTCGGCACCAATGCTGCCACCGCCACCGGTGACTATTATCGATTTGCTACGTACCAGAGCTGCAATTGATCCGAGTGCGAGCCGGTGCGGTTCCCTGCCCAGCAACTCCTCAACCCTGATGGGCTCAAAGTCGAAACTTCTGTCAGCCTGCTGCAGCAGAGCCGGTGTATTGGGCAGCCGCACGACTCGCAGCCCCGAAACGGCGGCGGCTGTGACAATGCCGGTCAACTGTTGTGCGGTAAGGCCGCGGTCAGGCACGACGAGGCGGCCCGGAACTTCTCCTTGCCTTGCGAGTGTTTTAATGACCTTTGCGATATCTCTTGTCGTGCCAAGAACGTTGACGCCTCTGATACGCCGATCGCGTGCGGCCGGATCGTCGTCAATTATGCCGACGACGACATAGACGCCGCCCGCACTCGATTGAAGCGATCTCAGTAAGGCATCGGATTCGATCGTGGCGCCGTATACGAGAAGCGCGCTTGCTTCAGGATTGACTGCGGATGGATTGCGGCCGTCCGGCAAGCCCGTTTCGCTTATAACACTGTAAAGAAGCCGGCAGCCGGCCATCAGACAAATTAATATGAAACAAGCGATAATCGGAACCGAGCGCGGCACGGAGTCAAGTCGCGCAACAAGGAACCAGAGTACTTCGAACGCAGCCACCGCGACGATGATGGATCGAACCATTGGAAAGATTGTCTGAGGCGATGTAAAACGCCAGGAGAGAAGCGAAGATCCTTGCAGGCTGAAAGTTGCTGCGCATACACCGGCAAATGAAACAACTTGCGTGAAGAGTTGCGGCAGATTTTCAAAAGCCGCTGCCCCAAGACGCAGGTTCATCGCGAGGAGATAGCTCGCAGCGGCGATGCACACGTCGATAACAGCGCGCAGGGTACGCCGAATGTCCGGCGACGATGAGAAAAACACGGAAAGTATCTTTGCAAAGGGGACGAACTTCATAGGAACGTCACCTGAAACGTCGAAGGCAAACTACCCTTGTGTCTGTTTAAGAAATCATGTGACCTGCGGACACCGGTGGATGCGTGGCGCAGTGGAACTGGCAACGCGTCGCGATTATGGTCTCCGGCAATTTTGCGGGATTTTGGAAGCGACAGGTGTGATTTAGAGTGCGCTCTGCTGTTCCGCATAGTTGGAAGGCTAAACCGTTTGGGCTGGCATAGCGCTGACGTGCTCGAATGCAATACAGACGATGTTGATCAAACGTTCTGCAACCCGACAGGTTTCAGCAAAGCCCCTTGCCATGCAGGAAACCATTCGTTGAGGACGCCTTATCAGAGAGTTCGCACCTATCTGAACCGAGACGTTGGAACTAACCACGCTGTGAAATGAGTACCTTGTCGTTCGGTCGACGAGCGGAACACTGTTACGGACCCCGGTTTTCTCTTTGGCACCGCAAGCAGCGTGGTCGCCACATTCGGTGGTTCTCTCGATCTGACTGCCAATATTTAACAACACTAGAGGCCTCTGCGGACCATCCATTCCGATGTAGCGTCGGTAAGGCAAGGTTTGAAGCTGCGATTGCGATAGTGATAAATTGGCAGCACCGGGCGGACGGCAAGGTGGCCGCTGAAAAAAACCAATGAGCATGGAAAAAGTGTATCGGGGATTCATCGTCTAGAAACGCACACACATACCTATTTAATAAATATCTACCTAAATCAACCCGTTAGAACTTTGCTCCGCCAACGTCAAGTGTTGGTCCTGCTGGCTGATACTGTGTTTTGCGCATAGCTTGAGGAAACGCATTCAAGCTGGGTGCCGCAAATGTCTGAGCACGGCATTTACGAAGGCTAAAGCCGCTTTGGCATCCGATACAGCGACCAATTCGGCCGAACCGTTCGTCGTACCGCGAAACTCTATTTCTTCTGGGCCGCTGTTATAGGCGTCCGGCCGTCCGCCTCGGACTTGGGATGGGTTTACAAGCCAACGCCCGGCTCCAAGCTCCATTCCCGTTCGATAGCGCGGTCTGCGGCGTCCATGGTATGGTGGCGTGAAGCAATGTTTCGCAGTTTTACCTGAGAAGCAACCGACTGTGTCAGCACAGCGTGAAGATTCATTAGTCTAAGTTCCGCACAACATGCATCCAAAGTCCGTTGCATTTCAACGTCGTTGGAATTGATGCGGTTAGAGTCCTCGGTATTCTGGATGAGACCATACTGACTGTCGGATCGAAGGTCTTGCCGGTTGATCATCCTGGCTTCCCCTACATCTTATGGTCGAATATCGGTTCGTACCGCACGCTAACTCGATGTTATTAATATTTTGTTAATACGTTGTAAGCGACCAACAGATGTGTAGATCGGCTAAAAACTCAGAGCTCCAGCCATCGGGGCACTCGTCCGCGCACGAGCGTCCAAACTGTCGCCACTACTATTTTAATGTCAGTCAGCACGCCGATGTCATGGAAATATTTTTCGTAATAGACAAATTTTCGAGGCATGATCTCTCTTCGATAACTTTCAAGCGGATCTGTTCCGCCTAGCAATAGCGCGCTTTCGTCGCGGTAAATGATGGCAGCGTAATCAGTCATGCCGGGGCGCATGGATTGAATGAGTGTCCGCTGCTCAGGCGTATAAAACTGCATACACTGAGGTACTTCGGGACGCGGTCCGACGAGCGACATGCTCCCGCCAAGAACGTTGAAGAGTTGGGGCAGTTCGTCCAGCTTGGTCTGGCGCAGAAAGACTCCAACACGAGTGATACGCTCATCACCGCTGGTAGTCAGGGCGCCTCCCAATTCGGACGCATCCGCGACCATCGATCGAAACTTAACAATACGAAAATGACGTCCGCCGCGGCCAACCCGGATTTGACGAAAAAACACGGGTCCAGGTCTGTCGATCTTGATTGCAAGCGCTACTGCGGCAAACACCGGCAATAAGAGCGCAAGGCCGGCCAGGCTGGCGGCAACGTCCAAGCATCGTTTCAGAAATAATGAATAGGGCCTGGAAGGCATTCCAACAACTCAGCAGACGGTCAATTATGTTAGCGTTTGGCGCAGCACATCCGTCACTTTGATGATCTGTGCTTCGGACATGTCCGGAAAGAGTGGCAGCGTCACAGCGCCGGCGAAATAACGATCTGCCACAGGATATTCTCCTTCCAAAGACGGATAGCGGTCCCGCCAATAGCTCATCCTGTGCAGCGGCAGATAGTGTACTGAGGACCCTATGCGGTGCTCGGTGAATGCGCTGATGAGTTGATCCCGATCGGCACGGGCTGCCTTGTGAATTCTGATTGGAAACAAATGCCACGCATGGACTGCGCCGTCCGGTGGGTGCGCTGGCAGATCAATGGGAAGATCGACAAGCAGATCGAAATAACGCTTTGCAACCTGCTCTCTGCGAGTGCGTAGCGCCTCTGCCTTGCGCAATTGGACGAGACCCAGCGCTGCGGCAATATCGGTCAGATTGTACTTAAAGCCCGGTGCTATGACATCATACTGCCAGGAGGCACCAGTTCTGCTGAACCGGTCAAAGCTATCGGAGCTGAATCCATGCGTTCGCATGACCCGTGCCCGGCTGGCTATTGCCTTGTTGTTCGTCACTAACATACCGCCCTCGCCGGTCGTAATCGTCTTGTTGGCGTAGAAACTGAAGACACACGCGTCACTTCCTGAAGAGCCCACGTGTCGGCCGTCCCGCCCGGCGGGCAGCGCATGCGCCGCATCCTCAATAATCCTGAGGGAATTGCGCCGTGCAAAATCCTTGATCGAGCGCATATCGCAGGGATAGCCGGCGAAATGAACGGGCATGATAGCCTTACACTTGGGCGTGATACGCCGCTCGGCGTCTTCCATATCTATCACATAGGTTTTAGGATCTACATCTACGAAAATTACTTCGGCACCAAGATAGCGGATCACCTCGGCGGTGCCAGTGAATGTCAATGTTGGCACAAGCACTTCATCACCAGGCCCGATACTGCATGCCTCCGCTGCAAGATGCAGTCCCGCTGTCGCGGAATTGACCGCAACCGCTTCGACGTCGTCGCTGATGAATTTTGCAAACTTCTCTTCAAACTCGCGCGTTTTCGGCCCCGTCGTAAGCCAGCCGCTTTGGATCACCGCCGTTACTGCATCAATTTCCTCTTGTCCAATGGCGGGTCGAAAGAAGGGGACATCCATCTCGCACTCCAACTCAATGCTTTTGTTGTTCAATCGCCGCCTGCGAGTGGCGAGAAGTCAAGGTTGAAGCCGTCAACATCTGTTGCCACCGAGATTGTCTTTCACCGGGGCCACGCCGCCCGGCTTGCCCGCCACCAATTTCAAACGTTGCACGAAATGGCTTAGGTCGCTGAACGGCGGCCGGCCGCTCAACAAATGAATCCTCGTTGGGCGTGGAGTCATCGTCATCGTAGTTGCGTAAACCCGTTGGAATGGTCAGGAACAATAACAGCAGCGCGAAGGTCGGGTGGCTCGACATGCCGCCGTCCTTCATAAAGGAGAATAAATATGCAATTGCACTCACAGTAATCAAAGGATGATAGCTTTCAAGAATTTTGCGCCCTCTCCACCGTCGACGCGTCCTTAGGAATTGCACGATCGCAGCGAGACCAAAACTCGACCAAATGATCATGCCGATGATGCCAGCATCTACTCCGACCTCGAGCAGCGGATTATGACTGGCCAAGTCGTCGCGATGCATGAACTCTGGCGTCTCAGCATTGATGTAGGGTGCGAGCGCACGCGATCCATTTCCGATGCCGCCACCCATCAAAAAGTGGTCCTCAATGAATTTTGCACTGGCTTTCCATAATAGATCCCGCGCGCCGAATTCGTTGCCCCACCGGTCATCGGCGCGATTGAACAGCGAATCCAGCAAGAACGGAGCGGAAATAAGCGCCAATATCGACACTGCTATCCCGATCAGTCCCCACACCCGCAACGCTTTCCAGCGCAACAGTGCAACCAGCATAACGACAAACGACAACGTACCGCCGCGCGAACCGGTCGCCAGTACCAGGACGAGGCTCAGTGCGATGAACAGACAGCTTACGGCCAACAAGTGCAGCCGTCTGCGACCTTCCGCACGCAGTACGGGCCAAATCACACCGGGCAGGGTCATCGTACAGTAGTAGGCAAACTGATTTTCATTCATGTCGAGAATTTTCAGTCTTTCACCGAAATGATAATCACTTTGCAGCAAGCTGAAAACACCCAAACCAACGACGCACCATCCCACCGCCGCGACAACGTTCATCAATTCATCCAGAGCGTTCCGGGTTCTGACGTATTGCAGTGTGAGAAATAGCACCGTCAGCAACAGGGCAAAGCTGACAAGTTCCTTCCGCGCAAGCACAAGGTCGGGGCACCAGGCTAAAGTCACCGCTGCCCACAGTATGAAGGCTCCAACTAAAAGATAAACTTCGTTGATGTATATGGGGGAACGGCCTTTGTACGATGACCAAAGCCATGTCAGCAGGGCAATCAGCAGCATGCCGTTCATCTCCACCGTGTAGGCGAAATCGAGCGTCTCGGTTCGCAAACCGGAAGGAAACAGGTACAGGAAAATGCCGAAGTAAAGGGCCATCGGCGGGCTACAAGCCAAGCGCCAATTACCGAGAACGATAAGTAAAATAATGCCAACAAACACTGGCGCATAAATATTGTTGGTTGTTGCGATTGCCAGGTATGCAATTGCGAATGTCAGCACCGACAGACCGACTGCACTGATCAAGATGTTAAGCCAGCCGTGATGCAGAATGACTTTCATGACTAGCTCTCGGAAAGTGCTGCGTCGTGCATTCTATCAACGAAACATCCGACACGGCATGCCGGTAATGCCAGCCCCATTAGCTAACCACTGAACGATAAATCGCAATCATTTTTTGCGCGAGGACTCTCTCGTCGAGTTGCGCCACCGCGGGGCGGCCGTCAATCCGCCTTTCGCGCCTTAGCGTTCGCTCCAAAGCGTCGGCAATGGTTTGGGGCCGATTATCGAGTGTAATTTCGCATCCTTCGACTTCCTTTATTCTTTCAACAACGTCACCAACTACAACGCTCACAATCGGGAGGTTGCAAGCTAGCGCTTCCTTTATGATAGTTGGTGACCCTTCCTGCCGCGAAGTGTTGAGCAGGACGTCACAGGCGAGCATCAATAAGAGGATTTCTCCATGTGGCCTATTCCACCCCAGAACCAATCGCGTGGGGAGGCGCTTGTTGAGGAGTTCCACCGATTCCTGTGCGAGGGAGTAGAGCTTTCGACGACAGTCCGGGCTGCCGACAAACAATGCCAGACGCTCGTCGGCAGGCAAAGCAAGTTTCGCTCGAGCTTCCGTTTGGGACATTTTCGGAATTGCTTCGAGATCAACGCCCGTGGGCTGAATGAGGGACGAGACCACGGATGGAAGATTTTTCTTCATGTGTTGTGAGACCACAACCACTGCATTGGCGAAACGCGCCAGATTTTTGCTGACTGCCACAAGCAGGCGCCCCTGCCACGTCTGCTGGCCGTCGCGTGAGAGTATCCCTAACAGATCATCGCCATGGTAGGTAATGACCAGGGGCCAGCGTTTGGGCCACGGAATTAGGGCCGCTTGGCCAAATTGTGCATGGACGAGATCGAAGGTGGAACGATCGCGATAGGTTCGGTTGAATTGCCATAGGGCTTTTAGGTAATTGAGGGGGTTTCTGGCTCCACGAAAAGAAAACACTTCCACCTCCACGCCCGCTTGCCGCAGAAATTTTACTTGCTGGACGAGGAACGGCACACTGAACGGCGACTCCGGCGTTGGCCATTCGCTTGTTATCATCAAGACTCGGAGGCGAGATTGCGACATGGTCTAGTATCCTACACAGCCGAGGGAAACTTGAGAATTCCCCTGTCTGACCATCGTTTACGAAATTTGATTAAGCCGGATAAGAATCCAATGCCATATCCAAAATGTATCAGGCAAAAAGCGAGGGCAACATTTGGTGCCAGACGCCAACGGTCACGTTCAACGTTAAGGGCAGTTGCGGAAACATTCCCGGCGATGTAGGCGGCTATGATTAACCCCAGCGACCAACGTCCGATTGGCATGAACGGCAAGATTGCGGCGTTGACAACCAGCGCCGCCACAAAGAGCGGCGGGAGAAACTGGTAAACGCGCATTTGGGCCGGATGTTTTTGCATCACGCGCACTTTCCAGTACCCATATTGATAATACTGTTTGAACAGCGATCGGGGCCGTGCGCGATTGTAGTAGGTTGATCTTATCATTGGGCTGAGCAGGATCCTTCCACCCTGTTCGCGCAGACGATAGTTGAATTCGTCGTCCTGATTGCGGACCTGTTCTTCGTCGAAAAGCCCAACCCTCTCGAAAACTTGTCTCGGCCATGCGCCCATATATACGGTGTCTGTCCAAGCTTCGCTGTCAAGATAGTGAAACTGTGCGCCGCCAACTCCGAAGCGCGAGCTCGTCGCGAGTGCCACTGCGCGGGCAAAAGCGGTTTCGCCGGCAGCCACCATGCGTCCGCCGACATTGTCCGCACCTGTTCTATGGAGCGCGTAGACGCATTGCTGTACATAATCCGGTGCTACTACGGTGTGGCCGTCCACCCGAACGATGATCGCGCCGGTGCTCCGATTCAGCGCTGCGTTGAAGCCGGTCGGCACGATTCGCTCAGGATTATCGATCGTTTGAAGCCTGACTTGCGGGTATCCGGCGGAGAGCGCTGCAATTATGTCGCGCGTCGAATCGTCCGACATCCCATCGGCAATCAACACTTCGAGGTATTTATGTGGATAATCCTGCGTGAGTACGGCGCGAAGGCTTCGCGCAATAAATGATCCCTCGTTGCGGATGGGCATAATGACGCTTACGGTCACTGGAGCAAGGTCGCCGCGTACGCTGTTTCCTTCTCCGCAACTCGGCGTGGAGGCTGGAGTGGGCTTTGACAAAGGCTCAACCAGCACTTTTAAAATTGTTATTGTCCTGCAATAAATTGCCCCTAATGACCGGCCTTCTGGTTGCCATCGTCACTCTCGCAGAGTTTCCAGAGTTGGGCAGCAACCTTCTCCGGGCGATATTTTGAAATCGATTGGCGCGCACGCGCACCCATCTCGTACCGCAGTTTTGAGTTGCGTCCAAGTTCAATTACCCGCTGTGCTAGATTGGTGACCTGGAAGTCGACGATAAATCCTGTAGATCCGTCTACGATTAGCTCCCTCACGCCGTGCACATCGGTCGAGACGCAGGGAACACCGCAGGCCATAGCTTCGAGTACCACATTTGGCATGCCCTCATGATCTGAAGTCAGCAAAAAAAGGTCTGCTGCGCAGATGAGGCGCTGCGCATTTGGTATGTAGCCCAAGATGCCAAGTACATTCTTGAGGCCACTTTCTGCGATAGTTTCTTCCAGCGCGGTTCGCTGGGCGACGGCGCCTGGCCCTGCGATGACGGCGCGAATGGGAAGAATTTGGACCGCTTGGGCGATCACGCTGATGAAACGCTGGAAATTTTTCTGCGGTGTCAATCGGCCGACGCCTACAACGAGAATGGCATCGCCAGCGACAAGCAATTTCTTTCGCCAAAAGGCACGCCAATGAATTATTTCTTCGGGTGTGAGAAATTCGACACCATTCGGCACATACACCACGTCTTTGCTGGCATTTGCCCGCTGTTTGATACGGGTCCGTGTTTCAAGCGAGTTGCACACCGCAACGGAAATCGGCTGCAGGGAAACGAACTCCCAAAATTTCCGCAGCATCTTGGGAAGATCGTCAAAAGAGGAATTGCGGAATGAGCCGATTTTACGGACATTGGAGCCCAGAAGCGCGGCAGCGTAGGCATTGGTGTAGGACGACCAAGAGAAAAAGCACGTCACGCCTTCCGTCAAGCAAGCCTGGCGGAACCGCCACATTTTGGCAAGTCGATTGCCGTGCAACAGGGTGACCGGTATGCCGAGTTTGACAATCTCATCTCGCCAAGCGCCGAGTTCGCCGGATACAAAAACCTTGGGAGACCAATGATCATAATCGCAATGCTGCAAAAACAGATAGAGCTGCCGCTCGCTGCCGCCGGCATTAAGTTGACCTATTATAACAGCCAATACGCCTTTCTTTACGGTTTGCACCTGCTTCACTGCTTGCTCTTGCTGCAAATTCGTGGGCATTTCGTGTTTTTGACCAAGCTCTGAAGGAGAGGACAGTCTGCATCTGAAATACCCCCACTATGCCTGTCAGCATCAATGGTTGTACAGCACGACGGCACCACGGGGTCCCTACCCCAAATTTACATCTTGGCACAACCATCCGATTTTTCGCGCTCCGTCCTGATGTCGCTGAAGGATCTGATGTTGCCAACGAGAATTGCCATCATACCCGTGAACCCCTGCCAGCGCATCAGCCGGCCCAGCGCGGTCTGGATGAAGCGCTCGGCTTTGTCGTTGGTTTTAGGGGTGTAGGATTTGGTGCGGATATGCCTGAGCTTGAGCCGCTTGCAAGCTTGGCGAAGGCGAAGGATTTATAGGAGGAGCCGTTGCCGGTCATGACGCGCTCGACCTTGCCTCCGAGGCTTGCGAAGTAGGCAACGGCATTGTTGAGAAAGGCGATGGCGCTCACCGCTTTCTCGTCCGGTTTGATGGTGGCGAAGGCGATGCGGGAATGATCGTCGATAGCGACATGGGTAAATTCCCAACCCGGCCCTTCACCGCGCCAGCCATTTGCGCGCCGTCCCCGGGCAGACGCCTGCGGCTCGTCGGCGGCCTCCGGAGTGTGCCCGCTCAAAACCGCCGCCACCGGACGCCCTCGACCAATCGGTGTAAGTCGGGCATTCTCGTGAATGTTCATCCAATTCCTCCTGGAATTCTGAAGCTTCGACAAATCCAGCTTCCTCGATCCGGACCGGATGGACAACCTATTGAGAGCTCACATCTAGGCGCTTCCGTCTTCCATGACCGCGAGCATCTGGTCGATTGGAACCGGACGCGTGGGGACGCGCGACCGGTTGTACCCGAGAAGTTCGGCCGGCCGGCCGGTGGCGCCCGCCACGCAAGCCGTGACACTCATGCGGCACATGCGGCCCTGGCAGCGTCCCATGCCGGCCCGCGTCCACGTTTTGACGGCATGCAGGGTCTGGGCTCCGTCCCGGCAGGCGGCAAGAATTTCGCCCCTGTTGACCTCCTCGCAACGGCACAGGATAGTGTCGTCGCGCTGCGGGCTTTCGAGTTCAGGCATGGGCGCAAAGACGCGGCCCAGGCCCTGGCCAAAGCGGCGCGCCCGCGCCAATTGCCGCCCGAGCCTATCGATGCGGGCCTGGTGGCCAGCAGCGTCAAACCCGAGACCAGCCGCCGCGGCGAAGCCCGCGATTTCACCTGACAGCGCGGCCGGCCGGGCGCCAGCCACGCCCGTCACTTCACCCGCCGCATAGAGGCCCTCGACCGAGGTCTGGCCGCGCGCATCGACAGCGGCATGCCAGCCACCCAGCGTTTCGTCGAAGCCATGGCGGCAATCGAGAAGAGACGTAATCTCGATGTTGGGCTGAAAGCCATGACTGACCAGCAGAGCATCGACGCCGGCGATTGTCTCGGCCGTACCGCCGCCAACAGGCGCGATGGCGACGCGGTCCATTCGCTTGTTCCCCATGGCCTCGCGGACCGTGTAACCCCATGCGATCCGCCCGACACGGCGCGTCACGAAGTTGATGAGGCCCGCAGCTTCGCGCCATCGCTCGGGAAATGCCGTAACGTGCCCGATGAGCGCCAGGGAAGGCCGGCGGGCCTCGACCAGTGCTTCGATCACCGCACCTTTGCGCAGCAGGGTCTCGGCAACGGCCCACAGAAATATCCCGCTTCCCGCGACGACGATGCGCCGGCCCGGCAGCACGCCATCGATCTTTGCAAGACGCTGACCCGCACCCGCAGTCATGACACCCGGGAGGGTCCAGCCGGGGAAGGCCATCACCCGGTCATGGGCGCCCGTCGCCGCAATGACGGCGCGCACCTGGACCGCTATTCCTCTTCCACCTCCTACCGCGAACAAGCGGAATCCGGGATAGGCGGCAACGACTTCATAGCCCGTGAGAATTTTCACGCCGGACTGGAGGGCCGCGGTAATCGC
>JANLYR010000216.1:0-5826 GCA_031365765.1 Hyphomicrobiales bacterium | reverse complement strand
CTATGCCAGCGTGATCGCGGACGTGGTCCGCCAGCACCATGCGAAAACGCTGCTCAGCGCGTCCTCCACTTTTAGCAAAGACATCCTCCCGCGCGTCGCCGCCCTGCTCGATGCGCCGATGGTGACCGATGTGCTCGCCCTCGAAAAGGTCGATGGCGGGAACGCCTACCAGCGCCCGATCAATGCCGGTAGCATGCTGGCGACCATCAAAGTGGACGGTGACCGGCTCGTTCTCACCGCCCGTGCGACTGCCTTTGCCGCCCCAGCTGCGGACGCCGCCCCGTGCCCGGTCGAGCGCTTTGCCTTTGACGCCGCCGCCCTCTCCGACGGCATGCAATTCATTTCGCGCGAAGAACGCGTTTCCGATCGTCCCGACCTGACCGAAGCCCGTGTCGTGGTCAGCGGCGGTAGGCCGCTCAAAGATTCTGAAACCTTCGAACGTCTGGTCGGCGGCCTGGCGGATGCGCTCGGCGGTGCCGTCGGGGCGACCCGCGCGGCGGTCGATGCCGGGATGGCGCCTAACGATTATCAAATCGGCCAGACCGGCAAGGTGGTCGCGCCCGAACTTTACATCGCGCTCGGCATCTCGGGCGCGATCCAGCATTTGGCGGGGATCAAGGATTCACGGATTATCGTGGCGATTAACAAGGATCCCGAAGCGCCCATTTTCCAAATGGCGACTTATGGCCTGGTCGGCGACCTGCATCAAATCGTGCCGCAACTGATTGAATCCATTCGCCAGGGTTGATCGGCAGATGGTCGCTCCCATGATCGCGCTCGACGTCAATAGCACTACGCGCGAAGTGTTCGGGAATATCACGCCCTGGATGCAGGTGGTGTTCTTTGTCATGATGGCTGCGAGTGTCGCCTTCCTCGGATGGCAGGTCCTGGCCCACGTCCGGCAATGGCGAAAGGGCCGCCCGGGCGGATTTGAACGCGATTGGCGGGTCTGGCTGCAACGGCTCACGATCTACGCGCTGGCCCAGAAGCGCGTGCACAAGAAATCCCTCGGCGCGCTTCTTCACCTGCTCCTTTTCAGCGGCTTCCTCGTCCTGACCATCGGCACCACGCTCCTCGGGATCGCTCACGATGGGCCCTATGACTTCCATCACGGCTGGTACTATCTCATTTACGAACTGACGATGGACGTCTTCGGCGTCGCGTTCTGTCTCGGCTGTCTGTTGGCGATGTATCGCCGCGCGTTCGCGCGGAAACCGAGCCTCGGCCACAACTGGCGCGACTGGTGGCTGCTCGGGATTCTCCTCGCCCTCGGTCTGACCGGCTTTGCCGTCGAAGCGCTGCGCATGCACTACACGCAGGTAGAACCGTGGTTGGCGCACTGGTCCACCGTCGGCTGGCTCATCGACACCACCCTGCTGCGCGGGATCGACGTCGGCACCGCCAAAACAATGCACCTCGTGACCTGGTGGCTGCATACGATTCTGGTCGCGGGATTTTTTGCCACCATCCCGGTCAACCGCTTTCTCCACGTCATCACGGGGCCGCTCAACATTGCCGCCCGTCCCGCGCGGCCGATGGGCGAGCTCGTTCCCCTAACGATGGCAGAAGTCGAGCAGACCGGCCGCACGGGCGTGCACGAGTTGGGGGATTTCAACCAGCAGCAACTGCTTAGCCTCGATGCCTGCATGGAGTGCGGTCGCTGCGAAGACGCCTGTCCCGCGACCGCTTCCGGTAAACCGCTTTCGCCCAAAGCGGTGGTGGTCGATCTACGTCGACTGATGTCGTTAGGCGGAGACGACGTGCATGAGACGATTCGCGATGAAACGCTCTGGGCCTGCACCATGTGCCAGGCTTGTGTCCAGGAATGCCCGGTCTTGATCGGGCATGTCGATTTGATCAGCGACATGCGCCGGGATCTGATCGGCGAAGGCAAACTCTCCGGGCCGCCGGCGAAAGCGCTGCAGCAGATCGGCAACCAGTCCAATCCCTACGGCCGTCCCAACGCCGATCGCCTCGCCTGGGCCGAGGGGCTCGATGTGCCGACGGTCGAATCCAATCCCGACTTCGAATATCTCTTCTGGGTCGGTTGCGCTGCTTCCTTCGATCCGCGCGCCCAGAAAGTCGCCCGCGCTACCGCGCAACTGCTCAAGCAGGCGGGTGTGAACTTCGCCGTCCTCGGCAAAGAGGAAACCTGCACTGGTGATCCGGCCCGCCGCATCGGCGACGAGTTCCTTTTCCAGGAACGTGCCCAGACGAATGTTGAGACCCTCGGCCGGCGCCAGGTGAAGAAGATCGTGACCGCGTGCCCGCATTGTCAGAACACACTCAAGAACGAGTATCCGCAGTTCGGCGGCCAGTATGAAGTGCAACATCACTCCACCCTTCTCGCCGAGCTGATCGAGTCCGGTCGCCTAACGAATGAAGCCGCCGCTGACGGCGGGCCGATTACTTTGCATGACCCGTGTTACCTCGCCCGGGTCAACGGCGAGGTCGACGCGCCGCGCAGTGTGATCGGGGCAGCGCAGGACGAACAGTTTCGCGAGATGCCGCGCCACGGGAAAAAGACTTTCTGCTGCGGAGCGGGCGGCGGACGCATGTGGTTCGACGAACCGCCCGAACAGCGGGTTTCCAATCTGCGCGCGCAGGAAGCCATCGCGACTGGCGCGAAGACTCTCGCCACTGGTTGTCCATTTTGCCTGAACATGATGAGCGACGGCATGGCCGGGACCGAGGGGGGCGAAAGCGTCAAGGTGCTCGACATCGCCGAACTGCTCCTCAGCCGACAGGAAGACCGTTAGTAGACGGCGGAAAACGTCGAGGGGCGAGCAGGCGAATTGTAGCGGCGGTCGGCGCTTGCACTGAGCGAAGCCCGAAGTGAACGCTCAAGGGCATGGCTGGCAGGACGATGTTCGGCGGTCACAGACCGCCGCCACGAATGCGGCCTGGCGCTTTTCAACAATCTGTTAGCGCGCAGGAAGCTCGCGCGTCGTTGTAGCCGGGATCGGTGATCCCGGCGGGGGGCGGTGACTTCGGCGAAAGCGGCTACTTGTTCAGAATATCCTGCGGGATCTTGCCACCGTTGGCCGCGAGCTGCTGCATCACTTCCTTGTGCAGCCAGATGTTCATCGCGGCGGAGTCGTTCATGTCGCCGCTGTAATGCAGATCCTGGGCCAGCTCTTTACGCGCGGAAAGGCTGCTCTCCATCCCGACCAGCTTCATCAGGTCAACGATGGAATGTTTCCAATCGAGCTTTTCCGAATTTTTAGTCGCGAGATTGTTGAGAATGGCCGCGACATCAACTGGTTGAGCAGGTGCGCTCGGCGTTGCCGGCGCGGTCGCCCCGGCGGGTTGGCCGGACGCGGTGGGCGCGGGCATCGCTGGGGTGGGGGATCCTTGCGTGACCGGCGCGCTGGCCGGAGCAGGAGCGGGAGCCGCGGCCGGCGCGTGGCTGAAAATTTTCGACATTAAGGTATTGAAGAGGCCCATGGTGCAGCTTCCGGGGGAAACATGCGTTCGTCCAGGACAAAAGGTCCGGCTGGTTTTCGCAGGTAGCGTTAGGGAATTGTCAATCGTGTCCGCGGGCCAGCGGTTTTTGTCGCCGGCATCGGTAATCCCGGCCGAGCCTGGGGCAGCCGCGCGCCAGACTGCCGGGATCACCGATCCCAGCTACAACCTGGCGGCACGCGCAAGTGGCAATCAAACAACACTATCGTTTTCGACGCGTCGCCAGGTCGCGCCTTGAAAACTGGCAATAGGATCCGCCTTCACTCTGAAAGAAGATCGGGCCGGTTTTCGCGCGTGCCGGGATCGAAGACGGGAGCTTGTTCGTTCAATCCAAATTGTACGCTTCCACCAGGGCGACGCCGGTCGTGTCATTCACTCCGCGCACGATGGCGGTATAGTTGCCGGGGACGAGGAAGTCGACAATCGCGGATTCGAGATCATTGGTCGGCGGGATGCCGGTGGCGGTGATTTCGGCTTCCTGAGTGTCTTTCCAGTTGTCATTGGAGGCAATGACCATGCCGTTGATGTCGTAGAGATCCAAGGTCGGATCGGCCAGAGCCCCGGGCACTCCCTGCGCGGTGAGACTTGGCCCGATGGCGCGCACGATCACAGTGACGCCGCCGCCGCCGCCACCACCAACGATAAAGCCCCCGATCATAACGTTATCTGCGGTCTCGACAAAGCCGCGGGTGCTGATATTGGCCAGTTGAGAGGCGGCCGCCTGATCGAGATCGTAGACTTCGACCAAGCCCACGCCAGTCCCGCCACCGTTACCGCTCACGATGGCGGTGTATTGCCCACTGCCGGGCACGGAAGAGTCAACCGGCGGGAGAGTCGCAATGATAATCGACTCGAGGTCGCTGATCGGCGAGCCGCCATTCAGATCGAGGCCATTGTCTATAATGGTGGCTTGATCGGCCGCACTGTTGGACATCCAATCATTGTTCGTCACCACCGTCCCATCCGGTTCGTGCAGTTCGAGCACCGGGTCGGCGAGCAGGCCGATGCCCAGCGATGGGCCGATGGCGCGGATCGCGACGGTCTTCGGCTCCGTCCCCGTGACGATGAAGCCGCCGATGAGAACATTATCGCCCGTAAGCACGTTCAGGCGGGTCGAGATGTTAAGGAACAGGCTCGGCATTTGCACTTCAAACGCCCCGATGTCGCTGCCGTCGCCGCCGCTGGCGTTCGCGATGTTAGGACGATCAACCGGCCGGGTCATGCCGCGCTGGTCGGTGACGATGGGATCGCCACTATTGGGATCGATCGCGGCCGCGCCCTGGTCGATGGCAGGGCTGCCGAAGAGCAATGCTTGGGTGAAAGTAGGACCACCATTATTCTGCAAGGGGCCAAGGAGAGGATCGAGCGGCGCCGCGGTCGTGCCGGCCTGGTCGCCATTCACACCGTTTGTGAAGCCGAAGCTTCCGTCGCTCTGGCCGATGAGATTAAAGCCGTCACTGGTGAAGTCGCCGGAAACATCCGGGCCAGACCCTTCGCTGCTATTCAAGGCCACAATCGTGTTCTTGATCAGCGGGGCCCCGGCAAACGCGAAAATTCCGCCACCGTCTCCGCTGAAACTGCCGGAGCCGAGGAAGGTAAAGTTATTGCTGATCGTGCAGTTTGTGATCGTGGTCGTGCCGTTCTCGTGAGCAACCCCACCGCCGTCGCCACCAGCGACCGTCGAGTTACCGCTGATCGTGCAATTCGTGAGGTCGATGGTCTGATCGTTCCAGACGCCGCCCCCGTTGCCGCCGTCCCCGGCGACATTGTCCCGGATGGTGCAGTTATTGAGGACGGTGAAATCCGTTCCGTAAACCCCGCCGCCATTGCCGCCGCCCACGGTGGCATTAGCGACGAAAGTGGTATCGGTGACCACGCTCGTCCCATCGTCATAAAGCCCGCCGCCGTTGCCGCCGGCCAAGGCCATATTATTGCTGAGAGTGCTGCTGGTGATAGTGATATCGCCGAAATTGTAAATGCCACCGCCATGACCGCTGGTGGTGGCGGAATTATCGCTGAAGGTGCAGCCGGTGAAAGTCGCCGAGGCGTCATTAAAAACGCCGCCGCCGTTCCCGTTGGCGGTGGAGTTACCACTCACAGTGCTGTCGGAGACATCCAGGTTGCCCTCGTTGTCAATCCCGCCGCCATTCCCATCCACCGTCGCGGAGTTGGCGCTAAAGGTGGTGTTGGCGACCGTCATCGTGCCGGTGTTGGAAAGAGCGCCGCCATTGCCCGAGCCCGCCGCATTTCCCGAGAGCGTGCAGCGCGTGAGCGTGAGCGTGCCAGCGCTCGTGATCGCGCCACCGTCGATGCTGCCGGACGGCGCGCCGGCATTGGCGAAAGTCACGCCGCGCACTTCGA
>JANLYR010000213.1:0-1619 GCA_031365765.1 Hyphomicrobiales bacterium | reverse complement strand
GGCGAGCCCCGGCCTCACCCGCCGGGGTTTCTTTTCGTTCAGGATAACCAGCCATTTAACAGCGCCTATGACACGCGCCGGCCGAACCTTACAGCGTGCTCCAGATCACCGCGGCTCACGTTGCACTACGTGTGGCAGCATCCGCCGCCGTCGCTAAGGCGTGCAGTTTCTGGAAGAACTGAGCGCTTTGACCTTGAAACAAATTGGAATCGGTCAAGGCCTTCACGGCTGCCAGCGCGCCGGCATTTTCTGTTGAACTGGGTCGAATGACGGAGCAGGTCGGCAGATTGCGGCTCAGGAACGTGCATCGTTTCGGCATGACATGCTCGGAGTCGTGTTTGCCTCCCGTCAGATCCGGCACAATAAGCGTTCCCGCGTTATTGTGGAATGCAGTAATACCCCCGAAGGTGTCTTCAAAAATAGCATAGTGGATAGCCTCGGTGGCATAGATTGATCCGACGACCTTTAGAACTTCGGTTGAAGAGACTTTTGCCAGAAACGAATCATACAGGCTGGTGCCTCCAACTTCGATGGAAGCGAAGTGAAAGGTTGCGACGCGGGCCATGGCGCCCAGCCTCTTGTCGCCCAGCCCATCGGCGGTGGGAATGGCGGGCTGTGCAATGATCGTCGCAATCTGGGGAAACGTGTCGCCGAAATCTGGATTGCCGGTGCCCCGATAGCGATTGTAGAAGCTCGTATCGATGCTGAGGTTTCTCAAGTTAGTGAGCCGCGGAGTTGGCGCGATCCCCGTCACATTGGGTGGCGGAATTGTTCTAAACGCATCGAGATTAACTGGATTTGCGCCCTTTGAAGCAAGATAGGCATTGATGAATTGATGATGGCTTAGCTCGTCTTCCGTGACATCGACGGCATAATCCACCATGTCATCGTCGATTGCCTCAAGAGCCTCCTTGTAGGCTGGATTGTTCTCCCCCAATTCCGCATACTGCAACCAAAGATCGTGTTCAATCAATTCCGCAGCCGCTAGAAAACGGAGGATGGCTGCGTCACCCGCGTCGAGGCCACCATAGTTGGCGACGGCGCTCGCCGAGTGCGCCGGTGATATGCCGCCTTGTGTTGCCGCAATGCCAAGCGCAACGCCTCCGATTGCACTTTGCTTCAGGAATTGACGGCGTGAGGAATCTGCTAAGTCTTGAATGTTGGACATCGCTTATCTCCACAGGAATGCGCCCCGGGAATTGTCCGACGGGCGATACAAAGAGAGGCATCTGCACCAGACCAGGACCGGACTGAAAGCTGCACCTCTTAGTCAGGGTACGTCATGGTCTCCGTTTTATTCCAAGGGCTGAGGAACCGACAATACAATCAATTCAGCTGTGGTCGGCATTTCGAAGTTTCAGTACTTCGTCGAACTCGTCAATTGTGGCACCACCGTTGAGCCGTTCTCCGCGCGGATCGCGACGTCATCGCCGTAGGAAATCTTCCTATCGGGTGCTCGGTGATCTCGCTCGCAGAGTCTCAGTCACCAGAAATCCTGCCATCGCCGTCGTGGGCGCTCTACGAGTCACCGAGAGGCTATTGCCGCTCAATGGCGGGCGATCACTTGCCCATCACTGCTGGCGGCGCGTCCTTGATCCGCTGCACCGTACCTGTGCCGA
>JANLYR010000204.1:0-1798 GCA_031365765.1 Hyphomicrobiales bacterium | reverse complement strand
ATGCAAAGCCGTCGGATCGGCGGCATCGAGTATCGACTGACCCCGTGCTCTCGGAGGTTCGCGATGGAATAGCTAACAAGGTCGGTTCAGTGCGACCCACTGGCACCCCGGAACTAATCCGAATTCGCGGCAAAATCGGTTCCGGATAGCTTCGGTTGCGTGATTGGCACGGGCGACGATTCAGCTCAGGGTGCCGCGCATGGCCATGCTGATCATCACCGAGAAAACCAGCCAAGCGCTTGACTTGCGGGCGGCCCTTGGCGACCGGTTCGGACAGGGCGTGCGAGTTGTTGAAGCCGGACGGTCTCTATCCGACTAAATCAGCGAATGACGGCAACAAGCCCGCCAAGCTGCAAGCCATCGCTGCGGCGCTGAAGCGCTGCGATCAAGTGATCCTCGCCACCGACTGCGACCGCGAGGGCCAATTGATCGGCCAGGAAATCCTTGAGCACCTCAGCTATCGCGGCACTGTGCGACGCGCCTTGTTCACCGCCCAGGACCCCAAGTCGCTGCGGCAGGCTTTTGACAGGCTGAAGCCCAACCGTGAGCTGCGCCCGTTGTACGAGGCGGCGGTCGCACGCCAGCAGGCCGACCAAATATTCAACCTGTCGCTGACCCGCACGGCCACCCGGACGCTGCTCGCCCGCGGCACCAAGGGCGTCATCGGTATCGGCCGGGTGAAGACGCCGACGTTGGCCATCGTTTGCCTGCGCGAGCTCGAAATCCGGGATTTCCGCTCCGAGGATTATTTCGAAGTCGTGGCCACGGCGACCGTCGCTGATGGCAGCTTCACGATGCGCCACGCCCCGCCGGTTAAGGCGCGCATTCGTGACCGCGCGACCGCCGAGGCCATTGCCAAAGCCGCTGCCAAGCACACGGGCCCACTGACGGTGTCGGTCGAGCATCGTCGCCAGGCGCCGCCGCGCCTCTATGACCTTCCAGCGCTGCAGAAGACCTGCGGGCAACGGTGGGGTTGGACTGCCGACAAAACACTGTCGATTGCGCAGGCGCTCTATGACGGCGAGGGCAAAAAGCTCATCACCTATCCCCGCGCCGAGGCCCGGCATCTGGCCGAGAACCAGATCACGGACGTGCCTGCCATTGTGGCTGCCATGACCCGGCTGCGCGGTTTCGCCCAGCTCGTGATCGACCCGCCGGTCATTCGTCGCGGCAAGGCTGGCCACTTCTGCGATGCCGCGCTCGAAGGCGTGTCGCACCATGCCATTGTGCCCAACGTCAATGTCATGGATGACCTCGAAGCGCGCATCGCCCGGCTCAGCGACGACGAAAAGCGGCTGTTCGCCCTGATCTGCCGATCCTACCTGGCAGCCGTCATGCCCGACTACGAATACCGCCAAACCGTCGTCAGCATGACCGTGCCGGTGCCGGAGCAAGGGGCCAAGGCAGCAGCGGAGTTCCGCGCCGTCGGCCGTATTCCATTGCAGCAGGGTTGGAAGGCCGCTTTCGGCGCGACCGAGCCCGAGCCTGACGCGCGGCGTGAGCCAGGTCGCGACAAAGACGGTGATGCCGAGACCGAGCAGACGCTACCCCCACTCGCCAATGGCCAGGCAGCGACACTGTCGCGGCCGAGGGTGCAGGCGAAGCAAACTCAGCCGCCGCCGCGCTACAACGAGGGCACGCTGGTCGATGCCATGCAGAACGCCTGGCGCTTCGTCAAAGACGAGGCCTTGCGCGAACGGTTGAAGGAGGCCAAGGGCATCGGCACACCTGCCACGCGTGCCGAAATCATCAAGGGGCTCAAGCGCCAGAACCTGCTGGCAGCCGATGGTAAGCTGGT
>JANLYR010000203.1:0-1781 GCA_031365765.1 Hyphomicrobiales bacterium | reverse complement strand
TGAATGGTTGGGTAACCGATCTGGACGACCACATAAGAGTTGGCGTGGAAGCTGCCCGCCGCGCGCTCGCTCTGGACGAGAACGACCCGGGAGTGCTCGGGCGCGCGGGATTTACTATCGGTTATTTAGTCGTCCGTTAAGAAGCCGGATTGAGCTCTGATGGGATGGCGAAGGCGCGCAATATTGCGATCAGGATTTTACGCAAGAGATTCCTCAGCCAAGCGAGGATGCGTCGGAAGTTGTAGCCGACAGCGGTGAGGATGGTGTTGGCGGCATCGCCGGTACGGCCTTTGAGATAACAACGGCCGAGGTGGCCTTCGGCTTTCATGTGGCCGATCACGGGCTCGATGGCGGATCGGCGTCGCAGTTCGCGTTTGATGGCGCCGAAGACGCCGCGCTTTTGTCCCGAGATGAAGACGCGGCCTGGATTTTGCGCATCGTGGCCGCGGTAACCCTTGTCGACATAGGCGCGCTCGATCTCGCAACCGGTGAGCTTTTGCGTGTCATCGATGACCTCGCGCAAGGTGTGACCGTCGTAAGGATTGCCCGGCAGCGCCTTGGCATGCAGCACGAACAGACCGCCGGGGGCGCGGGCGTTGGTGGTGACGATGGAGGCCTTCACCCCGAACTCATAGGGTGCGCGGGCCTTGCCCTTGCCGATGCACTCGGTCTCGGGGGCGTGGAAGGAATACAGCTTCCAACCGCGCTGGCGCTGCTGTTGGGAGCGGATCTGGCTGGCGCGGGCGAGCGAGACTTCGAACGCAGCCGCGATGTGCTCTTGGCCACCGATCTTGCGGCGGATGTCGCGGATCAGCCGGCCGAGCCGGGTGCGCAGGATGCGCAATTGCCGACGGTGGCGATTGAACTGCCTGGCGTGGGCATAGCGCCCCGCCATCATCGCCGCCCGCTTGGCGATGCGGATGTAGGATTGCCGCAGCCGCACTCCGTGCTTCTGCGCGAGGCGGTTGAGCCCCTTGATCGATGCGTGCAGCAGCTTGGCGTCGGTCGGGAAGGTGATGTTCTTGGGCTGCACCGTGGTGTCCACCGTCACCCGCGCCAGGTCGCGGGTCCGCAGCGCGCCGCTTGCATGCGCCACCCGCAAGCTCTCGGCCAATAGCAGCTCCAGCTTGTCGCCGAGGCGCTTCCTCCAATGGCTCAGGTCCGAACGCTCGTGTGGGAAGCTGTGCTGGAAGAACTCTTCCCCGGTGAAGTGCTGGAAATACGGATCATAGACCCAGCGTTCGCACACGCCTTCGTCGGACAACCCGTAAATGTGCTTGAGCAGCAGGAGCCCGATCGCAAAGCGCGTCTCGATTCCGGGCCGCCCCTTCTCGCTGTAGAGCGGCGCGATCTCGCCATCGATCCAGTCCCAGTCGATCGCACCCGCGAGCTGCGCCAGCTCGTGTTTGAGGTTGATGATCTGGTCCAGCCGCGCCCGGAACAGATCGCCTGACTTCGTCGCCTCGTGCTTCTTCGGTCGCATCGTTCCCTCCGATGCGACGAAAGAATCATGCTTCGCCCCTCAGGGGAATCCTGAAATTGAAATTGCAGGGTTCTGCGGCCTCAAACCCCAAAACATTGCAATTGAAAAACCGCCTGTTCGCCGAAATACGACTCTCAATCAATGGGCTAGACGTTGTTCACGGACGACTAGGCAATGGAGAGAAAGAAAGAGCCGTCCTCTCGGGAGAAAAGGACGGCCTTGAGTTCAATTGCTGCTTTATTGAAGCGTCAGAGCTTATTGCTGACGTTAGCGAACACGCCGGTCAGTTTGGTGCCGA
>JANLYR010000181.1:0-1832 GCA_031365765.1 Hyphomicrobiales bacterium | reverse complement strand
CTCGGCCTGAAGGAACTCAAGCGTTTCGACAGCGAACAGGGCCGTTTCTCCCTGATCTTCCTCGCCGCTCCCGGCGATGAGGAAGCGCAGGTTGAACTCACCCACAACTGGGATGAGGCTGGCTATGGCGAGGGTCGCAATTTCGGCCATCTGGCCTACCGCGTCGACAATATCTACGAGACTTGCCAGCGGCTGATGGACGCGGGCGTCACGATCAACCGCCCGCCGCGCGACGGGCATATGGCGTTCGTCCGAAGCCCCGACAATATCTCCGTTGAGCTCTTGCAGGACGGCAGCCTGCCGCCCGCCGAACCTTGGGCCTCAATGGCCAATACCGGGCATTGGTAGGTTCGACCGAATGAAGGTTACAGCGGACAATTATGATGATCTCAAAGCATTTTGGATCACTTTGGAAAGCTGGTTACATCCGGAATTTCTGACACTATCAGAGGATTTGAGTCCGTTTAAGACGCTTGAACGATTCGAAGCGAAGTCCAGGGCTATCGGACGACAGAGCCTTCAGCTTGGCATAGGCGATTTGCTTGAGGATACGGCGTGTTTCAGCCGTGAGGATGTTCAAGGCATCGATTCAAGATTGGTCGAAGTGGGTCTTCCCACACTGACCTCAGTCCGCCTCACGTTCTGGAAACGCATTCGCTCGATCATGGATAGGGGGCGGATTCGCAGCGCGACCGAATACTACGCCTTGCGCAATGTAGTTGAAGAGATGGAGGCCGACGAACAAAGTAAAGGGTGGGACCTGCTAGGCAAGTTTGAACTCGCGGTAGCCGGTAAGGCGAAAAGGAAAGTGCAATGAGCATTGAAGTCGTTCGCATCCCGGTCCTGTCGGATAATTATATCTGGCTCGTCCACGAGCCCGCGTCGGGTGAGACGATGGTCGTCGACCCCGCCGTCTCTGCGCCCGTGCTGGCTGAAGCGGACAAGCGCGGCTGGACGATCACGCAGATCTGGAACACGCACTGGCACCCCGATCACACCGGCGGCAATGCCGAGATCAAGGCGGTCACCGGCTGCACGATCACAGGCCCGGCCGCCGAATTCGAACGCATCCCGACGCTCGACGTGAAGGTGGGCGAGGGCGATCAGGTTCGGCTCGGCAATAGCGTTGCTGATGTGATTGATGTGCCCGCGCATACGGCGGGGCATATCGCTTATCATTTTGCCGCAGAGCAGGCGGCGTTCGTTGGCGACACTTTGTTTGCGATGGGCTGCGGGCGGTTGTTCGAAGGAACAGCGGCGCAGATGTTCGACAATATGGCAAAGCTCGGCGCACTGCCGGATGAAACGCAGGTCTATTGCGCGCACGAATACACTCAGTCGAATGGTCGTTATGCACTGGTCGCGGAGCCCGATAATGCGGCGCTGGCCGCGCGGATGGTCGCGGTCGATGCGGCTCGCGCGCGGGGCGAAGCAACGGTTCCAACGACGATCGGGCTCGAGCGCGCAACCAATCCGTTCATGCGTGCAAATTCGGTGGAGCAGCTTGCCGAACGGCGCGCAGCGAAGGATGGATTTCGCGGCTGAATCTGTTATGATGATAAAATACGGGGGCGTATTGGAAGGAATATAACCATGCGCAAGTCCATGATCATTTTACCGTTTGCCAGTCTGTTGCTGTGCGGCACCGTATCGGCGTCCCTGGCATCGCGTGATGCCCGCTCCGCGAAAGAGGATGCCCGGCTCGAAAAAGCGCTCTCGGGGAAAGTCGCGGGCAAGCCCGTGAGCTGCATCCGTCTGCGCGACGCGCAAGGCACCGAAAGCTTCGATAATGACAAGGGCACGATCCTGTTCAAGGTGTCGCGCAAGCTGGT
>JANLYR010000164.1:0-3571 GCA_031365765.1 Hyphomicrobiales bacterium | reverse complement strand
TGCCTGAAAGAGGTTTGAAGTTAGGAGACCACGAAGATGAATCAAGATTTAACTTACATTGTTGTCACGATTTTAGTGCCGCTTATTCCAGCCTTTATTCTCTATCTAACCTTGCCGTCGCACACCGTAGTGCGAGGTCCTTTCAAAGGCTTGCAGATTGAGCTTGGGGGAGCCTTCGGAGGATACTTTTTACTGGTCTTATGTATCTTCGGGTTTATTACGATGAGGCAGCGCGCTTTCACTCTCTACACGGTTGAGGGAAAAATTCGACTCAAGTCAGCGAAGGACGCAGAGGCTATTTCTTTTTATTTGTCGCCGCCCGTCTCTGAGGTTTTAGCGAATGGTCATTTCACTCTGAGAATCCCTATCGAGAATGGTAACCCTGAAATTCCCCAGTTGCAGATTGATTATCCGGGCTACGATTCCGTCACCATAAATCTGGCTGATAAGGACGATGGTTTTCACCCGCACCTGAATTGGAAAGAAAACAAGATCAAAATCCAAACACCGATAGAAATGATGGAGGCACTTGACGGCCCTTATCAGGTTGAAGGGTCTTTGCAAACTTCCGTTCAGGATGAGGAAAGGAAACTAAGATGAAACAGCGCCGCATAATTTTACTGACAGTTTTTTCAAGCTGGCTTCTACTCCTTTGGGGCGGAATGTCTGATGCCGAGAGCGTCTTTCCAGCACAGGCAGCACCAGCTTTTTTCCAGACGGTGAATGTGCGGGGGCGCATTATTCGCCAGGTAAATAATCGCCCATATCCTGCCGGACGGGTGCGGGTGAGATTGAAACGTTCCGGTAGTAACGATACGGGGCAGACTGCGTTTACCGCCTCCGACGGGATGTATTCATTCCGCAATATTTCCTCGGGAAGTTATGTCGTCGAAGTTTTAGGAGGTAATCCAGAGCGTGTCATTAGGAGCCTTCCTGTACAAATACCAAATCGTTCAATTGTGGATATTCCGCAAATTGTTCTTTAAGGAACAGCGCAGAAGCGCTTGAGGAAACCTGAGCAAGCTGAAAAGTTTGTTCTACATTTTAGAGGAGAAATTATCATGAGAGTTGAACATCTGGCACTTGATGGCGCAGTGATTGGAATTGAAGCGCAAGCTGATCTCTCGGCGGGGGCAACAGCCACAGGCTGGGCCATTGTTCCCTCATTAATGCGAGCGCATCCCTTCACGATTTGCCCCGCCGGGCATAGCCAGGCGTTTGCCGATCACGCGCTGTCTAACTTTACTGCGATGAATATTGTCTCCACGACCGATTATTCCCTGAAAGGCGGTTCATTGCGGGTGGCCGAAGTCGAATTTCCCACCGCGACCGGCGGTGTACGCACCTTGACGATTGGCGCGTGGGAAGGGCGCGGCGGTTGCCTCACGACCTCGTTAGTAGGTTCAGCGGTAGATCGTTTAGTCGAAGTCTTCGATACCTTACGCTTCCGCGAACGCGCACGCGGCTTGGCGATTGATTCGCCCATCACGTCGCGCCCCAGAGTTCCTGAAGTGATCAAAGAAGTGCCCGGCATCGGGGTTTTGAATATTCAGCCTGCGCTGCCCAGTGTGCTTGAACGCATTCCGCGCACGAGAGGCAAAGCGACCAGTCACGGCGAACTTTTTCGCATTCGTGCCACCAGTCGTGCGCTGACGTATGTCAGCAATTCCGCTGTGGTGAATATTGATCCGTTCGAGGAAACCGAGTCGCCTGCACTGATGGCGGCTGCACAGGAACTGCGCATCGAATGGACACCTGCCAGAGGAATGCGCTAATGGGATTCATGGATTATTTCAGTTTGTCCTGTCTCGCGGCTCTCTTGCTGACCACTGGTGGCGGGCATTTGAGCAGGTTCCGGGCATTTCGTGCGCTTCTCGGTGAGCACGACATTATTCCCGCTCCCTTCGTGCCGTTGGCCGCGCTCTCCATTCCGGTCATTGAGATGACGAGCGGCGCGGTTGCCCTGCTCTTGTTAGCTGGCAACTTGCAGCCATTTGTTGCTCCTTCGCTTTTTGCCGCCGGAGCAGTTGTTGGCACGATATTTCTGTTTTATGTCCGTCAATTGTTACGGCGCTCGACCGACAGCACTTCGTGCGGTTGTTCTCCTTTGTCCAGCCCGCTAACGCCTGCTTCCATGCTGCCGGCGGCAACGCTGATTTTGACTTCCGGTGTGGGGTTTCTCTCGGCTGTTTGGTCAGATGTCAATCGTGCCAGTGCACTGGACAGTCCCTACGGATTGATTGTGTCCGCCTTACCGATTTTTGCGGGCGTTGTTTTTGCGGGGATTACGATTTTGGTACCGGCTTCAATGCCGCTGCCAACTATAGATACCAGGGAAAGCCAAATATGAATTCACTACTGAACACGAAGATGAGTTTTGAAATCGCGGCGCTGTTTGTCACTTGGCTCACCATCGCTTTATTGACCTTTGCGGTCGGAAATTTGCTGGTGCGGTTGCGACGTTTGGAGGAAACGATTCCGGCTCCGCAAGCGAACAAACCGTACAGTCATTTACTTGGCAAACAACTCCGCGAGTTGTTTGGGGAATCTGTGGTGACGCTCCAGCCGCGTGCGTTGTTCTTTCTTTCCTCAACTTGTAAGTCCTGCACGAGTTTGCTGAGCGCGATTCAGGCGCAAACGTGGGAAGTGCCAGTCGTGCTGGCCTGGACAGACGGCGCACCCGCCGATGGAATGCCGTTGCCGCCTAATGTCACCGTGCTCCGGGAGGGAGCCAGCATTAGCGCTGAACTTGGCATTCGCGTCACGCCGTTTGCCGTCATCGCCAATGCCGAAGGGCAAATTATTCAGGCAGGGCCAATCAACAGTTTGAGAGCGCTCGGCAACTTGAGTGCCGAACCCGCTAATTTTTCACCCCATCGCTTTAGCAACAATTACCTGAAGGAGGTATCAGGATGAACTTCGATATTGATGATCTTCCAACCATTGAAAGCGCACGGAAATTAGGCCGCCACGTGAGTGCCGATTCGCCCATCGCGGATTTGTATCCCGCCCAGCAGGAGGCAGGCACGAATTTTCTGGAATCTGTGGGAGCCACCACGGCGCTCCAACTCATCAGCCGTTTTCAGCAACAGATGATGCCAGGCACATTGCAGTTCTCTACGCTGCAGGCAATGGCTCCGAGTGCTGCGAGCTACACGATGTATGGGGATTGTGCGGGATATGACTATGATGGCACCTGCAATGAAGCCTGTTTTGGGTTCGCCCCACATCAAATGGACCCGATCTATTGTGCAAATTGCGCCGAGCAGAAGGCTGACCCAGCGAATAATCCCGCCTATAACTGGCACTTTGTCGGGATGCGGGGTCAACTTCAACTTTGGGATCGTGAGCCAGATATTTGTGGTGGAAAGGATGCCTGGAAATGGAAAGTCGGGGCCTGTGGCAACTGTAGCACCTCTGCCGTTTTTCGCTGCCACGATGGCTATAAAAAGTACGCCGACGGCACCATCCAACCAACAGTCTGTCAGGGCTTGGTTGCCTGCAATGACCAGCTAACTCCCTGCCCCTGAGGAGAGGGTAAATCATGAACTATCGCACTGGCTGGCTCTGG
>JANLYR010000162.1:0-5135 GCA_031365765.1 Hyphomicrobiales bacterium | reverse complement strand
AAAAATCATACCACTCCAGCAGACCGCCGACGAAACTCGCCGCCGCGACCTTGGGCATGGAAACAGGGAACGTGGGAATCAGGGGCATGAGTATCGGGTCACCGGATAATTTGTCCTGAATGGTAAGTTACCTGATCGCTGGCTCGCGGACGGCAATCTCAGGCTGTGAACCGTCCGCCGCCCGTGTCTCGGGCCTGACCGGGGGCGGTCAGCACGCGCGGCATTTCACCGGTCTTCCCGCCGCGCGGGGCGCCCCTCCCATGGCGCGCGAGTTCCGCCTGGATGGCGGGGACGGTGGCGCGCGTCAACAGGCCGCGTGGCACGATGTATTGGCGGGCGGTATCGCCGCGGGGCCGTTGGAGGGCATTGGCGATGGTTGTCTCCCCCACGTCCAGGGCGGATTGGGTGGCGACGCGCCGGACTTCCTCGGGCGCCTGAAATTCGGGGCGAAGCCAGCGCACCAGGCCCTCGGCTTCCTCGGCCTGACGTTGGGCGTTCAGGGCCACGACACGGGCGACGATTTCGGCGGCGGGCAGATCGGCGGGCCAGCCATAGGCGGCGGCCACGGCCTCATCCAGCCGGTCATGCAGATGGCGCAGGATGGAGATATGTCCCGCGTCATGCACATCACGCTCGGCATCGGTCAGCACCGCGCCGGAGCGGACACGTTCCAGCACGTTGTAGAGCATGGTCAGGGTCAGATGCGGGTGCGCCGCCATGCGGGCTTTCCGGAGCGCGTCCAGTTCCTCGGCGATGGCGCCAATGGTGGCCGACGGGGCTGGCGTGGCGGCGGGGAAGGGGAAAGGGTCGAAGCAGACCGTCTTGTTGTAGCGTGGCCGATCTTCCAAGGTTCCGCCGATTGCAAGGGCAAAAATGACGTGGAATCTGCTTTGCAGAACGCCAAATATCATGGCATCCGAAGATGCTATGCAGACAAGCATATACCATACAACGGGACAGATTAAGATTCTTGTGAGTGTTTTGCGATCATGATACTGCTTCTCTCGCCCGAAAGGAGGCCGCGATGATCAGGATTGAGTTCACCGATGAAGACAAGGCAGCATTGGGTCACGAACGGTACAATCACCCGCACCCTTTTGTCCAACGAAAAATGGAAGCCTTGTGGTTAAAAAGCCAAGGATTGGCGCACAAGGATATTTGCCGGTTGACGGATGTTTGTTCGACGACGCTGACCAGTTATGTGCGTGATTATGAAGAAGGTGGGATTGAGGCTTTGAAAACTCTGACTTTCCGGCGCCCGGCCAGTGATCTGGAGGATCATCGTGGTACGTTGGAAGCTTATTTTCATGAGCATCCTCCCGCCAGCGCCAAAGAAGCCATGGCGATGATTGAGAAATTGACGGGATTAAAGCGTAGCCCGGAGCGTGTACGCGCTTTTCTGAAAAGAATGGGGATGAAGTGCCGCAAGGTTGGGATGATTCCGGCCAAAGCCGACATTGAGGCGCAAGAAAACTTTAAAAAAAAGAGCTTGAGCCATGTCTGGAAGAAGCCAAGGCGGGACAACGCGCGGTTTTCTTCGTTGATGCCGCGCACTTCGTTTTAGCACCGTATCTTGGTATGTTGTGGTGCTTCGCGCGTCAGTTCATCCGCGCTCCGGCGGGGCGGCGGCGCTTCAATGTGCTGGGCGCTTTGAACGCCGTGACGCACGAACTGGTCATGGTAACCAACGATACTTACATTAATGCGAGCAGTGTTTGTGATTTACTGAACCGTATCGCGGCCCTGGGATTGAGCATTCCGGTCACGTTGATCCTCGATAACGCGCGCTATCAGAAGTGTCATCTGGTGAGAGACATGGCCACATCTCTCAGTATTGAGCTGTTGTATCTTCCAACCTATTCACCAAATCTCAATCTCATCGAACGCCTTTGGAAGTTCGTCAAAAAGGAATGTTTGTACTCAACCTATTACGAGGATTTCACGCTTTTCAAACAGGCCATCTCATCTTGCCTCGCCCAAACTCACACCACACACAAAACCGCTCTCGACTCCCTGCTTTCTCTCCGCTTCCAGACTTTCAAAGAATCACAGATTGTGCGAGGGTAAAGTATATCAGGATCTCAAACAAGAACTCGGCCTCGGACAGTATGAAGGCCGGGGGTGGCGAGGCTTCCACCACCACGCCACGCTGTGTATCGCGGCATACGGCTTCCTCATCATCGAGCGGGCCGCCTTTCCCCCCTCGGCCGGAGGCTGGCCCCGGCTCCTCGCGAAACCTGCCTTACCCGGCGGTTATCGACCCCGGGGCGCCGCCGCTCCGCCCGGAGCGCCACGCCGGCACCTCTCTCACGACCCTCCGCATCCGCATTGCGTGCGCCCTCGCCAGAACGGTCCCGCGCTGCCCGTGCTGCCAGCGGCGGAATGAGGTGCTGAATTTATGACACAGTAAAACTAATGAACCCTCAGGCCCCGCGATACAACGAAAACCCCCACGGCGTGATTTTCAGAGGCAAATAATAATGCTGCGCCGGATCGGCGATGCTGAACCGGAACGGCACCAGATCGAGGAACGGCGGGTCGGAGACTTCCAGTCCAGTGCTGGCGAAGAACGCGCCCGCGTGAAAGACGGCCTCATACACGCCAGTGTCGAGCGTTGTCTGAACGATGGAGTGGGTCAGCGTACCGTCCGCCCCCAGAAGCCCACTCGCGATGAGATGGGTTTTATGAAAAATCTCGACTTTCATGCCGGAGGCGGGTTTTCCGCGGCCGGCATCCACCACATGTAACGATAGTCTTGGCATGGCCGATCCTCCGTTCCGGTCGCTGCCAGCGGGGGAAAGCGCATGACGACGAGTGATCTCGCGGCCTTGAACGCCGCCGCCCCAGACGTTTTCACGGCAGCCGTCGGCGATGTTTTCGAGAACGCGCCCTGGGTCGCCACGGGCGCGGCCGCGCGGCGTCCGTTCGCCGCCGTCGCCGCGCTGCATGACGCGATGATGGAGACCGTGCGGCGCGCGTCCCCCGATGTCCGGCTGGCGTTCCTGCGCGGTCACCCGGAACTCGCGGGCAAGGTGGCGCGGGCCGGGGCGATGACGGCGGACTCCATCGCCGAGCAGGGCGGGCTTGGCCTGAACCGCCTGAGCGACGCCGAGTTCGACCGGTTCGAGATCCTGAACGCCGCCTATCGCGCGCGGTTTGGTTTCCCGTTCATCATTTGCGTCCGCCGCCACATGCGCGATTCGATCCTGCGCCAGTTCACGCGGCGGTTAAAGAACAGCGCGGAAGCGGAGATGGACACGGCACTCGGGGAAATCGGTTTCATCAGCCGTTTACGCCTGTGCGCCAAGGTCAGCGGACCGGGCATGCCGGTGACGGAGGGCCGGTTGTCGACGCATGTGCTGGATACCGCGCGTGGCCGTCCGGCGGCGGGAGTGGTTGTTTCGTTGCACGAGATCGGCGCGAGCGGCACGTCCGAGATCGTGTCCACCGTGACCAATCCGGACGGGCGCACGGACGCGCCGTTGATCGCCGGGGAGCCGTTGCGGATCGGCACCTACGAGCTGCGGTTTCACGTTGGCGCGTATTTCGCCGCAGACGATCCGCCGTTCCTGGACGTGGTGCCGGTGCGGTTCTCCATCGCGGAGCCGGAGGCGCATTATCATGTGCCGTTGCTGGTCTCGCCGTGGACCTACACGACGTACCGGGGGAGTTGAAGCAAGGCCGGGGCGCTGCCCCGCGCCCCGCGTCATGCCTTGGCATGCTCCGCATAACGTGCCGGGCACCTGGACCCCATCCAATGGAGTGGCTCCAAGGGCGAGTCCTTGATGAAGGTCCAGGAGGCAGCGCCTCCTGGTGGGGCACGGGGCAACGCCCCGCCGTTGGTACGCTTCTTGCTGATCCATCACCAACGCACCTAACGAGGGCTCCATGAAACGCCGGACATTCCTGAAAACCACCACCGCCGGCGCCGCCGCCCTGGCCACCCCCGCCCACCACCGCGCCACCGCGCAAACCGCGCCCACCCGCAACGAAACCCTGATCCTGGTGCAGGAGTACGGCCCCAACAGCATGGACATGCAGGGCATTGGCGCGGCCCAGCCGGTGAATGGGGTATCGTTGAACTGTTACGATACGTTGATCCGTTTCAGGCGCGTCCCCTTCGCGGACGGCATCATGACCCATGACCTCAAGGACTACGAACCCGCGCTGGCCACCAGCTGGCAAACCGCCAGCGATGGCATGAGTTGCACGTTCAAGCTGCGCGAGGATGCCCAATTTCACAGCAAACGCCCGGTCACGGCCAAGGACGTGAAATGGTCGATGGACCGCGCCGTCTCCATCGGCGGTTTCGCCACCACCCAGATGGCCGCGGGCAGCCTGGAGAAACCAGAACAATTCGTCGCCGTGGACGACAAGACCTTCCGCATCGATTTCCTCCGCCGCGACAAGCTGACGATGCCAAACCTCGGCGTCACCATTCCCATCGTCTACGACAGCGAGACCGCCATCGCCCATTCCGGCGGCGATCCTCTGGCCAAGGAATACCTGAAGAACAATGTCGCGGGCAGCGGCGCCTTCAGGGTGGAAAGCTGGAAACCCAGCACCGAAACCATTTACGTCCGCAACGACGACTGGAAATGCGGGCCGATGCCCCAGTTGCGCCGCGTCGTCGCCCGCGACGTTCCCTCCCCCTCCACCCGCCGCGCGCTGATCGAGCGGGGCGACGCCGACATGTCCTACGGCCTGCCGCCCAAGGACTTCAAGGATCTCGCGGAGGCCGGGAAAATCCGCGTGGCCGCCGTGCCGGTGCCGAACGCGATCTGGTACGTGGCCCTGAACACCACCAATCCCCCCTTCAACGACGTGCGCCTCCGCCAGGCCGTCGCCTGGGCCATCCCGTACGAGAAGATCATGTCCGCCGCCCTGTTCAGACGCGGCGTGCCGATGTGGGGCGGGCCGGAGAAGGTCGGCAAGATCGGCTGGCCCGTCGCCTCGCCCTATTCCTACAACCTCGACAAGGCGAAAGCCCTCGCCGCCGCCGCCACCGGAGGCGCGGGCATCTCCACGACCCTGGTGTTCGACGCCGGTTCCGCCACCATCGCCGAGCCCATGGGCGTCCTGATGCAGGAAAGCCTGGCCCAGATCGGCATCAAGGTCGAACTGAACAAAATCCC
>JANLYR010000128.1:0-9298 GCA_031365765.1 Hyphomicrobiales bacterium | reverse complement strand
CGATACCGTGTCGATGGTTTCGGCCGCCACGCGAACGGTGTCCGACATGGCCTCGTTCTGCGGCCGCCAGCCCGGTGTCTGCGATACCGCCGGTTATGTCGTGGGAAAACTCGAAGCCAAGGCCAAGTACAGCGTCCGCCTTATTTATGAATGGGCGAGCGAAGCCAATGGCGAACCTGCGGTCTCGCCGCTCGAGGATGTGGCGGCGGTCGATGCCGCACCGGCAGGACCGGTCCTCGCAGCGGCGCGCGATCCCCGTTCGACGCTCAAGATCGATGATCTCCTGCCCCGCTGGCGCGAACCCAAATCTCCCCAGCAGGGTTGAGACGAAGCCCATTCCGGCCTAATTAGCGGTGAACCCGCCCGCCGGAATAAAACTTTGACCAAGATTGATGAACTGAAAGCGGATTTCGAACTTCTCGACGATTGGGAGGATCGCTACCGGCATGTGATCGAACTGGGCCGCGACCTTCCGCCGCTTGACGATACGCTGCGCGTCTTAGCCAACAAGGTGCGGGGCTGCGCCAGCCAGGTGTGGATCACGTCGCGCGTCGAACAGGGGGCCGAGGGCCCGGTCCTGCATTTCACGGGCGACAGCGATGCCCTCATCGTCAAGGGCCTTATCGCCATCGCCTTCATGCTCTATTCGGGAAAAACCGCGCGCCACATCCTCGCCACCGACGCTGGCGTGCTGCTGGGCGCACTCGGTCTCAAGGACCACCTGACGCAGCAGCGCTCCAGCGGCTTCGCTTCGATGATCCTCCGCATCAAGGCCGATGCCCAGGCCGCGCTTCAGGCGTCGCCGGCGGGTGCGACCGACGGGCGGTAACCGGGAACCGCCCAGCGCGTCGTCACGGTCTTTCCCGGATTATCCGTCTTGAGCAGTCCGTAATGGCGGGCCAATGCGGTGAGCGCCAAGCCCAGCACGGTCCGCCCGGTCCGCTGCGGCATGTCGAGCAGGCGCTCGGCCTGCTCGATGCCTGACACCAGACAGCAGACATGGACCAGGATCGAGGACAGTTCGGGACCGACGGCATCGAGTGCGAGGTGAAATTTCTGGCGCGCCGCGATGGCGCTGTCGGTGATCCCGGCGAAATCACCCGAGCCGCCCTTGGCACCCATATCCCAGGAGGCCGTTACGCGGCGTTCGAGTTGCGAGCGCTCATAGTCGGCGCGCAGCCTTTCCCCGGCCAAAAATTGCGGGTCGCCGATCAGCTTGCGCGCCTTGAGCCAGGCCAACGGGCTTTCAGCCGGGTTGATCCCGGTTGACGGTTCATCTTCGCGGGGCGGCCGGTAATCCCCCGGTTTGCCGCTCGCGGCCTGGCGCATCGCCAGCGTCATCAGGCCGCCATCCGGCCGCTCCACCAGGTGCCCCTTGGCCCGCATCGCCTCGACCAGCCAGGACTCGACCACATCGAGCGGCCGGCGATACCCGTTGCTGCGGCTGAAAACCGCCCAGCGGCCCCCGCTTTCGCCAAGATGGCCCTTGGCCAGCGCAAGCCTCCTGGCAAGCTGCTGGCTTTCGCGGATATAGACATTGGGCGGAATGGACGCGTTCATCGGCACCTCCTCGTTGAGGCACAGAGAGATAGCAGGCGTAGAACGAGGAATCAATGCCTAATATAGGCCTATAAGTATGCGCTTATTATTACATCGCATCCTGTCAGTGGGCGCATTAAGGTTGGACGAATGGCCGGCAGGATCGGAGCCGTTGGTTCGGATCGATGCTCTCCACAATAGCCGTTCAGATGAAGAACGCATTCACAGGATTGGAATCCAATATGGATGTCGTTGTAAGAACTTATACAGGCAAGGGGGCCAAGGAGCTGTTTTCGTTGCTGGAGACACACAAGGCGGACGTTGAAAAGCTGATGCGCTCGGTCAAAGGGTTCGTCAGCTACACTCTCGCCCGCAGCAGTGACAGCGAAGGCGGCCTGTCGATGACCGTATGCCAGGACAAGGCCGGCACTGAAGAGAGTGTCCGCGTTGCGAAGGAGTGGATCTCGAAAAATGCGGCAAACATCAGCTTGGATGCGCCAAAGGTTTCCGCGGGAACCATCATCATTCACGCCACACTGCGCTAGTTCCGCTGCAATCACGGCCTGCTCGCCAACCCCAGATCGACGTATTCTTCCGCCGTGGTCTGGAAATGGTCGAGGCAGAGAATCAGCCCCACGCCTTCGGTGCCGTCCAGGGTCAGGGGAAGCTTGAGCCAGTACTGCACCAGATGTTCCTTGTGCACGCGCGGACCCTTGATCACGCCCTGGGTGGGCTTGCCTTCCTCGATCGTCCGGCGGAAGGCGGCGAGCCAGTAGTCGCGCTTGTCGCCCCAGTCCAGATCCTCGACGAAAAGGCCCGTGATCTCGCGGTCATAGACATCGCGGAGCCTAGTGCCCGCCAGCCTGATGCGGCAGCGCCCCTGCGCCACCTCGATCAGGCTGACATGGGGGAGAAGCCTGGGGATCTGCGCGGGGTGGATGTCGCGGCGGTCGGGCATGGCCCTGCCGGATGCCTTTTCCAGCCAGTAATCATAGAGTTGACGCTGTTCGGGCAACACCAGTTGCGCTCTGAACGCGATATGTCCCGATGCCGATTTCACGCCTGCCCGCCTCTGTGGGCGAATCGCTGCCCCGATCCCCTCGCGAGTTTATGAATCGGCGTCCAGTGCTCCGCAAGTGCGCGGGCAAACTAGATGGCGAGTGTGGCTTTAACGCCCGCGCCGCTGGCCCAGACCCATGCGTTTGGCCAGGGTGGAGCGGGCCTGGGCATAATTGGGCGCCACCATCGGGTAATCGGCGGCCAGACCCCATTTTTCGCGATACTGCTCCGGCGACAGGTTGTAGTGGGTGCGCAGATGGCGCTTCAGCGACTTGAATTTCTTGCCGTCTTCGAGGCAGATCAGAAAGTCCGGCGAAATCGACTTGCGAATGGTCACCGCGGGCCGTGGTTCCGCCTCGTCGTCCTTGGCCGATGCGCCCCCCACCGCCGCCGTGAGCGAGCGGTAAACGTCGCCGATCAGACGCGACAATTCGGGCTGCGATACCTGATTATTGGAGACATAGGCAGCAACGATCTCCGAGGTGAGTTCGACGGTCTTGGTATTGCTATCCATTACTTGGCCTTTCGCGCATCAATTCTTGCAAAAATTTCAATATTGCAGTTCGGGCCTTGGACCAAGCGAAATAACGATCAGTTCTGCGTTGCGTAGGGACCGGATTTCTGCGCCGCCCAATCCCAGTAGGTCAGCAGGATGCGCGCCTTGTTGAAGGACAGCGTGTCAAACAGGATCTGCAGTTCGGCCGTGTTGCGGTCGATCCGCAGGAGTCCGCAATCGGACAGCTTGAGCCGCTCGACCGTGGCGGCAAAACTGCCCCGGGCATAGCCCATGGCCTTGAGCACGACGGTGAGCGGTTCCCCATCGCGGTCCGACAGGATGCGCATGGCGTTCTCCTGGCAGATGCCGCCGATCCCGGCCAGTTGCTCGGCCGCGTCCTCGATCCTGCCCTTGACGGCAAGTTCGACGACATTGTCGATGAGGCTGCGGGTGGGGAATCTGGCGTCGGCGGGGAGAAGCTGCCCCTGGTCGCCCCCTTCCATCGACAGCGTGATCTTGAGGATCTTGTTCAGTGTCTCGGAGTCGGTCAGGAAGCGTGAGAAGATGAAGCGGCGCAGTTCGGCCGGCACCAGCCAGAACAGTTCGAAAGCCACGGGTGCCGGCAGGTCGGCGCGGGTGGTGAGGGGCGCCAGCAAAGCGTGATGCAGGGCCGCCAGTTCCGCCAGCCGGTGGAAGGCATCGTGCGAAATCTCAGCGCCCGGATTGCGGATCAGCGTCAGCAGCACCGAGGGGTCGCCTTCCGCGATCAGCCGGTCGCCCAGGGCCGGCGAGATGATCCGGCGGCGCGCGATCATGCGGAGTTTCGCGGTATCGTGGCCGCCCACCGCATTGATCAGGTCCTGGTCGGTGATATGCATGCAGCGCTCGCGCAGCGGTCCCGCCACCTCGGTCCGGCGGTCGCGGATGAGCCTTGCCACCAAAAGCTGTGGCGGCGCGTCCATGAGCGCCAGCCGCTCCACCACATTCACCAGCTGGCGGACCGGAATGCGGGGAACCAGGCGCAGCAGCGTATCGGCGGCGAGTGCGCGCTCCTGCGGCAGGGCTGAACCCTTGGTCGATGACATCATGTCGAGAAGGGAGCGCGCCAGTTCGCCCGCGTCCTCGTCGGCCTCCTCGGTTTCGGCCGGCAGAGGCTGGCGGATCGCGTCCTTCTCGGTCTTGGAGAATGGGTCGGGCGCGGGATTGGCCTTGAGCAGAAGCGAGGTCACGGGTCCGAGTTTTTCGGCAAGCGTCTGCGACAGTTCCTCGGCGTCGATTGCCTCGGCCAGTTCACCGGTGTCGCTGGGCGCCAGGTCGCGGGCTGGGCTGCCCACCTCGTCCTCGATCATCTCCGCCATTTCGCGGAGGAACGCGGCGCGCTCGGCGGCGGAGGGCCTGGCATAGATCGCTTCGGACACGGTTTTGAGCATGGCCTCGACCACCCGGTCCGCCAGGGGCGTCGTGGGCTTGTCGATCCGCTCTTCGTCGATTTCAATTTCTTCCGCCTCAAGGGGCGCGGCCTCGATCACCGGCTCGAGCTGGGGTTCCGGCAAAATGCCGGGCTCGGCTTCCGGACTTGCCTCCAGTTCGGGCTCCGCCGCAGGCTCAACCCAGGGACTTGCGTCCGCTTCGGGCGCGGCGGGTTCCGGATCGCTTAGAGCGGCTTCGGGCTCGGGCGATGGGTCTTCCACCTCCGGCTGCGGTTCGGGCGGCTTGATGTCCTCGGTCGCGGCCAAAGCTGCGAGAACTGGATTTTCCGGTTCGCCGGGAATGAGATCGGGGATGGTGAAGGTCTCGACCCGTGGGACGACAACGGGCTTCACTGCCAGCCGCGCGGCAAGCAGGCGGAAGCTGTCCGCGGTTACGCGGCGTCCCTGACCGGCAGCGAGATTTGAACCCGCTTCCATCCCTTGCTCAAACATGAGGCGCGACACTTTTCCTTCATTAACCAGAAAAGACCGGGAAGCTGTAAAGTTGGCTTAAACACAGGCGAAATCGGGGGGGTCAACAGCGGGTTGCATGGCAACATGGTTAACCCCAGATAAATTGCCGCCGGAACGGTGCCCGGGGGTGGTCTTCACTTTTGCCCCCCCAGGGCCCATGTTGGGAGCCTGCAGTCAAAGGCTAAATCCATGACATCCAAGATCGACAAAACCGAGGCCGAGTGGCGTTCCACGCTGGCGCCAGAGGCCTTCAAGGTGCTGCGCGACCATGGCACCGAGCGCCCGTTCACCAGCGCCCTCAATGACGAAAAGCGTACCGGCATGTTCGTGTGCGCCGGTTGTGGCAAGGCGCTGTTCCCATCTTCCACCAAATTCGAGTCGGGCACCGGCTGGCCCAGTTTCTATGCGCCGCTCGATGGCGATGCCGTGGGCGAGCAGGAAGACCGCTCGTGGTTCTCCCGGCGGACCGAAGTTCATTGCGACGATTGCAACGGGCATCTGGGTCATGTGTTTCCCGATGGACCGAAACCTACGGGCTTGCGCTACTGCATCAATGGCGCGGCGCTAGACTTCAAACCGGACAAGACCTGACCCCATGGACCAGATGAACCTGACGCCTCCGCGCGCCGAAAAGCGCCGGCGCACCGAAACCTGGCACGGCCGCGAAAAGCACGACGACTATCAGTGGCTCAAGGCCGACAACTGGCAGGAGGTGATGCACGACCCTGCGCTTCTTCCCTCGGCCATCCGGACCTATCTGGAGAGCGAGAACGCGTATCAGGACGCGGCGCTGGCGGATACGGTCGAACTGCAGGAAAAACTGTTCGCCGAAATGAAGGGAAGGATCAAGGAAGACGATTCCTCCGTGCCCGCGCCCGATGGTCCCTACTCGTATTATTCCTCCTATCTCACCGGCGCGCAGCATGCCCGCTATCTGCGCAAGCTTCGCGACATGTCGGGGCCGGAACAGTTGCTTCTCGACGGCAACGCGCTGGCCGAGGGCCACGAATATTTCCGGATCGGCAGCATCGCCATGTCGCCCGATCAGCGTCTTGCCGCCTGGTCGTTCGACGACAAGGGTTCGGAGTTCTATGACTTGCGCGTTCGTGACGTTGCATCGGGCATCGACCACGCCGATGTCCTGGTGAATACGGCGGGCGGCGCCACCTGGACCGCCGACGGCCTGAGCTATTTCTATACGGTGCAGGACGAGAACCACCGGCCGCTCAAGACTTACCGCCACATCCTGGGCGAGCCGCAGTCGGCCGACCGGCTGGTCTATGAGGAACTGGACACCGGAATGTTCACCGGCGCGGGCAAAACGAACTCGCAGCGTTATATCGCCATCGACGTCCACGACCACGATACGTCCGAAATCCGGATCATCGATGCCGAGCGTCCGGATGACGCGCCCACGCTGATCGCCGGGCGCGTGCCCGGCATCGAATACGATATCGAGCACCGCGACAACCAGTTCATCCTCAGAACGAACGCCGATGGCGCCGAGGATTACAAGATCGTCACCGCACCTATCGCCGATCCCTCGCCCGCCAAATGGACCGATCTCATTCCTCACCGGCCGGGCTGCTTCCTGGTCAGCATGATCGTGCTGCAGAACTGGCTGGTGCGCATGGAGCGCGAAAACGCGCTGCCGCGCATCGTCATCCGCAACATGACGACGGGCGCGGAACATTCGATCGCCTTCGACGAGGAAGCCTATTCCCTGGGCTTTGGCGAAATGCGCGAATTCGACACCGATATCCTGCGCTTCAGCTATTCCTCGATGACCACGCCCACCCAGGTTTACGATTACCACATGGGCGAGCGCACGCGTGTGCTGCGCAAGACGCAGGAGGTGCCGAGCGGCCACAACCCCGCCAACTATGTCACCCGGCGCATCGTCGCCCAAGCGCATGACGGCGAGTTGATCCCGGTCACCCTGCTCTACCGCGCAACGACGCCGCTCGATGGCAGCGCGCCGCTCTGGCTTTATGGCTACGGCGCCTACGGAATTTCGATTCCGGCGGGCTTCAATACCAGCATCCTGTCGCTCGCCGACCGGGGCTTTATCTATGCGGTGGCCCATGTCAGGGGGGGCCAGGAAAAAGGCCGGCGCTGGTACAAGGACGGCAAGCTCGCGAAGAAAGCCAATACCTTCCACGATTTCATTGCCGTTGCCCGGCATCTGATCGAAGCGCGCTTCACCGCGAAGGGAAATATCGTGGCGCAAGGTGCGAGTGCCGGGGGCATGCTGATGGGGGCCATCGCCAATATGGCGCCCGATCTGTTCAGGGCGATTGTCGCGGAAGTGCCGTTTGTCGATGTGCTCAGCACCATGCTTGACGACAGCCTGCCGCTGACCCCGCCCGAATGGCCGGAATGGGGCAACCCCGCCACCGACGCCCAGGCCTACGAAACGATCGCCGCATATTCGCCCTACGATCGGGTGGAAGCGAAAGCCTATCCGCATATCCTGGCGGTGGGCGGCCTGACCGACCCCCGTGTCACCTATTGGGAGCCCGCGAAATGGGTGGCGAAACTCCGTGAACGGACGACCGGACCCAACCTGCTGCTGCTCAAGACCAATATGGGAGCCGGTCACGGCGGCACATCGGGGCGCTTCGACCGGCTGAAGGAAGTGGCGCATGTCTATGCGTTCGGAATCAAGGTCGCGGGCCTGCCACTATGCTGATCGATGCGTCGAAATCGTTCCTCCTCGTTATCGACATGCAGGAACGGCTGTTGCCTGTCATGGCGGGCGCCGCCGAGGTTGAACGCCGCGCACTGATCGTGATCAAGGCGGCAAAATCGTTGAACGTGCCGGTTCTCGCCTCCGAACAATATCCCAAAGGTCTTGGCCCCACGGTACCCTCGGTCAAGGCCGCCATCGGCAATGCCGACGTTTTTGAAAAACTCAGTTTCTCCTGCTGGCGTGACGAAGCCTTCAAGAAGCACCTGACCGGGCTTCACGAAGGCGGCAGGCCGCAGGCGATCATCGCCGGCATCGAGTCGCATGTGTGTGTGCTGCAGACCGCCGTCGATCTGGCCCAGGCGGGCTTCGCGGTGTTCGCCGTGGCCGATGCCCTGTCGTCGCGCGCGGTATCGTCGTTCGAGCTGGCCCGGGAGCGGATGCGCCAGGAGGGGGTGGGATTGGTCAACACCGAAATGGTCATCTTCGAGCTGCTGGGCAAAGCCGGGTCGGCGGAATTCAAGGAACTGTCGGGGCTTATAAAATAGGCCTGGAAAAATGGGAGCTTCATCATGGCCGATGCGCAATTCAATTGGGAGGATCCGCTCGATCTGGAGAGCAGCCTCACTTCCGACGAGCGCATGATCCGCGATTCGGCCCGGGCTTTCGCGCAGGACAAACTGGCGCCGCGCATCAAGCAGGCATTCCGCGACGAAAAGTTCGATCGCGATGTGATGCACGAGATGGGGGCCATGGGGTTTCTCGGCGTGATGACGGCGGAGAATTATGGCGGCTCGGGGCTTGGTTACGTCGCCTATGGTGTGGTGGCGCGCGAGATCGAGCGGGTCGATTCAGGCTACCGCTCCGCCATGAGTGTGCAGAACTCGCTCGTCATGTTTCCCATCGAAGCCTACGGCACCGAGGCGCAGCGCAAAAAATTCCTGCCGCAACTGGCCAGTGGCGCGATGATCGGCTGCTTCGGCCTGACCGAGCCCGATGCGGGCTCCGATCCAGGCGGCATGACGACCAGGGCGAAACGCGTCGCCGGCGGCGGTTATGTGCTGAACGGCTCCAAGACGTGGATTTCCAATTCGCCCGTTGCCGATGTGGCGGTGGTGTGGGCGAAGCTCGAGGACGAAGGCATCCACGGATTTCTGGTGGAGCGGGGCGCGCGCGGTTTCACCACGCCCGTCATCGAAGGCAAGGTGTCGCTCCGGGCCTCGATCACCGGCGAGATCGTGCTCGACAATGTCGAGGTTCCGGAAGACGCGCTGCTGCCCGGCGCCAAGGGGCTCGCGGGTCCGTTCGGCTGTCTCAACAAGGCCCGCTTCGGCATTGCCTGGGGCGTCATGGGCGCGGCGGAAGACTGCTGGCACCGCGCCCGCACCTATACGCTGGAGCGCAAGCAGTTCGGCCGGCCGCTCGCCGCCAATCAGTTGATCCAGAAAAAACTAGCCGACATGCAGACGGAAATCGCCTTGGGCCTTGCGGGCTGCATCGCACTTGGCCGGGCGCTTGAGCGCGGCCATGCGGCACCGCCCGCCATTTCGCTGATGAAGCGCAACAATTGCG
>JANLYR010000118.1:0-9638 GCA_031365765.1 Hyphomicrobiales bacterium | reverse complement strand
GGGAGAAGGGATTGATGCAGCAGATTCAGCCGGTCATCGAGGCCATGGCCGAATGATACCCGGCAGACAGCATAAGCCTTCTCCGCGCGCTATGGCTTCGGGCAGCAACGGCTTTCTCGATCCCATCCTCGAACGCTGGCGCATGTCGCCGGACCTGCCATTCGGTTACATCCGTAGCAACGAGGGGTTCACAACCATCTCGCTTGCACGGCTCATGGAAAGCGCCCTGCGCTATGCGGAACTATTCCGTTCACGGAACATTGTTGCGGGCAGCGTCATCCCCATCATCCTGCGTCACGATCTCGATGCCCACGCCGCCTTCCTCGGCGCCATGCTGATGGGGGCGGTGCCAAGCTATCTCCCCTACCCCAACCAGAAACACGGCCACGCGCTCTACTGGAAGCAGCACCGCACTTTGTTCGAGCACGTCCGCCCCCCCGCCATTCTCGTCTATGACGATCTCTGCGCGGCGATGCGCGATTGCACCGAAGGTCTGGCCATCGACGTCATCCCCCAGTCGGCGGCGCGGTTCGTAGCACCTTCCTCCACCTTGGAATTGCCCGAGAACGCCGCCACAGCGCTGTTGCAACACAGTTCAGGCACGACCGGTCTCAAGAAGGGCGTCGAGCTCAGCTTCGCCGCCATCGCGCGGCAGTTGCAATCCTACCGCGATGCGCTGCGCCTCGATGCGGTGCCCACGCCCGTCGTCGCCTCCTGGCTGCCGCTCTATCACGACATGGGCTTGATGACCGGCTTCCTGCTCCCCCTTTGGCTGGGCGCGCCGGTGGTGATGATCGATCCTTTCGAATGGGTAGCACGGCCCGCCGTCCTGCTGGAGGCCGTCGCAACGTTTCGTGCCACGCATGTCTGGCTGCCCAATTTCGCCTATCTGCACCTGGCGCGGATGGTGCCCAAATCCTTCGCCGGAGACCTCGGCTCGCTCGCCGCCATCGTCAACTGTTCGGAGCCCTGCAAGCCCGCGGCTTTCGACACGTTCCTTGCCCGCTTTTCCGCCCTCGGTGTGCGGCCTGAAGCGCTTCAGACGTGCTATGCCATGGCGGAAACCGTTTTCGCCGTCACCCAGAGCAAAGCGAAGGAGCCGCCCCGCCGCGTGACCATCGACAGAAGCTGCATCCACGCGCTGGGCGAGGTCAGAGAGCCCTCCGCGCCCGCCGATGCCGTCTCGCTCCTCTCCAACGGACCGCCGGTCGAGGGTTGCCGCGTGCGGATTGGTGCGCCCCACGCCACGCGCGCAGAACGCTGGATCGGCGAGGTCGCGGTCAACGCCTCTTTCATGTTCTCGGGCTATTATCGCAACCCGGAAGCAACCGCCGCCGCGTTCGATGGCGAATGGTTCAGGACCGGCGACATCGGCTTCATCGATCAAGGTGAGCTCTTCCTCATCGGCCGGTTGAAGGAGGTCATCATCGTCAACGGCAAGAACATTTTCGCCAACGATGTCGAAGAAGCCCTGATCGGCACTGCGGGGCTGAAACCGGGCCGCGCCGTGGCCTTCGGCCGCTACAGCGAGCAGTTGGGATCGGAGCAGCTCATCGTCGTCGCCGAAACCGATCCCGCTACCCCCTCCCCTCGACCGCGGTGCAGATCGAGATGAACCACCGGGTGATGGCGGCCGTCGGCATTCCCTGCGCCGGCATCCGTCTCGTAGCCCCGGGTTGGCTCGTCAAAACCACATCGGGCAAGATCAGCCGCGCCGAAAATCTCGCAAAATATGAGGCGGAACGTGGCTGAGCTATCCCAGGAACAACTCTTTGCCGTCATGCGCGATGTCTTCATGCTGTCGGATTTCCACTTCACCCCCGAAATGTCGGCGAAGGACGTTCCAGGCTGGGATTCGCTCCACCACAGCATCCTGATGATGGAGTTGGGCATCATCACGGGCAGTGAGATTTCGGCCGAGGAGACTGCCCGATGCGCCAACATCGGCGATCTCCTCGCGATGGTGAACCAGGACTGAGCCTCGTCTCGGCTATTCGCAGATCCGATAAGTGGCGCTTTTTCCGTGGCGGCCGAGATCGAAATGGAAATGCGTGGCATGGGCGGCATTGGTGCCAGGCCCCAGCACCGTGCTGAAATAGCCGCACGCCTTGCCCCGCAAGTCGCGCAGCAGCCCATAGGACGGAGAGGCGGGATTGATGGCGTCAGCCACCGCGACCGAGCCACCATTCACCAGTTCAAGATTGGTGATGTCGACGGCATTGCCGAAAGCATGCTCGCTCAATTTCGCCGAGGCATCGCCATTGCGTCCACGGCACACGAAGCCCGGCCCCGTCGCCACTTTCGCCAGGCTCTTGTCCAAAGCCGCCGCCGCCTTCCCGGCCTCCGCCAGGTAGCGCGAGAACTGCAGCGCGAAACCGCAAGCCAGCGTCGGGCCTTCGGGCAGCACGATCCGCCCCGCCCCGGTCACCACCGCGCGCAGCCGCACCGGATCGTCGACGCGGCAACCACCCGTGCCCACCGCCGTCGCCACCACATCGAACGCGGCGCCGCTCGCGCGCAGATCACCCTGGCACGAGGGATCGACGACACTCTTGGGCAGCGGCGGAACGGGCGGCAGCGGCAGTGCCGCCACCACGTCCTTGGGCGGCGCAACCACCGGCTTTTCCCTCGGCACCACAACCTCCACCCGCGCAGGCGCCGTAACGGCAACATCGCGCACGGGTTTCATGCGGGGAACGGGAGCCGGCTCGCGCGCCAACACGGCAGCGGGTGCATCGGCGGGTTTTGACGGTGTCACCACCTCCACCGGCCTGGCTGCCTTCCGTGGGCTTTTGCGCGCCCGCTTCGCCTTGGCCCGGCGCGGCGCCGGTTTTTCCTTCCGGCAGTCGAGCTTCAACCCCTGGCAGATGCCGGAGCCCATCTTGTCCAGTTCCCGGACCAAGGGCGATGTCTTGGCCCCTGCGGCGTCCGGCAACCACAGGATCGCGCCGAGACAGAGCGCGCCCAGACAATGTTTCATACCCGAATTCTTCATCTATAACCTCTGCCACCAGTATGGGGTTTGGACCGGCAAATCGAAACACTTTAGTTCATCGCCGCCCAGGTTTCCGCGATCGCCGCCACCGCCGCATTGATGGGCCCGCTGGGCAGGCTGGGCATCACCGAGGCGTCAACCACGAACAGCGCTTCGAGCCCGCGCACCGTCAGCGCCCCATCCACCACCGCCAGTTCATCGCGGCCCATGCGGCAGGTGCCCGCCGGATGATGATGCGTGCACACCGCCCGCGCCAGAAACCGGTCGAGATCGGCATCCGATGTGACAGAAGCGCCGGGATGAATTTCGTCCTCGCGCCACAAATCGAGCGCCGCTGATGCGCCCACCCTCCGCGCCGCCTTCATTGCCTCGCGCATCATCGCCCGGTCGTGGCCTGTCTCAAGATAATGCGGATCGATGAGCGGCGGATGGCCCCGCCCCTGTCCGCTGGGCTTGATCGTGCCCCGGCTCGTCGGATGGGTGACACCCGCCAGAATAGTGAATGCGGTGCCATAGGCGGGCGCTGAAAACTGCTCCGACACCGAAGGCGCCATGACGCAGGCCAGCACGATATCGGGCCGGCCCGCCGTTTTCCTCCAGTCGGCATGATCGAGATACATCAGTGATTCCGAATGTTGCAGCCGGGACGGCGGCACGGGCATGCGCGCCCGATAAACATTGCCCAGCGCCAGCAGATGGTCCTGCAGGTTCGCGCCAACACCGCGCAGGTCGTGGCGGCAGTCGATGCCCGCACCGGCCAGCACGGCCGGATCGCCGATCCCCGATCGCATGAGCAGCAGTGGCGTGGCGACAGCACCCGCGCAGAGCACGGTCCGATCCGCCGTGATGGCAATCCCTTCGGCGCCTACCACCGCGCCCGTCACCCGTGATCGGGCAAATGTCAGTTGCTCCGCCTCCCGCCCCGTCAGCAGCACGAGATTGCGCCGCGCCAGAACGTCCGGACTGAGATACGCATCGGCCGCACTCACGCGCCGGCCCTTTCGCATGGTCAGCGCGTTGGGCGCCGTGCCCAGCAATTCGCCGCTGTTGTGATTGCCCAGCACGGGCACGCCGAGCAAATTCCCCGCCGCCATGTAGCAGCGCGCCACGGGGCTCACCTCGTCCCCGGGCAGATAAACCTGCAACGCCGACTCTGACCGGACGAAGCCTGGCAGCAGCCCGTCATAGGACCATGCCGGCCCGCCCGCCTCGGCCCAACTGTCGAAATCGCGGCGTTGCCCGCGCACATGGGCCAGTGCATTGAGACAGCTCGATCCGCCCACCAGCCGCCCCCGCGGCCACTCATGCACCCGGCCCGCGGTATGGACTTGCGGCACCGTCCGGTATTTCCAGTCATAGGACCGTCCCTGCAGGGCGGGCCATTTCAAGGGATTGCCGATATCGGGGTCAACCGGCATATCCCCGGCGTCGAGCAGTCCGACCCGAAGGCTCGGATTCTCGCTCATGCGGCTGGCAACCACGCAGCCGGCCGATCCGGCGCCGATCACAAGAAGGTCGAAATGCTCAGTCAACGGATCATCCCATCGGTTTCATGCCGCACCATCGAAGATGTCATCGCCGGAATCATTGCGGCGACCCATGGTTCCATAACCCCGGCCTCGACACACGAGGCGCGCCAACCCCAAATTCCATATTGATCGCTCGCCCGCACCGCGTTACCACTGCCCTCATTGTCCACCGGAATCGTTACGATGCCCCTCTCGCGACGCGCTTTAATGACCTCCCTCCTCGCTTCCGTCCTTTTTCCCCACCCCGCTCTGGCCCTTGGCGGCGAGCCCTTCCCGGTGCGCGATCTCGACGTTCAGGATGTTGATTACAAATACCGCCGGCGCGAGGTCGACTACCCGACGGCGGAACCCGCGGGCACCATCGTCGTCGATCCGAAGCGCCGTTTTCTTTTTCATGTGATGGGCAACGGCCGCGCGATGCGCTACGGCGTCGCCGTCGGCAAGGCCGGCATGACCTGGACGGGCGAGGCCGTGATCAAGCGCATGGCCAAATGGCCCATCTGGGTTCCCACCCCGTACCATCTGGCAACCATCCCTTCGCTCATAAAACACAAGACCGGCATGCCCGGCGGCCCCGACAATCCCATGGGAGCGCGTGCCATGTATCTGTACCAGGGCGAGATCGACACGGTGAACCGCATTCACGGCGCCGCCAAGACCACCGATGTCGGACGCAAAGTCACCGCCGGCTGCATCGGCCTTCTCAATGTCGATGTGATCTACCTCTATGACCGCGTGCAAATCGGAACCCGCGTGGTGATGCTGGGTTAGCAACGAAGCGCAAACGGAATCGCCCTCGCCTTGAACTTCGTCTTTCCCGCGAAGTCGTGAACCCCGCTGTTTACCTTGAGCGAGCATGCGCGATGGAAGTCAAAATTGTTATTCAACCGAATGCTTGATGCATGAATCGCCATTCACCAAGCAAACCTCCAAACCCTGCGCATCACCGTTTGATCCAGAATTCGTCTTGCAGCTTCGCGGCTTCGAGCGCCAATAGCGGTCCCACAACTTCAGTTCTGCGCTGACCTGCATCAAATACAATATGACATGGCAGATCGAGCGTCGGATTCTCTTCATGATCGCCGGTTTGACGTTTCAATTCTTTTTCGGTCTGCCCGAACACAACACGCCCGATGCCCGCCCAGTAGATGGCCCCGGAACACATGGCGCACGGCTCGGCCGACGTATAAAGCGTGCAGGAAGCCAGAAATTCCACGCTGTAGGCTTTGGCCGCCCGCGAGGCCAGCAGGCGCTCGGCATGCGCGGTGCGGTCGCCGCCTTCCGAGCTGTAGCCATTGCCCTGTTCCATCAGAACATTGCCCCCGGCATCCGCCAGGATCGACCCAAACGGATGATCGCCGGATTGACGTGCTGTGCGCGCCACGCCAAAGGCCACCCGCAACAACTTTTCATCATCTCTGGTCATGTCGAATGCTCCTGTTGGTCGCGTTGAAACGGGAAGCCTTCAGCTTCCATCCGGAGGATTGCTGAACCGGCAATCCGACGCTCTGACAAACCCGACGCTTCCGTCAGGCCGCAACCAGACCTGCATTTGACCGCTCCACGATGCGGCGCTGGACCAGCAGCAGATGCGTTCGCATCGCCGTCTCCGCCGCCTCTGGATCGCGCGCCGCGATGGCTTGCGCGATCCGCCGGTGTTCACCGTCGCGCTCGGCGATCCGCTTGGGACAGGTGACGGGTGTGACCCGCGCCACCCTGACCCGCGCATCGACACCCACCTGCCGCAGCATGACGAACAGTTCCCGCGCCAGGTGATTGCGCGCCGAGGCCGCGACGGCCAGATGAAAGTTGAGGTCGGCTTCCTCGGGCCGCGCATCGGCGCCCGTCGTCGCCCATTGGGTGATCTCCGCGATGTCGAGAGCCGACGCCCGAAGTGCCGCCAGCCGCGCGAAGCCCGGTTCCATGATCAGGCGAAGCTCGACGACCTCCAGTGGATTGGTCACCCGCACCAGTTCTTCGCTGTAATGGGGCTGGCTCACGGCGGTGCGGCGGCGCGGCGGCGCGGGTTCGAGATCACCCGCACGCCGCATCCGGTCCAGCGCTTTCCGCAACTGATGCCGCTTGACGTTCAGCCGCTCCGCCAGCACCCGCTCCGAAGGCAGGTCTCCGCCACTGTCGCGCAGGTCACGGATGGCGGCGATGAGATCGTCCAAATCGGTGCTCCGTGGATTTTCTGCCAAGACGCCAAGCTTAGATGAGAATCGTCTGGTTGACAACCACCGCCACCAATGGTTGACTCCGCACATGCCGGAACGCCTGAATCATAGTCGCATCACGAGCACATTTCGAGGTCAAAGCGCTCCGGCAAGGAGTCGCCAAACCTCGACTTTTTGCCTCGCTATTCTGACTTTTTGTCAGCTTTTGTCTCCATTTCTCGACCTTTTTGCGCGCATTTCTCGACCTGTTTGGCTCGCATTTCGCGACCTTTTTGGCTGGCATTTCACGACCTTTTTGGCCCGCATTTCGCGACCTTTTGGGCGCGCATTTCGCGACCTATTTGGCTCGCATTTCGCGACCTTTTCGGCGCCGATTTTCGAAATTTTTCGGTTGCAGAAAGTCGGGTTTTTTCGCCCCCGCGTTTCGGCATCTTGCGATGACTGAGGAGGTCGATTTCGTCATCGTCGGGGCGGGGTCGGCGGGTTGCGTTCTGGCCAACCGCCTGAGCGCCGACGGCAGTACGGTGTTGTTGCTTGAGGCAGGGAAATGGGATCGCGATCCGATGATCCACATCCCCCTCGGCTGGGGCAAAATTCTGGTCGAGCGACGCCATGACTGGATGTATTTCTGCGAGCCGGAAGCAAATGTCGGTGGACGCCGCGTCGAGTGCGCCAGGGGCAAGGTGATCGGCGGGTCATCCTCGACCAATGCCATGGCCTATGTGCGCGGAAATCGCGGCGACTACGACCGCTGGGCGAAAAACGGACTGGATGAGTGGTCCTACGACAAGGTGCTTCCCTATTTCAAAAAGTCGGAACACTGGGAAGGCGGAGAGGGCAGATACCGGGGCGGCGGCGGACCGCTCCGCACGCAGTTCTGCAAATACAAGGACGAGCTGATCGAGGCTTTCGCCGGCGCGAGCCGCAGCGCCAATTATCCGTGGACGGAGGATTACAACGGCGCCACGCAGGAAGGCTTCGGCCGGTTGCAGATGACGATCGCCAATGGCAGGCGGGCGAGCAGCGCCACCGCCTATCTCCGCCCGGCGCTGAAGCGTTCGAACCTGCGCGTGGGCACCGAAGCCCTGGCCACCCGCATCACTTTCGAGGGCACGCGCGCCACCGGCATTGAATATGTGAGAGGCGGCGAAACATCCAGCGTCCGTGCAAGGCGCGAAGTGATCCTGTGCGGCGGCGTTATAAACACCCCGCAGTTGCTGATGATTTCTGGCATCGGCGCGGGCGCTGAACTCAGCGCGCACGGCATCCAAACAAGGCTTGACACCCCGCGCGTCGGCAAAAATCTGCAGGATCATGTCTCCGTCATTGTGATGTACCGGCGGAAATCGGCGGGACCTTTCATCCGCATGATGCGCGCCGACCGGATCGCCTTCGATTTCATGAAAACCTATCTGACCGGCCGCGGCTTCTCCGGCGACGTGCCGGGCGGCGTCGTGGCATTTCTCAAAAGCGATGCAGGCCGACCCCTTCCAGATGTGCAGATCCTTTTTACCGCCGCACCGCTTGCCGCCTGGCCATACATGGCACCGTTCAAGCTACCCTTTCCAGACGGCTTCGCCACGCGCATCGTCGCAACGCAGCCGGAAAGCCGCGGCAAGGTGACGCTCGCCTCCGCCGATCCGGGCGCGGCTCCGCTCATCCACCAGAACTTTCTCTCTTCGCCGCGCGATTGGGACTCGCTGCGCGCCGGTTTTCGCATCGCGCGCAATCTCGCGTCGCAACCCGCGATGCAGAAGCACCTCGCGGCGGAATTTCTCCCCGGTCCCCAATGCCAGTCCGACAGCGAGATCGACGAGCACATCCGCCGGACTTCGATCACCGTCCACCACCCCGCCGGCACCTGTGCCATGGGGGCGGTCGTCGATCAGCAATTGCGGGTGAACGGCGTGGGCGCGCTCCGCATCGCCGACGCTTCGGTCATGCCCGATCTCCCCTGCGGCAACATCAACGCAGCTGTCCTCATGATCGCCGAAAAGGCCGCCGACATGATCACCAAAACGCCGCGCAAAATGTGAGAGAAACCGGCTCACAAATCGCCGCGCAAATATGTGATGAAATCGCCTCGCAAAATGTGAGAAAAATGGCGACAAAAGTGAGCAAAAAGCTGCCAAAAAGTCGAGAATAGCGAGACAAAAGCCGACAAAAAGTCGAGCGCGCAATTTACTGAAAACGCCACCCCCGCGAAGGCGGGAGCCCCGCTATTTTGTTGTTATAAGCAGGATTCCCGCCTTCGCGGGAATGACGGATGGTGTGAGCTGGAAGGAATTTGAACGAACGAGGTGCGCGAGCCAAAAGCGACATTCCGAGCTGATGCTGGTTGAACTTTGGTTGAACAAATCCCGTTGAAATGCAAAACCACGGCTGTTATGGTCGGGGCTGGTTCTTCCTCCGAACCTCACAGAGAGAGGTGCATGAAATGTCGATCGCGCAGCCCGTCGCCGAAAACCTCAGCCTGAAGGAGGCCGCCCTCAAAAGCCTCTATGATGAACTCTACGCCAAGAACATGTTTCCCTTCTGGGCCGCCTCGCAGGGCGTTGAGCACGACGAGATCAAGCAGCTCATGGCCTCGCCCAAGGCGGTGCCCTTCGTGTGGAAATATTCCGACATCGAGCCGCTGCTGCAGCGCGCGGCGCGGCTGGTGAGCATGGACGACAGCGAGCGCCGCTCGCTCATTCTGGTCAATCCCGGCCTGGCGCCGAAGCGCGCCTCGGTATCCACCATGTATACCGCGTATCGGCTGAACGATCCCGACGAAATCATGCCGCCGCACAAGCATTCGCCCAGCGCGGTGCGCTTCGGCCTGACAGGCGAGGGCAATTTCACCGGAGTCGAGGGCGAGAACGTGGTGTTCGGACCGGGCGACATGGTGCTGACCCCGAACGACGCCTGGCACAACCACGGCACGGTGGGGGGCGA
>JANLYR010000116.1:0-2984 GCA_031365765.1 Hyphomicrobiales bacterium | reverse complement strand
CACGGACGATTGGGACAACCAGCTGGAAGGTGCCGCATCCGGCTGGTCAGGTTTCTTGCGCACTCTGCGGATCTATCTCACCCACTTCCGCGGCCAACGCTCCGCGATCATGCAGGTCACGACTCCCGTCGCGTGTACGGAGGCGGAGGCCTGGGAAATGCTGACCGCGGCGATGGGCGTGAAAGGCCTGAGCCTCGGCCAGCACTGGACGACGCCCGCGGGTGTCTCACCGCTCAGCGGTGTGGTGGAGCTTGTCACCGAGGATCCCTACGACGCTCTGCTGAGGCTCGACAAGCCGGGGCCGGGCATAGCGGCCCTTGGCGCCGTCACCTATCCCGGTGGTCAGGGCATGGTGGCGATGAACTTATACCTGTACGGCGATCGCGCGGCCGAGACCGTCGCCCGCGTGACGCCGCTCTGGCAAGCGTGGTTCCAGGAACACTTCCCCATGCCGGCGGAGATCAAGAGCGAATGAGAAAGCTCAAAATCATCGAACACATTTCGCTGGACGGCGTGATCCAGCACTCCGCCGATGACAGCGACTTCCCCTACAGTGACTGGTCCGCGCCCTATCGGACGCCCGCGGGCCGGGACTTGGTCATGGCCGCGCATGGCGAGCGCTTTGATCTGCTGCTTGGTCGTCGCACCTACGATATCTGGTCGGGCTTCTGGCCGAAGGCGCCGAGCAGTCCGTTAACGGACCGCCTCAATGCGGCAACGAAGTACGTCGCGACCCACCGTCCGAAGAGTCTTGAATGGGGCCCGTTCGAGGGCGTTGGCCCCGACCTCGTCGAAGGCGTTCGCCGCATCAAGTCGCAGGACGGCCCGGACCTTGTCCTTTCCGGTAGCTCCACGCTGACATCGACGCTGCTCGAACATGGGCTTGCGGATGAAGTCGTGTTGATCGTCTCTCCGGTTCTGTTGGGCACGGGGAAGCGCTTCTTTGCGGAGGGAACCCCGGCACGCTCATTCGAGCTCGTCAGCACGAAAGCCACGCCGTCCGGCGTCATCCTCAATGCTTACAAGGTCGCCGGGCCTTTGAAGACCGGATAGGTCGATCCGGAGCAGCTGATCGAGGCGAGCAAAATCGAATACAGACAGCCAACAGCTGTTCTTCTCATTGTATCCTCTGCATGGCTACCTAACGCCAAAGCTAAGTTGCAAACGGACGAAACCGATGTGGCGGCGCAGCCGCCACATCAATAGCCCGATTGTCACCTTCAGCGCCTCGTTAGACCGCAGGCGCAGGGAACCGTGCCGCTCGCGGCATCCGTCTACTTCAAGCCGAGCTTCTTGCCCGCTGCCAACAGTGCGAGCGATTCGCGAATGCGCCTTTCCCGGGTGTCCGGCCGCTTGGCCGTCTGAATCCAAACGACGAAGTTGCGGCGGTAGGTTGGTGCCAGCTCCCGAAAGAACTTCCAAGCTTTGGCATTGGCCTTTATCGCTTTCGCGATGTAATTCGGCAGGTCGGGGATTGCCGGTCGCGGCCCGTAGGTGTTCTCAGTCGGACCAGCCGCGAGGCCTGCTGAAGTGAGCAAGCCGGCTGACTTCAGTTCCATCCACCGTTTTCGATTGATATCCGACCACTTGCTGGCGGGCCGTCGCGGCGTCACCTTGACCGCGTATCGGTCGTCATCAAGTCGCTTGATAAGACCGTCGATCCATCCAAAGCACAACGCCTCACGGAGCGGGCGATTCTGCTTTGAACATATACAACCCAACGACTTTGTCGCGCTCGTCTGCTGCAACGTTCGTTAGCTGGCGGCGCGGAGGACGGTCACTTCTTTCGCCAGCCGGTTTCCCAGTAAGTCTCTCTGCTCCTCCAAGTCGAACCGAGATTGCAGGTTGAGCCAAAACCGCTCAGTTGTACCGAAGTATCGGGCGAGGCGTAACGCGGTGTCGGCTGTGATGCGCCGCGCCCCATGAACGATCTCGTTAATCCGTCTCGGGGGAACACTGATGCCCTGGGCGAGCCGGTACTGTGAGATTCCCATCGGCTCGAGAAAGTCGTAGAGCAGGATCTCTCCAGGGTGGATTGGCGCAAGCTTTCGAGGGGTCATAAGGGAGTCCTAGTGGTAGTCAACAATCTCGACCTCATGGGCGTCACCACCTTTCCAATCGAAGCAGACCCGCCATTGGTCATTGACGCGAATACTGTACTGACCGCTCCGCCGACCTTTGAGCTTCTCCAGCCGATTGCCAGGCGGGACGCGTAAATCTTCAAGCGCCTCCGCTGCGTCTAGGGCGACAAGCTTTCGCAGCATGGTCTTGAGGAGATCGGCCGGGAAACGCCTAACCGGCTCGCGGCTAAACAGGCGCTCCGTGTAGCGATCGGCGAAACTCTTGATCACCTGGAAACATAACGCCTCACGGTATTAACGGCAAGCGTTATTACGTCCAGCTAACGCCTTAGTTCAGCTGCAAGCACGCTACCACCATAGCGGCGAAGCCGCATCCGAAAAGTGCTTGTCTGCTGCAACGTTCGTTAGGCCGACACTAGTGTGCCGACGTCGCACCGGTTTGCTCAGATGAGAGCTGGTCTGTCAGGCTATCACCCAGCGCGGTGATGCTCGCAGCCAATCCTGCAAGACGTCCCAGTCCGGCGCGATACCATTGGTACTTGGGCCGTAACCTGCGCCCATCGATTTCGTAGAACTCGCCGGTTCCCCGTTCTAGGTTTGGTATCAAGACAGATTCCGAAAGGTTGCGGAGTTGAGCGAGTTGTTCAAAGCCGGCATTTAGCTCATTGTAAAACTGCGACAACCTGTACACCGTCGGGATGTCGAATAGGTCCAACGCACCTGACTGTAAAGTGGCTTCCCACATATGCGTTTGCACCCGGATCGGTTCAATCCACGGCTGCAGCGCTGGACGGCGGCCGGCGCGGACGGCGGAGTCGAAGCGAGTGAGCTCGATCGGGAGTTGTTGTGCAACGCGCCGGGTGTTGGAAGTGAGATCCCTAATCTCGCGAACGAGCGCATCCT
>JANLYR010000114.1:0-3791 GCA_031365765.1 Hyphomicrobiales bacterium | reverse complement strand
CCAGAGGCAGCGCCCGCCGCGAAGGACGACATGGCCCCTGGCATGGTTTTCAGCGCGTAGCCCTGCCACAAAAGCACCGTCGCCACGAGCACGAAGATGGCCAAGGCAATCTGCATCGGGGCCGCCTCGACATTGGCGAGCAGATAGATACCGAAGGGCGTGGCGACCAGGCAGCCCAGCACCAGCGGCGCCAGCGATTTCCAGTGGATGTCGCGCCAGATGCCGGGCAGCAGATGCAGGCTGGCAGCCACTTCCAGCATGAAGATCGAGGGTACGATTTCGGCGGGTGGCAGGACCAGTGACAAAGCGGTGATGGCAAGCAGCGAAAAGCCGAATCCGGAATAGCCGCGCACGATCGCCGCAAGGAAAATACAGCCAAAACTGTAGATGACGATGGCGGCGGTCATTGCAAACCATCTTATCCGAACCCAGATTCCAGTGACAGACAATAGCCCTGACAAATTCGGGTTTTCGGGGTTGACGGGTCTTGGTCCGCCCTGTAGAACCCGCCTCGTTCTCAAGCAGCAGGCAGTCGGAACTTCGCGTTCCGAGACGCTCGCTGGAGAGCAAGACGGAATAAAATCTTCAAGGTCAAGACCTCATGGCCCTGCCGGCCACGCGGTCCTCTGGTTTTGAACACTGCGCTGATCCCCTGAACCCGGATCACGGCAGTGCCTTTCGTTATGAGCAAACGGGTTCGCGAAGGTAAGCACAAGACCAATGCCGACGATCAACCAGCTCATCCGGAAGCCCCGCCAGGCGCCGACCTATCGCAACAAGGTGCCGGCGATGCAGTCGTGCCCGCAGAAGCGCGGCGTGTGCACCCGTGTTTATACGACGACGCCGAAGAAGCCGAATTCGGCGCTGCGCAAGGTCGCCAAGGTGCGGCTCACCAACGGCTTCGAGGTCGTGAGCTACATTCCGGGCGAGGGTCACAATCTTCAGGAACATTCGGTCGTCATGATCCGCGGCGGCCGTGTCAAGGATCTTCCCGGTGTGCGCTATCACATCATTCGCGGCATTCTCGACACGCAAGGCGTGGTCAAGCGCCGCCAGCGCCGTTCCAAATACGGCGCCAAGCGTCCGAAATAAGCGGGAGAGTTTCACACCATGTCACGCCGTCACCGCGCCGATAAACGCCAGATCAACCCGGATCCCAAATTCGACGATCTGGTCGTATCGAAATTCATGAACAACCTGATGTATGACGGCAAGAAATCCGCCGCCGAAGGCATCGTCTATGGCGCGATGGAGAAAATCCAGTCGAAGGCCAAGCAGGATCCGCTGCAGGTGTTCCATCAGGCTCTCGACAATGTGGCTCCGGCCATCGAAGTGCGCTCCAGGCGCGTCGGCGGTGCCACCTATCAGGTTCCCGTCGAGGTGCGGATCGAGCGCCGCCAGGCGCTGGCCATCCGCTGGATCATCATCGCCGCGCGCGGCCGCAACGAAAACACCATGGTCGACCGCCTGTCGGGCGAGCTTCTCGATGCCGCCAACAATCGCGGCACCGCCGTCAAGAAACGCGAAGACACCCACAAGATGGCGGAAGCCAACCGCGCCTTCTCGCACTATCGCTGGTAATCCGTACAAGGAACGTTGAATTATGGCCCGCGCCCACGCCATCGAGGACTATCGGAACTTCGGCATCATGGCTCACATCGATGCCGGAAAAACGACGACCACGGAGCGTATCCTCTATTACACCGGCAAGAGCCACAAGATCGGCGAAGTGCATGACGGTGCCGCCACCATGGATTTCATGGAGCAGGAGCAGGAGCGCGGCATCACCATCACCTCGGCCGCTACCACCGCGTACTGGCAGGGCAAGCGCCTCAACATCATCGACACGCCAGGCCATGTCGATTTCACCATCGAGGTTGAACGCTCGCTGCGCGTGCTCGACGGCGCGGTGTGCGTGCTCGATTCGAACCAGGGTGTGGAACCGCAGACCGAAACGGTCTGGCGCCAGGGCGACAAATACAACGTGCCGCGTATCGTTTTCTGCAATAAGATGGACAAGACGGGTGCCTCGTTCGAGCAGTGCATCAAGGACATCAAGGAACGCCTGGGTGCGCGGCCCGTGCCGATCCAGTTGCCGATCGGTGCCGAGACGGAATTCAAGGGCCTGATCGATCTCGTCCGGATGAAGGCGGTGGTCTGGGAAGAGGAATCGCTCGGGGCCAAATATAACGACATCGACATTCCCGCCGACATGGTGGATGCCGCCAATCAGGCGCGCGCCGAGATGATCGAGGCCTGCGCCGAACTCGACGAGCAGGCGACCGAGGACTATCTCAACGGCAAGGAAATCACCAACGAGACGATCAAGCGCCTTTTGCGCAAGGCGGTTCTGACCGGCGCGTTCTTCCCCGTACTGTGCGGCTCGGCTTTCAAGAATAAGGGCGTGCAGCCCTTGCTTGACGCCGTCGTCGATTACCTGCCTTCGCCGCTTGATCGCCCGCCGATCAAGGGTATCGATGTCAAAACCGGCGAGGAGACCGTGCGGCGCTCGTCCGACACCGAGCCGTTGTCGCTGCTCGCTTTCAAGCTGATGGACGACCAGTACGGCATTCTCACTTTCTGCCGCATCTATTCCGGTACGTTGCACAAGGGCATCGCGCTTCTCAACTCGACTCGCGAAAAATCCGAGCGCGTCGGCCGCATGGTTCTCATGCACGCCAACAATCGCGAGGAAATCGCCGAAGCCTATGCCGGCGACATCGTGGCGCTGGTGGGCCTCAAGGAATCACGCACCGGCGATACGCTGTGCGATCCGGCCAAGCCCGTCATTCTCGAGAAGATGGAATTCCCCGAACCCGTAATTGAAATGAAGGTCGAGCCGAAGACCAAGGCCGACCAGGAAAAAATGGCGGTGGCGCTGTACAAGCTGGCCGCCGAGGATCCGTCCTTCCGCGTCTCGACCGATCAGGAATCGGGCGAAACCATCATAAAGGGCATGGGCGAGCTTCACCTCGACATCAAGGTCGACATTCTGAAGCGCACCCACAAGGTGGAAGTCGCCGTCGGCGCTCCGCAGGTCGCCTATCGCGAGACGATCACGCGCAAGCAGGAAATCGATTACACCCACAAGAAGCAGACGGGCGGCACCGGCCAGTTCGCCCGCGTCATTCTCGAGATCGAGCCCAATGAAAAGGGCGCCGGTTATGAGTTCGAGAGCAAGGTCGTGGGCGGCACGGTGCCCAAGGAATTCATCCCCGGTGTCGAAAAGGGATTGAACTCGGTGCTGACGGCGGGTGTCATCGCGGGCTTCCCGGTCGTTGATATCAAGATCGCTCTCACCGACGGCGCCTTCCACGAAGTCGATTCGTCGGCCATCGCCTTCGAGATCGCGGCGCGTCAGGCGCTGCGCGAGGGCCTGCAGAAATGCGGACCGATCCTGCTCGAGCCCATCATGAAGGTCGAGGTCACCAGCCCTGAGGAATTCCTTGGCGGCGTCATCGGTGATCTCAATTCGAGGCGCGGCCAGATCATCGGCACGTCGATGCGCGGCAATGCGCAGATCGTCAATGCGATGGTGCCGCTGGCCAACATGTTCGGTTACATCAACAACCTGCGCTCGATGAGCCAGGGGCGCGCCAGCTATACCATGCAGTTCGATCATTACGACCAGGTGCCCGGCAACGTCGCCCTGGAAGTGCAGAAGAAATTCGCCTGAACAGATTGAAGAACGGAGCACTCCGATGGCCAAAGAGAAATTCAACCGCGACAAGCCGCATTGCAACATCGGCACGATCGGGCATGTCGATCATGGCAAGACGTCGCTGACGGCG
>JANLYR010000094.1:0-2821 GCA_031365765.1 Hyphomicrobiales bacterium | reverse complement strand
GGCAGCGTTCGCAAGGCCGGAAACCGGGTGCGCATTACCGCCCAATTGATTGAAGGGGCAAACGACGGCCACCTGTGGGCCGAACGCTATGACCGCGACCTCACCGACATCTTCGCCGTTCAGGACGAGATCACCAAAACGATCGTTGAGCAGCTCAAGGTGAAGCTGCTGCCGGAGGAGAAGAAGGCGATCGAACAGGCGCCGACCGACAATGTCGAGGCCTACACCAACTATCTGAGAGGCCGCCAGTACTTCGTCATGGGGACCAAATCGTCGTTAACCCTGGCGCGGCGCATGTTCACCAGGGCGGTGGAACTGGATCCACATTACGCGCGCGCCTATGCCGGCATGGCGAATTGCGACTCGCGCCTCTATTCCAAGCATGGCGTCGCGATTTCGGCCGACCAGATCCTGGCGACCGCCGGCAAGGCTTTGGCGATAGATCCAAATCTGGCGGAAGCCCATGCCGCGCGCGGATATGCCTTATCAATCGGCAGCCGCCCCACCGAAGCGGCTTCCGATTTCGAACAGGCGCTTGCGCTTGATCCCAATTGTCATGAGGCCAATCAGTTATTTGCGGAGTTTTGCGTCACCAAGGGCGACTTCGAGCGCGCCGCACAGCATTACCTTCGCGCCATGGAGATTCAGCCCGACGACTATCAGGCGCCGCTGTTCCTCTCGAGTGTATTTCAGTCCCTCGGGCGCCCAGAGGAGGCGGCAAGATATGCGCGGCTCGGAGTGAAACGGGCCGAAGAAGCGCTCCGGCTGCATCCGGAAAGCTCCAAGCCGGCGCAGCAGGGTGCCTGCGCGCTTGCCTACCTCGGCGAGCGCGACAGGGCGAAGGAATGGCTGGCGCGCGCCCTGGCGATCGATCCGGACGACAACCTCGCCCGCTACAACGCCGCCTGCACCTATTCGCTGCTGGGCGAGAGCGATCGGGCCATCGATCTGCTGGAGACGTGCTTGCGGCATGTGGGAGCCGACTTCAAACTATGGATGACGAACGATTCCGATCTCGACCCCATCCGCAATCATCCCCGCTATCACAAGCTGCTCGAGCCCGCTCGATGACTATTAACGTGCACCATGTGACGCGGTAGAGGGAAGGATTGCGACACATGCACGGCAAGTTGCGCCGCATCTTTTATAACATCATCGAGCCGGGTGTCACCGATACTATCGCCTCACGTCTCTTCAGCTGGCTGTGCTTCGCCGTCATCCTGTTGAGCGTTCTGTTCGCAGTAGCTTCGACCGTGCCGGCGCTGAGCGGCGTTGCGCGCACCAATTTGACCGATGCCGAATATTATTTCGGAGCATTCTTTCTCGTCGAGTATGTATTGCGGTTGTGGACGGCACCGGAGCATCCGCTTTACGTTCGAGCCGGGCCGTGGCGAGGTGCAGTGATCTACGCCATGACGCCACTCATGGTGCTCGATGCGTTAGGTCTTGTGCCGCTTGTGCTGCATACAATAGCGCCCGATGCGCGCGCGGCCATACTGCTGTTTCAGGTTTTGCGCTTTTTCCGGTTATCACGCTATTCGCCGGCGCTCGCCACGGTCGGCCGGGTGCTGGCTGCCGAATGGCGCACGCTGATGGCGACGGGCATGATCGGCCTCGGCATGCTGCTGGTTTCGGCAACCATCATGTACCTGCTCGAAAATGCCGCGCAGCCCGAGCGCTTCGCAAGCATTCCCGATGCCATGTATTGGGCCATCGTGACGCTCGCCACTGTAGGCTACGGCGACGTTGTGCCAGTCACGCCGGCAGGCAAGATCGCGGCCGGTGCGGTGATCGTCGGGGGGCTTATCTTCTTCGCATTGCCGATTGCCATCATCGCCACTAGTTTTCTCGCCGAAATGCGGCGGCGTGATTTTATCATCAACTACAGCATGGTTGCGCGCGTGCCACTGTTCTCAACGCTTGATGCGGTGGCGGTGTCGGAGCTCACCAGCAATCTCAAGGCACGCAAGGTTCCGCAGGACGCGGTCATCTTGCGCAAGGGCGAGAAGGGCGAGAGCATGTTTTTCATAGCCCACGGACAGGTCGAGGTGGTCGTGCCCGATGGTTCGGTCAGGCTCCGCGAGGGCGACTTTTTTGGCGAGATCGCGGTGCTCGGCAGAACCAGGCGGACGGCAACCGTGATTGCCCGGCAGCCTTGCGAACTCTTGGTGCTCGACGCCGCCGATGTGCTCAAGCTGATGGAGCAGAACCCGCAGGTCGAGGCTGCATTGCGCGATGCGATCGCGGTGCGCCAGGCGACGCACAAGCCGGAGTGACGGGGCCAGAAAACCGCAGGCTTTATGACTTTGAAGCTTAATGCGCACGAGGCGGAGCAATGGGAAGCCCCTAGAAGGCTTTAATTTTACCGGGTTAAACGCTTGCGGGCTTTTTTTCTTGGAGCAAATAGCCCCGGTCTGTGGCTGGTACAGCTGGGTGGGCTCGAACCACCGACCTCCGGATCCACAATCCGGCGCTCTAACCAACTGAGCTACAGCTGCATCTTCAAGTGCCGCGCAAACTAGCGATGTGCGCCTGCAAATTCAAGCAAACAAAAAGGCCCGCGACAATCGCGGGCCTTCAGCCGAAAGGTTAAACCGGCTTAAGCAGCAAAGGACTTGCCGAAGTCCTTGACGGATTTTTCAAAGCTGCTCTTCAGCGGCTGAGCTGTCTCGTTCGTCAGGCGCACGGCAATTTCATTCAATTCGCCGGCCTGGGTCTGGAAAGCTTCGGCCTGGTCCTTGACGAAGCTATGCTGGAGGGAAACGACTTCGCCGAATTCCTTGGTCGAAAACAGCTTGCGGCTGAAGGCAAAGGCCTGTTC
>JANLYR010000072.1:0-2160 GCA_031365765.1 Hyphomicrobiales bacterium | reverse complement strand
CCAGAGTCCGCGCGAATCGTGTCACCTGGATCGCCTCCCCTTGGCGGCCGGTTCGTCCGGCCCGTTCGGGGGATGGTATCGCACGGCGGGGTCGGGGGAAGGCAAGGGTGGGGTCCTCGGGTGAGGGGCGTCCCCTCCGGGCAGCAATTCTCATTTTAGCTCTGGTGCGGATTTTTGAGGGTTTCACGATGTGTAGATGTGGGGCGTTCGTGCCGGAGTTTGATCAGGGCGGCCGGGGTGGCGGCCGCGTGAAGGCCAGCGTTTCCAGTAGCTCGTCCCAGGACCCGAAGATCAGAAACTCGGTGATCGCCGCCATGCGGGTGAAGAACCGCGTTCTCGCCCCGGCCCTGGACCGTGCCGTACGCCATGGCTCTTCCGCCAGGTCGCAGATGGTATGGAACGCGAAGGCGAGCGGATTGAGCGCGACGAGGATCGCCGCGAGGTTCCGTTTGCCGTGGCCAAAATTGTGTTCGAGGTTGTAGCCCTGGGTTTTCAGCACGTTGAACGAGCCGTTTTCGATCTTCCACCGTGCCCGGCCGCACGCGGCGCGTCTCGCCACCGTCTTCCGGCCGACCGGCAGGTCCGTGATGAAGCTGTTGTGGTATGTGACCTTGCCGCCGGCATCGATGATCTTGAATTCCAGCCAGTTGACCGCCAGCGCGTCCTTGCCGTCGCGCAGCGGGACGCCGTTCATCCAGCGGTACTGGTGCGTGACCCAGGTCCGGCCGTCCCTGACCCGTTCCGTAACACTCTGCAAACGGACACCGGTGATGTATTCCTGGATCAGGGTGTGCGTCGCGGGCTTGCAGACGAAAAGGAAATGCCCCTCGGCCGCCAGGACGGCCTCGCACATCGGCTGGTGGGAAAACAGATCGTCTCCGAGATAGATCGGATTGAGGTGGGCGTATTGAGCACCGTGCGCGGCGAGCCAGCGGTGGGCCGCGCGGTTCTCGCAGTCCTGTTTCTCCGCCCCATCCTGGGGGGCGATGAATTCGGGTTCCAGCGGCACGGCGTGGTTGTGCCCCGGCGAGACCAGCGTGGCTCCGAGCATGGCGTGGAAATACTCGGTGTTGCCGTTGCTTCGCAGCCTTTTCGAGCAGTTCGGACAATGAAGTTTGTAGGACCGGAAGGTCTCGGTGCCATCCAGGGCGATCAGCACGTGACCGTCGGACTGGCGGAAGCCGTCGATGCCGCCGGATTGGATCAGTTCCGTCAACACGGCGCCAAACACCGGATGCAGCAAAGCGGGTTCGGCCGGATCCAACATGGCCCGGATGTGGTTGTCCGAGGGGATCCGGCTCATCCCGAACAGGGTTTCGCAATTGGACCGGCCGTGGCCGTCGAGCAGCCGCTGTTGATGGGCCAGGAAGGACGGGCTTTGCATGAAGAAGACCGAGAACGCCGCCATGCCGATATCGGCCATCGCATAGATCTGGTTCGCCCCGTGACGCTTGTCCGGGAACGTCTCGAGGCGTTCCCGCAGGTGGTCGAGAAGGGTCGCGAGGCGGTTCACACGGGGAGCGAATCGTACTGGCGGCCCGTGCCGGAAGCTGTGATTGGCGATTCACCGCGGATTTTGCCCGGGTGTGGCCTTTGAGACTCACCCCATGCCCGGCGCTAACGCCAAATGCGACTCACTCGCATTGAGAACCGCTGGCGCCGGCCAGTGGACTTTCAGTCTCGGATGACATAGCCGGTAAAATTGAGCGGCGTCTGGCACCGACGTTGCTGATGGGGATACCGACAATCGACAGCGAAAAGGCAGACGATTCCGCATTCGATCCCGTCAGCGTGATAGACGATCGCGAGCGGGCCATGAGAGCAGTATGCATTCGTCGAGGCCAGGCAACATTCCGCGCAAGACTCATGGACGCCTACGGCGGGCGCTGCGCCGTTACGAATTGCGATATAGAGGACGTTCTGGAAGCGGCCCACATTTCTCCCTACAATGGTCCCTCGACCGACCAAGTCTACAATGGATTGTTGCTGCGCACCGACATCCACACTCTCTTCGATTGGGCGATTACGTAGTTGACAAACACGATTGGGCAGGGTAGGAATGCGGTCAAGGAGATAGACCGATGTCCGCTTTGTCCGCCCCCTGGTTCCATGACGAGGCCGCCGCCTACGCGGAGTTGGAAGCCACCCTTTGGCCGAACG
>JANLYR010000041.1:0-5863 GCA_031365765.1 Hyphomicrobiales bacterium | reverse complement strand
AACCTCGGTACGCCCGAGGGTGATCGCCTAGACGTGCTCGCAACTCTCATTGAAGCCTATGAAGCCACACGTTATCCGGTGGAGGCACCCGATCCGATATCCGCAATCGAACTCGCACTGGAGCAGAAGGGGTTGAGCGTGTCCGATCTCGTGCCTCTGATCGGCTCAATTGAACTTGTTGAACAAGTTCTGTCCAAGAAGCGTGCGCTAACGCTGGCGATGATCCGGCGACTGCATGAAGGGCTCGGGATTCCGGCGGAGGTTTTGATTGGGGTAAGGCGCTAACTAAGGCGGCGACCGATGTTGCCGATTCTTGCCCCAATCGCGATTCCGTCTGCAAACGTGATCATTCCGCAAGTTTGGCACTAATTTCTCGAAGCAAGTCCGGCAATGACGATTCGCGCACCTCAACCGTCACCGATTTTGCGATACATTCAAATGTCGAATCGTGAAATCCGAATATATAATGCGTGTATCCCTGCCACATAGCCGGTCTGTAATTGTGGTGCGCGGAATTTATCTTCTCAATCTCATGTATCCATAAGGAATTCTCGACGCGCATCGGCCGGTACCCTTGCAGGCCCTTGCCATAGAGCGGATGGCCATGAAACGCCTCATCGTTAGGCGAACCCATTTTTGCAGCCAGGCACCGCTCAAACTCACACACTGCCAAATGCCCAACCGCGGCGGCATCAGTCCGGCGCACGTTGGTGTAGGTCCCGTCCCAATTCGGGTCGACATCGCGCATATAGAACACAAGAAATGTTTTATGATCGCTTTTCAACAGTAACGGCGTCGGCGCTCCGGTATCCCATTGCACTGGAAACGGTAGCGGAACGGCATGAGGCTCATGTTTCGCCAAAGAGAGCGCGCGCTCCGCTTCAAGCACCGCCTGCCAAGCGGCATCAAATTCTTCGGGCTCGCCGCCCTTATGTTTTGGCGCCATGGCTTTTATAGCCGCCGAAAATCTTGCTTTGGCGCGCTCGAGCGCTGCTTCAAGAGCCTCGATTTCAGCGGTCACAGACATTCCAAATTCTCCTCAGCCAGCTCAGCAATCCGACGAGGAGGCACCACAAAAAATGCACCGCCCAACGCTGGTTAGACAATCATTGAAAGATGGCAAGTACGAGCATCCTGCTATTTATCATACAAAAAAAGCCGCCCCAGGTTGCCCCGGGACGGTTCAAGTTCATAGCGCGCACATCGCTACGCGACTTTGCGCGCGCCGTGATCATGTCGCCGTAGTCATCGTTCGGGTTTCAACTGGGTCAGTCGCGGGCGAACGCTGTTATTCGACCGACCGGCTTCGTTGTCATGCCAACGTCAGAATCGCCGTAACCGCATCCTCGTTGAAGGCCGCGATCACCGGCGCGTGGAGCCGAAGCATGTTCTCAAGCTGAGAAACCGAGCAGTTCCCGATCCGAAGCCAAATTACTTTTGGCGGCGCGCCTTTGACAATCGATGAGGCGTAGAAATCGTTGTCCTTGGTGACAATCACGAAACCCTGGTCCGCAGCGAATGCCCGTATAATCGCGTCGTCGGTCGAGCCAAGGCCGCATAGCAGCACATGCGATGAGCCCGGCCAGAGGTCGATTGTTCGACGAACCATCGATCTCGGCAGATGCTCGTCGAACAGCAGCTTCATTCAGCCGCCTGTTTGCGGTCGACACTGTGCGTTCTGCGTCCCACGTCGGCTGCGTAGGCAAAGCAGGCGAGGATGTCCTCGGGCGTGAGCTCCGGGAACTCTGCCAGCACCTCGTCTTGTGTCATGCCACCGGCCAGATATTCGAGAATGTCGTAGACGGTAATGCGCATGCCGCGGATGCAGGGTTTGCCACTGCGCTTACCGGGTTCGATGGTGATGATCTTTGTGTAGTCCATTGCGGGAATTTGAACCCGCAACCTCGAACCGTCAACAACAAAGCCGCCCCAGATGACTCTGGGACGGCTTCTATTCTTTGCGTTAAACAGCCGCCAGGATTACATCATCCCGTCCATGCCGCCCATTCCGCCCATGCCGCCGCCCATGCCGCCGCCGCCCGAACCCTTCTTCGGGGATTCAGCGATACCGGCTTCGGTGGTGATCATGAGTGAGGCGATCGAGGCCGCGTCCTGGAGCGCCGTGCGCACAACCTTGACCGGGTCGATGATGCCCTTTTCAATCATGTCGCCGTACTCGTCGTTCTGCGCGTCGTAGCCATAGGTCGCGCTTTTCGATTCGAGCACCTTGCCGACCACGATCGAGCCTTCGACGCCGGCGTTGTCGGCGATCTGGCGGATCGGAGCTTGCAGCGCGCGCCGCACGATCTGGATGCCTGCATCCTGGTCGTCGTTGTCGCCCTTGACGGTGATCGCGTTCGAGGCCTTCAGCAGCGAGACGCCACCGCCGGCAACGACGCCTTCTTCAACGGCGGCCCGGGTTGCGTTCAGCGCGTCGTCGACGCGGTCCTTGCGCTCCTTGACTTCCATTTCGGTGGCGCCGCCGACCTTGATGACGGCAACGCCGCCAGCGAGCTTGGCCAAACGCTCCTGCAACTTCTCGCGGTCGTAGTCCGAAGTGGTTTCTTCGATCTGCGCCTTGATCTGGTTGACGCGGGCTTCGATTTCTTTCTTCTTGCCCGAACCGTCGATGATGACGGTGTTTTCCTTTTCGACGCGCACGCGCTTGGCGCGGCCGAGCATTTCCAGCGTCACGTTCTCGAGCTTGATGCCGAGATCTTCGCTGATGGTCTGGCCGTGGGTCAGAACCGCGATATCTTCCAGCATGGCCTTGCGGCGATCGCCGAAGCCCGGTGCCTTGACGGCGCAGATCTTGAGGCCGCCGCGCAGCTTGTTGACAACCAGGGTTGCGAGCGCTTCGCCTTCGACTTCTTCAGCGATGATCAGCAGCGGACGGCCCGACTGAACCACGGCTTCGAGAACCGGCAGCAGCGGCTGCAGTGTCGAGAGCTTCTTCTCGTGGATCAGGATGTAGGGGTCTTCGAGCTCAGCGATCATCTTCTCGGCGTTGGTGATGAAGTACGGCGAGAGATAGCCGCGATCGAACTGCATGCCTTCGACGACGGTCAATTCGCTGTCGAGGCTCTTGGCTTCTTCAACGGTGATGACGCCTTCGTTGCCAACCTTCTGCATGGCTTCGGCAATCATGTCGCCGATGGCGGATTCGCCGTTCGCCGAGATGGTGCCGACCTGGGCGATTTCGGCCGAGTTCTTGACCTTCTTGGCTTTCTTCTGGATCTCTTCGACGACCTGGGCGACGGCCTTATCGATGCCGCGCTTCAGATCCATCGGGTTCATGCCGGCCGCAACCGACTTCAAACCTTCACGCACGATCGACTGGGCCAAGACCGTTGCGGTCGTGGTGCCGTCGCCGGCGACGTCGTTGGTCTTCTGGGCAACTTCGCGCACCATCTGCGCGCCCATGTTCTCGAACTTGTCTTCGAGTTCGATTTCCTTGGCGACGGTGACGCCGTCCTTGGTCGTGCGCGGCGCGCCGAAGCTCTTTTCGATGATCACGTTACGGCCTTTGGGGCCGAGGGTCACCTTCACCGCGTTGGCGAGGATGTCGACGCCGCGCAACATACGGTCGCGGGCATCTGAGGAAAATCTTACGTCTTTCGCAGCCATGTGGGCGTGCTCCTGTTGGGAATCTGGGAAGAGGTGTGAGGCAATAGGCAAAAGGCAGTAGGCAATAGGGGCGGGTGGGGCGTGGCCGGTTCGGAGAACCTATTGCCTATTCCCTATTGCCTATTGCCTGCCGCGCAGCGGCGTCACTTATCCAACACGCCCATGATGTCGCTTTCCTTCATGATCAGCAGGTCCTTGCCGTCGATCTTGACTTCGGTGCCGGACCACTTGCCGAACAGGACCTTGTCGCCCTTTTTGACATCGAGCGGCACGAGCTTGCCGGCTTCATCGCGGGCACCGGGCCCGACGGCGATGATTTCGCCCTGCTGGGGCTTTTCGGCAGCGGTATCGGGGATGATGATGCCGCCGGAGGTCTTGGTTTCGTTCTCGACGCGCTTGACAACCACGCGATCGTGGAGGGGACGAAATTTCATGTGAGAGAGGCTCCGTTTCGTCTGCCATAACAAGGCGCAAAGGAATTTTTGCGCGCTGATGACAGGAGATGAGGGGTGTGCAGCTAGCACTCACAAGAGATGAGTGCTAACGCACGGGGCTAGATAGGCACCCATTGGCCACATGTCAAGGACGGATTCGACGTCCGCAGCGACTCTGGTGGATTGGAGGCCGGCCTACGCGGCAACCGGCCGCCGGTCCTTAGAGGAGAACGCATCGGCCGCCAACCGGAAGAACGCCGGCCGCTCGAACAGGAACGCCAGGCTCGTACGACGGACCAACCAGTGCAGGGCCAGCGCACCCAGCAGACCTGCCGCAGCGCATAGGATCGCGACAACACCGCCGTTCAGCATCGGGGCGAATTTCAGCATCAGTGCCCGCGCCGGGCCCATGAACAGCGTGAAGGCGAGGTAGATTACGATGGAATGCTTGCCGCAGTAGACCAATGCGTCCCCTAGTCGCGTGCCGGGGATCGTCTTAGACCGGCTCGCAAACGACCCAGAGGTCAGCGCAACACAGACCGTTATCACGGCGGCGATACCGGCAGCGCCGAACACCAACTCGAACCCCGGCATGGCCGCGAGCCCGGTCAGTAAACCAAGTGTGTTCGCGACCGCCCAAAGGCCAAGTGCCGTGACAATGAGGGTGCGCGGTGCAGTGGCGGTATGGCGAGCAGCCTTGAGAATGACCGGCGCGTAGGCGTAGCCCACGTAGAAGAACACGAACCGCGACACGAACTCGTCGACGATGAACACGCCCGTGTGCGGCACCAGGATGTGCGCGGCAAGGCCAATACCGGTGATCATCCAGGCCACTTGCCCATGCAGCAGCTTCACGACGATGCAGAACACCGCGAGCAGATAGATGAACCAGAGCGATCCAAACGGATCGGCGTAACCGCGCAGGTACTGCAGCAGCGCACCGTTGACGCCCACATCCGCGATCACGCCCTTGAGCCGCAAGACGAAGTGGATGTTGAACCAGAGCACGTAGAAATAGGCGAAGTGAATGACTTTCGCATCCAGATAGCGCCGCCATGGCCAAGCGATCCGCGCGCCAAGGAATAGGCCGGAGATCAGAAAGAAATCGGGCATCCGGAACGGCCGCGCCCACTCGATGACGGGGTGCATCCAGGTTAGCGTGCCGAGTTCCTTTTCGACGCCGAGCGTCGAGTGAAACAGGACCACCAGAATGATGCACAGCCCCTTGGCGGCATCGATCCAGGCACTGCGGGATACGACGCTATGAGACGTCTCGTGCGGTTGGGCCATGGCACAGCTCCAGATTGGCGTTGTTTCATTGCGGTACACATCCGGCCTTGCGGCACCCTGAGTACCTCGTCATGCGGGACCCGCTGCAACCGCCGTTCCAGCCAACGGGCTATTCACTGAACCGTGTCCTGGCACCGGTTTTGCGTGGTTTCACCGAGATACGGCGCCGCCGGCAACGCCCAGAACCAGGTGAATCCAATGCTGCCACTCCTCCTGCCGCAAACGGCAAGCCAAGCCGCAGTGCTTGCGCAAACACAAAGCCAGCCGGGACCAAGCCGCGCGACATTGTTCCGCGAACCGCTACTGCGGCGACTGCAACGGATCGCGTTCGGGATCGCTTACTTGGTGCAGCCAAAACGGATTGCTGCCTTCCCGGCTCTGTCACGCGCGGTGATCGCGAGCGCACTGCGCGGCGGCGTCGAACACCCAACTGACACGCACGTTCATGCGGCGCCCGCAGGTTTCGCCGGCGTGATCGCAAAGCCGGCGCCGCAAACGTTGCTCGCCGCCCA
>JANLYR010000036.1:0-7296 GCA_031365765.1 Hyphomicrobiales bacterium | reverse complement strand
GGATCGAGGAAATGGGTGCGACTGGTCGCGGTGAAGACATGGAGATCACCACCTATCTCGATCGCGCCATTTCGTCCGAACTGCAGGGCAACATCATCGATCTCTGTCCGGTGGGGGCGCTGGTCTCCAAGCCCTATGAATTCAAGGCGCGGCCGTGGGAACTGCGCAAGACCGAAACCATCGATGTCATGGACGCAGTGGGATCGTCGATCCGGGTCGATTCGCGCGGGCGCGAAGTGATGCGCATCCTGCCCCGCACCCATGAGGATGTGAACGAGGAGTGGATTTCCGACAAGACGCGGTTTGTCTGGGACGGGTTGAAAAGCCAGCGCCTCGACCGGCCCTATATCCGCGAATTCGGCAAGCTCCGGCCCTCGACCTGGACCGAGGCGTTCATGCGGATCGCGCAGAAGATGAAAAGTGCTGCGGCCGACCGCGTTGCCATCCTGGTGGGCGATCTGGCCGCCGCGGAAGAGGCGTTCTCGGTCAAGCAGCTGGCCATCGCACTTGGGATTTCCAGCATCGACTGCCGGCAGGATGGCTCCATGCTGGGCTCGCTTGGGGGCCGTGCCGGGTATCTGTTCAACGCGACGATCGTTGGCATCGAGCAGGCCGATGCGATCCTGCTGCTCGGCGCCAATCCGCGGCTTGAAGCGCCAGTGCTCAATGCCCGCATCCGCAAGCGCTATCTGAAGGGCGGCTGCACCATTGGAGTCATCGGCGAGCGGGCCGATCTCACCTATCCCTATTCCTATCTGGGTGCAGGCCCTGAAAGCCTGTCCAAGCTGATCGGCGAGCCGCTTGATACCGCTCCCAAAAACCCCATGATCATCGTGGGCCAGGGGGCGTTCGGCCGTGCCGATGGAGCCGCGGTCATGGCGCAGGCCATGCGGCTGGTGCAGAACCAGAACGTCATCCGCGACGGCTGGAACGGTTTCAGCGTGCTGCATACGGCAGCGGGCCGGGTGGGGGCACTCGATGTGTGCGCGCTGCCGGGCGATGGCGGCAAGTCCACCGCGCAGATCCTCGAGGCGGCGGGCAATGGCGGACTCGACGTGCTCTATCTCTTGGGGGCGGACGAAATCGACATGGGAAAGCTTGGCTCTACATTCGTCATCTATCAGGGCAGCCACGGCGATGCCGGCGCGCACCGGGCCGACGTCATCCTGCCCGGCGCCGCCTATACCGAGAAGCCGGCAACCTATGTGAATACCGAAGGCCGACCGCAGCTCACGCGGCGCGCGGCTTTTCCGCCGGGCGAGGCGCGCGAGGACTGGGCCATCATCCGGGCGCTGTCGGAAGTGCTGGGCTACACATTGCCGTGGAACAACCTCGATGAACTGCGCGGCGCCATGTACAAAATCGCGCCGCAGCTGGCACGGATCGACCAGGTGACGCCGGCCGATCCCTCCTCGCTCATGGAACTGACGCGGGGCGCGGGAAGCACCACGTCCGACCCCTTCGTTTCGCCGGTCAAGGATTTCTACCTGACCAACCCCATCGCGCGGGCCTCGCGCATCATGGCGGAGTGTTCGGAGGTCAAGCGCGCGGCGCGGCTTGAGGCGGCGGAATAGCCATGCTGGAAATGGTTTCCCTTGTCGGGCTTATCGTGCTGCAGAGCGTCGTGCTGCTCACCGCGCTGCTGATCGTCGTCGCCTATCTCATCCTGGTCGATCGCAAGGTGTGGGCCGCGGTGCAGATGCGGCGCGGACCCAATGTGGTGGGACCATGGGGCCTGTTGCAATCCTTCGCCGACCTGCTGAAATTCGTGTTCAAGGAAGTCATCATTCCGGACGGCGCCAACAAGGGCGTGTTCGTGCTGGCGCCCATCGTCACTGCGGTGCTGTCGCTTGGCGCCTGGGCCGTGGTGCCGCTGTCGGCTGGATGGGTGATCGCCGATCTCAATGTCGGCATTCTTTATCTGTTCGCGCTGTCGTCTCTCGGCGTCTATGGCGTGATCATGGGGGGCTGGGCGTCGAACTCGAAATATCCGTTTCTGGCGGCGCTGCGTTCGGCCGCACAGATGGTGTCCTACGAGGTGTCGATCGGCTTTGTCATCATCACCGTGCTGCTGTGCGCGGGTTCGCTCAATCTCAGCACCATCGTGATGTCGCAGGCGACGGGGCTTGGCACCATGCTGGGCCTGCCGAGTTCGTTCCTCGACTGGTATTTCATTCCGCTGTTCCCGATGTTCATCGTGTTCTTTGTTTCCGCTCTGGCCGAGACGAACCGGCCGCCCTTCGATCTGGTCGAGGCTGAATCGGAACTGGTGGCGGGCTTCATGGTCGAATATTCCTCGACGCCCTATCTGCTGTTCATGCTCGGCGAATATGTGGCGATGACGCTGATGTGCGCGCTTACCACCATCCTGTTCCTCGGCGGCTGGCTGCCCATCATCGATGTTCCGGTGCTCAACTGGGTTCCGGGCGTCGTGTGGTTCCTGATCAAGGTTCTGTTCGTGTTCTTCATGTTCGCCATGGTGAAGGCGATCGTGCCGCGTTACCGCTACGACCAGTTGATGCGGCTTGGCTGGAAGGTGTTTCTGCCGCTGTCGCTGTTCTGGGTGGTGCTGACAGCGGGCGTGCTGGTTGCCTTCGGATGGGCGCCGTGAGCGGGGGAGGGTTCAACGGGCTGCTGTTCGCCATCGTGTTCCTGGCACTGGGCGTGGCCGAGCTTGCCGTGGTGCAGCGCTTCGTCTATCCGGCACTGCGCTGGCGGTTTGAAGAGGCGAAGGTCACGGGCACGCAGGGGCACGATCCCCGCTCGATCATGACGTTTCTTCGCGTGCAGGCGCTGCTGGTCCTGCCGCTCGTGGGGTTTCTGCTGGGCGGCTTTTACGGATGATGAGATGAGACTGGAACAGGCCGCACGCTCGCTCTTCCTCAGGGAGTTCGCCTCCGCCACCTGGCTGGCGCTGAAGTATTTCTTCGCGCCCAAGGCGACGCTCAACTACCCGCATGAGAAGGGGCCGCTGTCCCCCCGCTTTCGCGGCGAACATGCGCTGCGGCGCTATCCCAACGGCGAGGAACGCTGCATCGCGTGCAAACTGTGCGAGGCGATCTGCCCGGCCCAGGCCATCACCATCGAAGCGGGGCCAAGGCGCAATGACGGGACGCGGCGCACCACGCGCTACGACATCGACATGGTGAAGTGCATCTATTGCGGTTTCTGCCAGGAAGCGTGCCCGGTCGATGCCATCGTCGAGGGGCCGAATTTCGAATTCGCCACCGAAACCCGCGAGGAACTTCTGTACGACAAGGACAAGCTGCTGGCCAATGGCGACCGCTGGGAGCGCGAGCTCGCGGCCAACATCGCCATGGACGCGCCTTACCGGTGAGCAGGACATGATCTCCGCACTCTTCTTCTATCTGTTCGCCGGGGTCGCGGTCGCATCGGCGGTTATGGTCATCTCGTCGAAGAACCCGGTGCATTCGGTGCTGTTTCTCATCCTTTGCTTCGTCAATGCGGCGGGCCTGTTCATTCTGTTGGGGGCCGAGTTCCTGGCGATGATCCTGGTCGTCGTCTATGTCGGCGCGGTGGCCGTGCTGTTCCTGTTCGTCGTCATGATGCTCGACGTCGATTTCGTCGAACTGCGCCAAGGCATGCTGAACTATCTGCCGGTTGGCGGCATCATCGGGCTCATCGTGCTGGTCGAACTGGCGCTCGTTGCCGGAAGCTGGGTGATCGAGCCGGGCGCGCTCAAGACGGTTTCGGCGCCCACGCCAACCGGGGTTACCAACACCGAGGCGCTGGGGCGCATTCTTTACACGCAGTACATCTATTATTTCCAGGCGGCGGGCCTCGTGCTGCTCGTCGCCATGATCGGCGCTATCGTGCTGACCCTTCGCCACAAGGTGGGCGTGAAGCGCCAGAACGTCGCCCGGCAGGTGGCGCGGGGACCCGCGACGGCGATCGAGATCCGCAAGGTGAAATCGGGAGAGGGGTTATGACCATTGGACTTTCGCATTACCTCACCGTGGCGGCGATCCTGTTCACCGTTGGCATTCTCGGCATCTTTCTCAACCGCAAGAATGTCATCATCATCCTGATGTCGATCGAGCTCATGCTGCTCGCCGTCAATATCAATCTGGTCGCGTTCTCGACGGCGCTTGGCGATATGGTCGGTCAGGTGTTCGCGCTCCTGGTGCTGACCGTCGCCGCGGGCGAGGCGGCGATCGGGCTGGCGATCCTCGTCACCTATTTCCGCAACCGCGGCTCGATCGCGGTCGAAGACATCAATCTGATGAAGGGCTGACGGGCAACTCATGATCTATCAGGCCATCGTCTTCCTGCCGCTCATTGGAGCGCTCGTCGCCGGCATCGCCGGAACGCGGCTGTTTCATGCGATGGGGACCGACGCTCAGGTCTATGGCGGACATCACGGCGCGGCCGTCGTCCATGCCGAGCCCCACGGCCACCATGGCGGGCCGGCATGGCCCATGTATCTCTCGACGGCGCTGCTCTGCATCTCGGCGGTATTGAGCTGGGTAGTGTTCATCGGCTTTCTCGACCAGCCGCATGCGGAAAAGATCGATCTGCTGCGCTGGGTTTCGTCGGGCGCGCTGACCGCCAACTGGACGCTCCGCATCGATACGCTGACCGCCGTCATGCTGGTCGTGGTCAACACGGTGTCCTCGCTCGTTCATGTCTATTCGCTGGGCTATATGAGCCACGACGAGCACCAGCCGCGGTTCTTCAGCTATCTCTCGCTCTTCACCTTCGCCATGCTGATGCTGGTGACCTCCGACAACCTTCTGCAATTGTTTTTCGGCTGGGAAGGCGTCGGACTCATGTCCTACCTTCTCATCGGTTTCTGGTATCAAAAGCCATCGGCCAATGCCGCCGCGATCAAGGCGTTCGTGGTCAACCGCGTCGGCGATTTCGGTTTCGCGCTTGGTATTTTCGGCTGCTTCTATGTTTTCCAGTCGATCGAATTCGACACGATCTTCGGCGCAGCACCCGGGCAGACCGGCAAGACGCTGCATTTTCTCAGCTGGGAACTCGACACGCTCACCACGCTCTGTCTTTTGCTGTTCATGGGCGCCATGGGCAAGTCGGCGCAGTTCCTGCTGCACACCTGGCTGCCGGACGCCATGGAAGGGCCGACTCCGGTATCGGCGCTGATCCATGCCGCAACGATGGTGACGGCCGGTGTGTTCATGGTGGCGAGGCTTTCGCCGCTATATGAGCTGGCGCCTTATGCCAAGGACGTGGTGGTCATCGTCGGCGCGGTGACGGCGTTTTTCGCGGCAACCGTGGGCCTCGTGCAGAACGATATCAAGCGCGTCATCGCCTATTCGACCTGCTCGCAGCTTGGCTACATGTTCGTGGCCCTGGGCGTGGGCGCTTATGGCGTCGGCATCTTTCATCTCTTCACGCATGCGTTCTTCAAGGCACTGCTGTTTCTCGGCGCGGGGTCGGTGATCCATGCCATGTCGGGGGAGCAGGATATGCGGAAGATGGGAGGGCTCGCTCCCCATATCCGCATCACCTGGGCGCTGATGCTGATCGGCAACCTGGCGCTCACCGGGTTTCCCTTCACCGCCGGTTATTATTCCAAGGACGCGATCATCGAGAGTGCGTTCGCGGGCGGCTCGGGCTTTGCCTTCACGCTTCTGGTGATCGCCGCTTTCTGCACCTCGTTCTATTCCTGGCGGCTTGCCTTCATGACGTTTCACGGCAGACCCAAGGCCGACGCCCACACGATCGAACATGTGCATGAAAGCCCGCCGGTGATGCTCATTCCGCTGTTCGTGCTGGCGGCGGGCGCGCTGGCCGCCGGATTCGTGTTCAAGGATTATTTCATCGGCCACGACTACGAGCATTTCTGGCACGGTTCGATTGCGATGAACGCGATCATCCACACGATGCACGAGGTTCCGGAATGGGTGGCGTGGGCTCCCACCCTTGCCATGGCGGCGGGGTTCGTGGTGGCTGTGTGGTTCTATATCGTCGATACGTCGCTGCCATCGAAGCTCGCGGTCCAGCACTGGCCGATCTATCAGTTCCTGCTCAACAAGTGGTATTTCGACGAACTCTACGACCTGATCTTCGTTCGCCCCGCGATGTGGCTCGGCCGCTTCTTCTGGAAGGTGGGTGACGGCGTGGTGATCGACGGTCTTGGGCCCGACGGGATCGCGGCGAGCGTGATCGATGTCGCGGGACGCGCTGTCCGGTTGCAGACGGGCTTTGTCTATCACTATGCCTTCGCCATGATGATCGGCGTTGCAGCACTGATCTCGTGGTTCATGTTCGGGGGTGCGGGCTGATGCAGTCCTGGCCCATCCTCTCGACCGTCACCTTCCTGCCCCTGGCGGGCGTCGCTTTCATCCTCATGGTCCGGGGTGACGACGAAGTCGGGCTGCGCAACATCCGGTGGGGTGCGCTGTGGACGACCATCGTCACGTTCCTCGTGTCGCTCCTCATCTGGGTCAATTTCAATCCGGCGGAGCCGGGCTTCCAGTTCGTCGAGCGCCATGAATGGCTGGGCCTGTTTGCGTCATACCAGATGGGGGTCGACGGCATTTCCATGCTGTTCGTCATTCTCACCACGCTGCTGATGCCGATCTGCATCCTGGCGAGCTGGCATGTGGAAAGCCGCGTCCGCGAATACATGATCGCGTTCCTGGTTCTCGAAACGCTGATGATCGGCGTGTTCACCTCGCTCGATCTCGTGCTGTTCTACCTGTTCTTCGAGGCGGGCCTCATCCCCATGTTCCTTATCATCGGCGTATGGGGGGGGCCGCGCCGCGTCTATGCCAGCTTCAAGTTCTTCCTCTACACGCTGCTCGGCTCGGTCCTCATGCTCCTGGCGATCATCGCCATGTACTGGCAGTCGGGCACCACCGACATCATCCAGTTGCTGACGCGCCATCCGGGTTTTCCGCCCGCCATGCAGACTTGGCTGTGGCTTGCCTTCTTCGCCTCCTTCGCGGTCAAGATGCCGATGTGGCCGGTTCATACCTGGCTGCCGGACGCGCATGTCGAGGCGCCGACCGCCGGCTCGGTCATCCTCGCGGCTATCCTGCTCAAGATGGGCGGATACGGGTTCCTGCGTTTCTCGCTGCCGATGTTTCCCGACGCCTCGCTCTATTTCCAGAATTTCGTCTATGCGCTGTCGGTTATCGCCATCATCTACACCTCGCTGGTGGCGCTGATGCAGGAGGACATGAAGAAGCTGATTGCGTACTCGTCGGTCGCTCACATGGGCTTCGTCACCATGGGCATCTTTACCCTGACCCGGCAGGGGATCGACGGCGCGCTGTTCCAGATGATCAGCCATGGCCTTGTTTCTGG